>CAIKVZ010000001.1 GCA_903830985.1 uncultured beta proteobacterium
CAGGCATATGTCTTGCGTTCTTGTTCATCGGCGGCACCATGATGAGTGATGGCAATAGCAAATTGGTGGGTTGGTCTGGTGCACTTCAGATGTTGTTGATCGCGTTTGCACCGGTGGTCAACAGCATTGCTGCAATTGGCGCGCCGCTGTGGCTGCTGGTTTACTACCGCAAAGGATTTCGCAAATGGTGGTATTGGGTTTATTTGCTCTTTGCGGCCTGCGTTTGGTGGTCATTTTCTATTGCTGCAAATTGGAAATAACTGCGCTGGTCAGTTGATTGGGTCGTTTCTCGTTCACTTTCAATTCACTTTTCCGGTGCAAAAACTGACCTTCAGCAAGGCTCACTTCCGAGGGCCCGGTTCACGAGTACATGTAGGCGCGCGACCAGGGCGTCGGATCGAGCGCCTCGTCGGTTCCAGACTTGCACGCCAGCACCTGGTACAGCGAAACCCAGTTCTGCGAAAAGGCGTGCGCGCAACCGGCCAGATAGATGCGCCAGATGCGATAGGTGGTCTCATCCACCAGACTGCGCAGCGTGTCGCTGTTGGCTTCATAGTTTTGCGCCCACAGGCCCAAGGTCCGGGCGTAATGGCGGCGCAGGCATTCCACATCCAGCGCCTCCAGGCCAGCCGTCTGCATGTCCTTGAGTGCCAGGCTGATGTGGGGCAGTTCGCCGTGGGGAAAGACGTATTTGTCGATGAAACGGGCGGCGCCCAGGGGCGCGTTGCCGCTGCCCGGATCGGTGGAGGTGATGCCGTGGTTCAACACCAGACCGCCGTCCTTGAGCAGGGAATTTACCTTCGCGAAATAGGAGGGCAGATGGTTCAGACCCACATGCTCGAACATGCCGATGGAGGTGATTTTGTCAAAGGGGACTCCATCGAGGTCGCGGTAGTCCTGCAAACGAATCTCCACCTGAGCCGCCAGCCCGGCCTGTGCGACACGCTCGCACGCCAGCTCATATTGGTTTTTTGACAGCGTGACGCCCACCGCCGTGGCACCGAACTTTTGCGCCGCACGCATCACCAGCGCGCCCCAACCGCAGCCGATGTCCAGCAAACGCTCGCCTGGCTTGAGCATGATCTTGCGCAACACGTGGTCCAGCTTGGCGCATTGCGCTTGTGCCAGTGACTCCCGTCGGTTCGGGAAATAGGCGCAGGAATAGACCATGGCCGGATCCAGCCAGAGTTGATAGAAGGCGTTGGAAACATCGTAATGGTGCTCGATTGCCCGTGCGTCCTTGGCCCGGTTGTGCGGCACCGGACTGAACAGCCGGCCAAACTTGCCGCTCATGGGCAAGGCCGTTCGCGCCAACTGCGCGGCAGCGTCGACGATGTCTTGCGCTTGGCCCAGCACGTCAAAGTGGCCGTTGACGTAGCCTTCGGCCAGATTGTCCAAACCGGGGGGCAAAAAATAGCGCAACGCGCCCGGCCCGGGCAGCCGCACTGTGACTTGCGGGTTGGGACCCAGGTCGTGCTCCAGGCCGTTCCACAAGGCCAGGCGCAAGGGCACGTCGGAGTTGAAGCGCAAACCCTCCAACAATCGACCCAGCAGGGCCCGATCGCGCACTCCGCTGGAGACTGCGGCGTCCATCAGCTACGCCCCACCGACAGCCTGGCGCGCGCCGCTTCGGTCTGCTTCATCACTGTCTTTCGCATCATGACGTCCCTTGTAAACGAGTCTGGGCCTTAATGATATGAAGAAGATAACATTAGACGATTGCAGTTTGTCAATGCCAAGCATGCGCCGCGCACCGGGAGCAGACAGCGTTCGCGCCGCCTTGACCTGGTCAACCGGGCTTGCTTGAACACCTGCAGTGGCGATCGAAACGGCCGCCATCGAGACGCCGCCGCGCATTAAAAGGGGGCTAACTGAACCCGCCCCGCCCCGCCCCTTAAAATGGAGGCTAATCCGAATTCAAAAGCATCAAGACATACAACCACCCATGCAACCAAACTACCTTGCCACACGAACGATCAGCAAACCAACCGACAGCAAGGACATGTGGGAAACCGTCAGCGAAAAAGTGCACTCGGCCGATTGCACTGGCATGGTGACGATCGAGGAAAACGCGTTCGAGCGTGTTCAGCGCTGGAAATGCAGCAAGTGTTCGGTCCGCGGGGCCAAGGCCATTTAGTACCTTAACCCAGAATCGTCAACAGTCACAAAGGCCCAACGGCCTGGTGCACAGCAGTGGGCTCGGGGAGCGCGTCGGCGGCCGCACGCAGCGCACTCCCCGGCAAAAATTCTATGCCGGTGCGTCGCACCAGTTCGCTGTAGCTGATCGGTTTTCCTGCGCGCGCGCTGTCCGTGTTGTCCAGCCAGTGTGCCCAGGCACGACCGGTCGCGGGGTCGTAGACCAGCTTGAAAAGATGCTGCGGCACCCAGACCCTGTTGGCGCCGATGGTGGGTGCGGGGAGCTCGTACACCGGTCCCGTGATGACGAACACATCGCCGGCGGCCCGCATCACATACTTGCGCGTAGCCTTCTCGATATTCGCCCAGGCATGCCGATTACCCTCGGCGCTTTGCGGCACCATGTTGGCCAGTGAAAAACTTTGCGCCATGGCCTCTGGCGTGCTCATGTCCCCGGCTGGCGCCATGTGACCTCGGTCCAGGCCCGAATTCTTGTAGTCATCCAACTCGGCGCGTTCGGCACGCGGCAGGCGTGCGTCAGCGAAGAATTTGTTGGACCGGGCCAGCCTGGTTTTCAGCTGCAGCTTGTTGAGCCGCTGCGCCGCATAGATCGGCGTGCGGCTGGTGCCCGAGTACAGGATGGCAAAGCCGCTGTAGCAAAGGGCCCTTGGCGCCATGGCCTGGTTTTGCAGTAGCGGAAGTTGGTTGGCGGCGAACAACTGCCGACATTGCGAGAAGTCGGCTGTTGCAGCGTTGGCAAGCGCAGATGCCAGGAGCAGCGCTGCGGCGCAAAAGCGCCTCAAAAGTCAGCCATCAGGTAATTCCGGTCAAAGTCGTCTGGACTGCCGCCCCCAGGCAGCGCTTGTCTCAGGCGCCAAGTCTACTCCCCGCAAAACCAGCACTGGTCGCGCTGCCGAGATGTCGAACAGCGAACATTCAGTCACAATTTTTCGCGGCATCAGCCTGCATTCCGAGAGTTTTCGGGAGAATATCCCAAATGTGTTTGGCATATGTCAGACTCGCGCACCCGAACACCGACCCACCGCTTTCGGCGATTCAGTTTTCTTGAGCCATCACTTACACCGGAGACAGCCCATGCATTCGACCGCTCTCACGACTTTTCGTTTCCCCGAAAACACCTGCATCCCGCAAGCCCAACCCAAGGTCTCGGGCACAGTGACGCTGGACTCACCGGGATTGGAGGTGATGACCGATCTGGCGCAAGTCAGGGCGGCAACGATCAGCCCCGAAACGACGCTGGACCGGGCCGAGCAGGTGATGATTGAGCAGTCGGTGCGTTCCTTGTTTGTCGTGAGCAGTTTTCCCTGCGTGGACGGCCTGATCACTGCCACCGATCTGATGGGTGAAAAGCCGGTGCGTCTGATGAACCAGCGCCTCGTGCCCCGCCAGGACCTGTGTGTGAGCGACGTCATGACGCCGCTGTCGCTGCTCGACGCCCTGGACTACAACGAGTTGAAAACAGCCGAGGTGAGCCATGTCATTGCCACATTGAAGAAGGTTGGACGCAGCCACCTTCTCGTCGTGCAGGCGGCCACTGGTCAGGGTGCGGCGCGCATTCGCGGCGTCATTTCGGTGACCCAGGTGGAGCGCCAACTGGGGCGCGCGCTGATCGAAATCTCACCCGCCACCTGACGGAACAGGGCTTGCTTCGCCGGCGAAGCCCACAAAAAAGGCCTCGCGAACCCAGTCGCGAGGCCTTTTTGACTGACGCTTGAAAGGGGCTTAGGCTTTCTTCACCCAGGCAGTGCAGTAGCCTGTGGGCGAAATTTCAGTGTCGCCCGCCAGCAGCTTGCAGCCGCCGTTGGCCTTGGCATTGGCGCCGGGAACGAACTGCATGCAGGTGGCGCAGTTCTTCTCGCCTTCGGGCTTGGCCTGGTACTTGAGCGCAGTGCGCATCGCGGCATTGGTCGCGGCAAAAGCACGGTCGGTAAAGGCCACGACCGGAATCATGGCCAGAGCGGCAGCGCCGATTTTCAGAAACTGGCGACGGGGTGTTGTAGATGCATTCATCAAAAGATCCTCTAGTGGTTACGGTGGCCCCATTCCCAGGAATCGGGCTCCGCGTACTATACACACGAAGCTTTGCCCAGGCTTGCACCGAGCCGCTTGTGGGATACTTTCCCTACTTTCCCTACTTGCCCTGCGTGGCAAGCATCCGAACGAGCAAGGCACCATGAATCCAGCGCGATGTGTGAAGTCCCATTTCAGGCCCTGCCTGCTCGTGTTTTTCTTGACGCTGGCTGCCAGCGTCTGCGCCGAAACCCTCACCGCTGGAGGCACCGGCAGCGCGCTGGAGAGCCTGCGCCGACTGGGCAGCGCGTTCGCCAAAAAGGAGCCCGGCTTTGTGCTGTCCGTTTTGCCCAGCCTGGGAACGGGCGGCGCCATCAAGGGTCTGGGCGCGAAAAGCCTGGATCTGGGTGCATCTTCCCGGCCCCTCAAGGACAGCGAAAAAGCGCTGGGACTGAATGCCATCGCTTGCGCGCAGACCCCTGTGGTGCTGGCCACCAACCGGCGCAGCGAACAGGCCACCAGCACAAAGCAACTGGAAGAGATTTATTCAGGGAAATTGGCGCGCTGGAGCGACGCCAGCCTGCTGCGCCTGGTGTTGCGCCCCTTGAGCGAAACCGACAACCAACTGCTGATGGGACTCGCGCCAGGCCTGAAATCGGCGCTCGAAGCCGCGGCCACGCGCGAAGGGCTGACCACGGCCGTTACCGACCAGGACGCGGCTGATCTGCTCGAGCGCCTGCCCGGCAGCCTGGGCACGTCGACGCTGGCGCTGATCCTGTCGGAAGCGCGACCGCTGCAGGTGCTGAGCCTGAATGGCGTGGCGCCCTGGCTCAAGGGCGCCGTCAATCCGGCCTACCCCCTGCTAAAGCCCTTGTACCTGGTGCTGCGCGACGATGCCAAGCCGGCAACGCGGCGCTTTGTGGCGTTCATCCAGTCGCCCGAGGGGCGCAGCATTCTGGAAAAGATCGGCTACTCGCATGCGCTCCGATAGCTCGGGCAAGCGTTCGCTGGCCGAGCTGACGACGGCGATTGCGGCGCTGGTCGCGATCGTGGTGGCGATGGTTCCGCCGACTGCGTATTTTTGGGCAGCCTACGAGGCAACGCGTGGCGCGCTGGCCGCCGAGGCACAGATCAACGCGCGCCTGGTGGGGCAGATCGTCAACCAGAACCCGGAGCACTGGCGGCTCGAGGAGACCCATCTGGACTCGCTGCTGACCAGGCGTTCTGCAGAAAAAATTCCCGAAGTGCGCCGCATTGTCGACGAACAAGGGCAGGTGATTGCCCAAAGCGCCGACGCCATCGGCAACGCCATCACGAGTTACCGTGCGCCCATCCACGATTCGGGCGCGGTGGTGGCACAACTGGAAATTTCGCGCTCGCTGCAACCCCTGCTGTGGACCAGCGCGGCCATCGCCCTGGTCTCGCTGGGTCTGGCCCTGCTGGGCTTTTGGGCGCTGCGCGTGTTGCCGATGCGGGCGTTGCAACGCGCGCTTGACCAAGGGGCCAAATCCAAGGACCGCGCCTTCAACGCCGTGCGCGACCGCGAAAAGGCCGAGGCCGCAGCGCTGATGCGCTCCATGTTCCTGGCCAACATGAGCCACGAGTTGCGCACGCCCATGAACGGCGTGCTGGGCATGCTCGAAGTGACGCTGGACACGCCGCTGAACGCCGAGCAGCGCGAGCATCTGGCGCTGGCGCACCAGTCGGCGCGCCACCTGCTCACCATCCTCAACGACATCCTGGATTTTTCCAAAATCGACGCTGGCATGTTGCGCATCAGCGCCGTCGACTTCGACTTGAAGCATCTGATCGATTCGGTGATCCGCGCCACCAGCCACCGGGCCCGCGACAAGGGTCTGCAGCTGGAACAGCAAGTGGACAGCGACCTGCCTTCGCGCGTCGGCGCCGACCCGGACCGGCTGCGCCAGATCCTGATCAATCTGCTGGGCAACGCGATCAAGTTCACGCGCCAGGGCCGGGTCGTCTTAAGCGCCAAGCTGGAGCCAGAGGGCAGCGCACTGTTCGTGCATTTCCAGGTGCAGGACAGCGGCATAGGCATTGCGCCGGAGCAACTCGAGCAGGTGTTCAGCGCCTTCTCCCAGGCCGACAGCACCACCACGCGCGAGTTCGGCGGCACCGGCCTGGGGCTGACGATCTCGCGCCAGCTCACCGAGCTGATGGGTGGGCGCCTGTGGGCCGACAGCGAACTGGGCCAGGGCAGCGTGTTTCATGTGCGCATTCCGGTCGCGCCGGCCGAACAGTTGGATGCACAAGCCGTTCTGCCCGCAGGCACGGTCGCGGCGGAGCCCGTCGCTGACCCTGCGCACCGCAAGCATCACATCCTGGTGACCGACGACAACGAGATCAACCGGCGTCTGGCCGGCATACTGCTCACCAGGCAGGGGCACAGGGTCAGTTACGCGCACGACGGTGAACAGGCGCTGGCCGCGACAACGTCCGACATCGACCTGATCCTTATGGACGTGGAGATGCCGGTCATGGGCGGCTTTGAAGCGACCCGGCTGCTGCGCGCGCGCGGTTGCACCCTGCCCATCATCGCCTTGACGGCACATGCCATCGATGGCTACCGGGAGAAATGCCTTGAGGCCGGGATGAACGAATTCATCACCAAGCCGATTTCGGTCAAGGCCTTGATCGCCATGGTGGATCACTTTTTGCCACAGCCAGAACAGGTCCTGGCCGACAGCACAGCCGGCTGAGCCGACCCGTCACACCGCCAGGGGCAGCAGCACCCTGGCCGCCAGACCCTTGCCGTTCGGACCGTCGCTCAGCGTGATCTGGGCAGCATGCAGTTCGGCCACGCGCCGGCAGATGGCCAGACCCAGACCGGTACCCGGCTGGTCCTGGGTGGCGATGCGGTAGAAGCGATCAAACACGCGCTCGCGCAGCGTTGGTGCAATCCCCGGTCCGTCGTCGATCACTTCGAGCCACAGGCCTACCGGATCGCAGCGCAGCACCACATCGATGTGGCCGCCATTCGGGGTATAGCGAATCGCGTTATCAGCCAGATTGCACAGCAGCATGGACAGCAGGTCCGCGTTGCCCGATAGCGCCGGCAATTCACCCTTCACGTCCAGCGCGAGGGTCTGATGGCGCTGCAGCGCCAACGGCGCCAGCTCGGCGCACACGGACTGTGCCACCTCGGCCAAGCTGACGACATGGGGATCAGGCAGCGGCTGCTCAGGGTCCAGGCGCGCCAACGTGAGCATCTGCCCCACCAGCCTGATGGCGCGCTCCACGCCGCGCTGCAACTGCTCCAACGCCGCTGCGCGTTCCGTCTCGCCTTGGGCGCCGCGGGCCACGTACAACTGCGCCTGTATGGCCGCCAGCGGCGTGCGCAGCTCGTGCGCCGCGTTGGCTGTGAAGCGCCGCTCGCCCTCCAGGGTCTGCGTCATGCGTGCCAGCAATTCGTTGAGCGCCTGCACCATGGGCCGCACTTCCAGCGGCGCGTCCAGCGTGTCCAGCGGCATCAGGTTTTGCGCCTCGCGGGTCCCGATATGGCGCGTCAGCACGCTCAGCGGGTTCAACCCGCGGTGAATGGAAAACCACAGCAGCAGCACCAGCACCGGCAGCCCCAGCGCCAGCGGGCTGGCCACATGCAGGGCGATGTTGCGCACCAGGCCCGTGCGCAGGTCGTGCGCTTCCGACACCAGGATGCGAAAGTCGTGGTGCATGTCCCAGACGCCAAAGTGGCGCCAGACCCGCCCCTGCGCGTCGGTGCTTTCGGAATAACCATCCAGCGGCGTCATGGGCAGATCGGGGGCATTGGCCGAGCGCAACAACAGGCTGCCGTTGCCGCTCCACACCTGGTAGCGCAGGTTCTTTTCGTAGGCCGCGTGCATGGTGTGGATGGAGCCGGCCACCACCGGGGCGCTGGCAGCAGCTGGTGCGAAAGCTGGCCCCTTGTTGGCCAGGCGTTGCGGCAGGTCCGGCCAGCGCTGGAAAATTTCGCCCAGCGCCGGGGCGTCGACCCGGTTCGGGATCATCACGGGATCTCGGTCATCCGGGTCGGTGACGCGCAGCAACGCCAGTGCGGTCTGCGCCAGATGCACGTCAAAAAGCTCGTAGACCTCGTCCACGCTGTCGCGCACCGTGAACCAGGCAATCACCGCCGAGTAGCCAAAGCTCACCAGGATCAGGCCGAGCAGCAGGCGCTGGCTCAGCGACAGGGCGCGCAGCGTCATGCGCTGCTGCGGCTGATGGTGTAGCCCACGCCGCGCACGGTCTTGAGAATGGTCGCACCCAGCTTCACGCGCAGGTTGTGGATGTGCACCTCGACGGCGTTGCTGTCCACCTGCCGGTTGACGCCATACAGCGACTGCTCCAACTGGCCCCGGGTCAGCACCCGCCCGGCGCCCTCCATGAGCGTGCGCAACACGTCAAACTCGCGCTTGGAGACGCTCACGGCCTCTCCCGCCTTGCACACCGTGTGCGCGTCCAGGTCCAGCGTCAGATCGCCTACGGTGAGAGATCCCACTGCGCGCCCCGAGCGGCGAATCAGCGCACGCAGGCGGGCGATCAACTCCTCCATGTCGGCGGTCTTGAGCAGGTAATCGTCGGCGCCGCTTTCCAGGCTGAGCACCTTGTCGCGGGTCGTGTCGCGCGCCGTCAGCATCAGCACCGGCAAGCTATTGCCAGCGGCGCGCAACTGGCGCAACACGTCCAGCCCGCTGAGGCCCGGCAGGCCGATGTCGAGCACCATGGCGGCGAAATCTTGCGCCGGCAACAAATCGAGCGCGGCCTTGCCATCGCGCACCCAGGTCACGGCAAAGCCGGCCTTGCCCAGGGCCGCGCGCAGCCCCCCGCCCAGCAGGGAGTCGTCTTCAACGATCAGCAGTCGCATGGTGTGTATTCGTGTTTCGTGTCACAGCCGCGGGTTTCCTCGGGGGGGTGCATTTCTTAAGATTTCGCCTGTGTCGAGAGTGCTCCCGCAGGACCGAAAAAAGCCCCGAGACGGCGCGCCTCAGGGCCCCCGGCACAGCCCCGATTCTGCGCCTGCGCCCGCCCGTCCGATACGGCAGTAACCCGCAGCCCAATACCCACCCCGCCACCGCGAACCTTAAGTTGCAACGCGATTTCTTAAGCCAGGTCTCAGCCCCCGCGGATACGCTTTGTTTCAGTTCGATACCCAGCCACGAGGAAACAACGCATGCCAATAATTCATTCCGCTTCGATTCGCCGTCTCTGCACGGCGGGGCTCGCAGCCCTGCTGCTGGGGCTGTTGCCGGGGCGCGCCGCGCTGGCCGAAACCGATCCGATGGCGAACGCGCGCATCGTCGGCGAAAAGCGCTGCGGCGAGTGCCACGACACGGAGAAATCCCTGTTCGGCCACACCCAGCACGCCCGCGTGTTCCGGGAGAATCCGCGCAACGACACCGAAAAAGCGGTGTGCGAAGCCTGCCACGGACCCGGCTCGCTGCACGCGGCAGACACCAAGGACAAAAACAAGATCATCGGCTTCTCCAAGGAATGGGGCACGCCCATTGAACGGCAGAACGGCCAATGCCTGGGCTGCCATTCGGGCGGCCAGCGCATGCACTGGCCGGGTTCCATCCACGCCACGAACAAGCTGGCGTGTTCGGACTGACACAACCCGATGGCGCGCTTCTCGGCCAATGGCCTGATGAAGAAAGCCGGCATCACCGAGACCTGCCAGACCTGCCACCAGCAACAGCGCGCCGAGTTCCGCAAGAAGTCGCATATGCCGGTGCCTGAAGGCAAGATGAGTTGCGAGGACTGCCACAACCCGCACGGCAGCAGTTCCAAGCGCCTGCTCAAGGCAGACAGCATCAACGACCTGTGCTACAGCTGCCACGCGGAGAAGCGCGGTCCCTTCCTGTGGGAGCACGCTCCGGTGCGCGAAAACTGCATGAACTGCCACAGCCCGCACGGCTCCAACGCCGAAAAACTGCTGGTGCAGCAGCGTCCCTTCCTGTGCTCGGGTTGCCACAGCACCACCGGCACCATGGGCCACGCCGTGTGGGGCAACAACACCCTGGGCAACACCGGCACCGCGCTGTCACCGACCAACCTGCAGGGCGGCGCACTGGGCAATGCCCCCAACAAGCGCATGACGGGGCGTTCCTGCCAGAACTGCCACTCCATGATCCATGGCAGCAACAGCCCATCGGGCGCGCGCTTCCAGCGCTGAGCCGAAAAAGGAAACCACAAATGGCACTGTTCACCAAATCCGGGAGTACTCGCATGACTGCTCGTCCACGCATGAAATCATTGGCCGTCTGCGTCGGTGTGGCCCTGGCCCAATGGGGCGCAGGTTCCGCGCTGGCCGACTCCGCCATCGGGGTCGACACCGCCCTGGGCAACGCCCTCAACCCACCGGGACGTTCGGCCGTGCCGCGACCGCTGGCCGACGACGGCTACGACACGGTGCGCCGCTCGCCCACCGGTCAGCTCTATGGCCAGCCCTTTGAGGTCGAAAAGGAAGGCAGCAAGACCGTCGGCGGCTGGGAATACAGCGGCGGCGCGGAGCTCGGCTACCTGGGTGGCGGCGCCAACGAGAAAAACGCGCTGTTTCGCAAGTACAAGGACTTGAATAAGGGCGCAGCGCTGAACTACTTCGAGATCGAAGCCGACAAGCCCGACAGCGCCGCCTATCTGCAGACCTTTGGCGGCGGCGTAGGTCAGGCCGACCAGTTCTACGGACTGCAATTCGGCCGCTACAACGACTGGAAGGTCAAGCTGTTCTACAGCGAGACCAACCATGTGTTCACAGACACCTGGAAGTCGCTGTTCAACGGCGAAGGCACGGGCACGCTGAGCACCGGCCTGGCCGCGCCGGTGATGGTCAAGACCGGCAACCCCGGCGTCGGCACCGGCGCCTGCACCGCGGCGGCACCGTGCTGGAGCTACGACGGCAAGACCTATTCCAACGCCACGGCGGTGGCCGCGATCAACGGCATCATCGGCACGGCCAACGCCAGCACCGGCGTCATGCCGGCGTCGGGCACGACGCCGCAGTCGGGCATGGCCAAGGCGATCAATGACAAGCTCGGCGCCATGCAGAACAGCGAACTGGGACTGCTGCGCAAGAAGGGGGGGGCGCGCGCCGACATGACCTTCACCGACAACTGGAAAGGCTACGCCAGCTACAGCCAGGAGTCGCGCACCGGCGCACGGCCCTTCGCCATGAACGAGGGCAATGTGTCGACGGAAATTGCCGAGCCCATCGACTACACGACGCATGAATTCCTCACGGGTCTGCACTACGCTGACCGGCTCACGCAGACGAATCTGCGCGCCTCGGTGTCGCTGTTTCGGAACAACATCGGTACGCTTGACGTGCAGTACCCCATGCTGTCGGCCGCCACGCCCAACGGCGCGCTGCAGACCGCCACCTACGACCTGTACCCGAACAACAATGCCTTCAACCTGAAAGGCGAGTTCGCACGCTCCCTGCCGGACTTCTTCAAGGGCCGCTTCAACGCCACCGTGGCCTGGGGCACGAGCCGACAAAACGACGACCTGCTGGCGCCGATTTCGGCCGCGCAGAACGCCCAACTCGCTGCCGCCGGCGTGAGCAACTGGACCGGCACCAGCATCGGCTACGCCGCCAACAGCGCCCTGGTGTCGAACTGGAATACCACGGCCGCCCTGAGCCAGCAAACCGCCAAGCAGCGCATCGACACCACCCTGGTCGACCTGGGGCTGTCGCTGCGGCCCAGCGACGCGCTCGGCGTGAAGGCTTCGCTGCGCTACTACGACAGCGCCAACAGCGGCGGCTACACCGCCTACAACCCGCAGACAGGCCAATTCGGCCGCGGCATCGCCGACGGCAACGGCATCGGCAACCAGGACCTGGTGGTGGGCCTGGCGCCAGGCGCAACACCCGGCGCCGCCGGGAGCTGCTACGTTCCCGCAGGCTACGCCAGCACTGCGCTCATCGCCAGTTGCCGCTTCGGTCTGGCCGGCGCAGTGGCCAACGGCGCCAACGTTCCGGTATTCAGTCAGGCCAGATCCACGCAGCAGACCAACTACGGCGTGTCCGGCGACTACGACCTGGGTCGAGCCGCCAGCCTGAACGCCTCGCTGGAACGCGAAGACTTCAAGCGCAACTTCCGCGAACGCGAGAAGACCTGGGAAGACAAGCTCAAGCTGGGCTATGTGAACCGCTCCCTGGGTGACACCACCTTGCGCCTGTCCCTCGAAGGCGATCGCAAGCGCGGCGGCGACTACCGTTTCCGCACCTTTGAAGACCTGGGCACCGGCCTGCCCGGTCTGGACATACAGACACAGATCGCCAACGCCGGCACACTGGGTTACCCGGCCATTGCGGCGGGTCTGTTCAACCGCTATTCGTATTACTTTCGCAAGTACGACCAGGCCGACCGCAACCAGGAGATCTTCAACGCCCGTCTGAACGTGCTGGCGCGCGAAGATCTGGACGTGGGCGCGGCGGTGCAGTTGAAGAACATCACCTACCCCGACTCGTTCTATGGCCTGGAGAAGGACAACCAGAACTCCTTCACGCTGGACATGAACTACCAGCCCGCAGGCGGGCATTCGTTCTATGCCTCCTACACCTACCAGCAAAACCAGAAGGCCATGAACCTGAACTCGGGTGTGGCGTCGCTGGTGAACACCGGCTGCACGGCAGCCAACCTGGCGCTCTACGGCTACTCGGCCTGCTCCGACAACATCTCAGGCACCAACGGAACACGCCCGCTGTCGTCGGCCTGGTCGTCGGACAACCGGGATCGCAACAACGTGCTGGGCCTGGGCTACCAGGGTGAATTCGGCAAGGTGCGTTTCGGCATCGACTACACCTATTCGAGCAGCAGCACCACCATCGACTACAGCTACGGCAGCACGGCCTTGAGCAATGTGGCGGCAACCCAGGCAGCGGCCGCGCTGCTGGCGGGCAGCGCATTGCCCAACATGACCTTCGTGCAGCAGACGCTGAACCTGAATGTGCTGATTCCCATCAACAAGAAACTGTCCATGCGGCTGTTCGACAGACTCGAGATCGGACAGGTCAAGGACTGGCACTACGACGGCGTGATAACCCAAGCCGTGTCCAACTACGACTCGGGCACGCTGCTGCTGGACTCGGGACCGCAGAACTACCGCACCAATGTCATTGGCGTGCTGTTCCAGTTGAAGCTGTGACCGCACCCTACCGCAGGAGTTGTAAATTGAATCATCCAGACACCCGCCCCACGAGCGCGTCGGCGCGCCGCGCCCTCGTCATCGCCGCCAGCCTGGCCATAGGCTGTACCTGGGCGCTGCCCAGCGCCGCCGAGGACGCGAAGACCATCGCCGCCACAGTTTGCATTGCCTGCCACGGGGAGGATGGCAACAGTGCGATTCCGATGTTCCCCAAGATCGCCGGCTTGCAGGAGAGCTACATCGTCAAGCAGTTGCGCGACTTCCAGTCGGGGCGACGCAAGAGCGACATCATGGCGCCCGTCGTCGCCGCGCTCAAGCCGCAGGACTTGGCGCCCCTGGCCAGTTTTTACGCCAGCCAGAAGATCAAGCCCAGCAGCGACGCCGACAAGAAGGCGGCCGAGTTCGGCAAGATGGTGTACTTTGAAGGCAACGAGGAAACCGGCGTCCCGGCCTGCGTGGGCTGCCACCAGCCGCAAGGCGCCGGCCACCTCATCTACCCGCGCATCGGCGGCCAGCACGTGACCTACGTGACGCAGCAGTTGAAGAACTTCGCCAGCGGCGAACGCAACAACGATGTGAGCCGCTACATGCGCGTCGTCGCCAAGCGCATGAGCGAAGAAGAAATCGATTCGGTCGCGGCCTATCTGGCCGGACTCGACAGCAAGTAATCTCAGGGATTCAGGAGCAAAGAACGTGAAAAAACTACTCAGCCTCATGATGGCGCTGACGCTGGCGCTGTGCAGCGCCGCAGCATCGGCCCAGACGCCGGCATGGAATGACATTCAGGGCGAACTCAAGGCCGCGCTGGAGGCCAAGGCCGACCCGGCCCGCGGCGCAGGCGCCTTCCAGCCGTGCGAGGGCTGCCACCGCAAGGACGCTTCAGGGCGCATGAGCGGCGCCTACCCCCGCCTGTCGGGCCAGCACGCCACCGTGCTCATGAAGCAGATCGTCGACATCCGCACAGGACGCCGCACCAACGCCAAGATGGAACCCTTCCTGGACGAGCATGTGCTGACGCCATTCGAGATCGCCGACCTGGCCTTCTATGTGCAGGGCCTGCCCATTTCTGCAGCCAACGGCAAGGGACCGGGAACCGGCTTGGCCAAGGGCAAGCAGCTCTACGACAAGGACTGCGCGCAATGCCATGGCGTACAGGGCGAAGGCAGTGCCCCCAAGTTCTACCCCATGGTGGCAGCCCAGCACTACCGCTACCTGCTGCGCGAAGCTCAGCTCATCCGCGACGGCGACCGGCGCAATGCGAATCCGGACATGGTCAAGGTCATCAAGGCCTATGGCACTGGCGACCTGGAAGCCGTATCGGACTACATGGCGCAGTTGGCGCCGCCGAAGAAGTAAGCCACTTTGTGAACGGTCTGGTGCACCGTCCCTGGAACCCGGACGCGTGGCGGCGGCAGGTCTTTTTTCTGCTGCTGCTCGCGCTGGCCAATCCGGCCGCCAGCAGCGACAAGGTGTGGCGCACGACCGACGACAACGCCCTTTGGCGCAGCGAATGCGGCAGTTGCCACATGGCCTTCCCGCCATCGCTGCTGAGTGGCGCCGAGTGGCAGCTAATCATGTCGGCACTGGATCAGCACTTCGGCGCCAACGCCAGTCTGGACCCAGCAGCGCGCCAGGAAGTCCTGGCCTGGCTGCAGCGGCATAGCGCAACCACGCGTGCATCAGGCCAATCAGAAGAACTGCCACGCATCACCACCCGCGACTGGTTTGAAGCCAAGCATCGCAGCGCCATCCGCCTGTGGAACCGCGGCAAGATCAAGACCCTGGCCGACTGCGCGAGCTGCCACCAGGGCGCCGGCAATTGACTTGCGGTGCAATGGCTTTTGTTGCTAGACTGCGCCCGTGGGGGGGTAGCTCAGCTGGGAGAGCGCTGCGTTCGCAATGCAGAGGTCGTGAGTTCGATCCTCATCCTCTCCACCAAAACCCCAAATACGTCTGCGCCATCTTGGGCCAATGTCTGAACTGTTGCCTCCTGGCCCTGCTGCCGATCACATTTGTGTCGGTAGCCGGCTTGAGGTGTGGGAACAGGCGGGGATGGGCTGGCTTTTCCGGGGTTAAAGCGCCCGCTGCGGGGTGAAAATGAGGAATGTTTATCCCCATTGAACTTCGACCTGACATGGATGCGAACCCTGTTTCTCCTCCACCTCTGCTGATGACGCAGCAGCAGTTCTTTGACGCCTTCATGCCGCTGCTGCTGGCCATGCACGAAAAGCGGCTCATCGACTTTGCCGAACTGCCCTTGTACTACGAGGACGTGCTGGTGCGGCGCACGCTCGACATCCGGGAGGCCCCGGAGAACCTGGCCTTCCTGCAGTCGCTGATCAAAGGCTTGGCCGAGATGGCGCCGGATGTGAAGACGCTTTACCCGACGACGGGGCAGCTCTTCCCCTGATATCCGTCAGGACCAGCGGACGGGCGCGCAAGCCGGGCGAATAAACTCCGCCGCCGTGCACCAACTCAGCGCAAGGCTGATGCTGCACGCAGACCTGCGCCGCCGCTGACCTTGAAACGGGAAACGACCTGTACCAGCTCGTTGGCCTGGGTGCTCAGGCTCGATGTGGCTGCGGCCATTTGCTCCACCAGCGCCGCATTCTGTTGCGTGACACGGTCCATCTGCGTCACGGCGTCACCCACCTGCGCCACCCCCGAAGCCTGCTCGCTGCTGGCGGCACTGATTTCTCCCATGATGTCGGTCACCCGGCGAATGCTGCTGACGACCTCGGTCATGGTGACGCCCGCCTTGCCCACCAAGGTCGTGCCGTGCTCGACACGCTCGACGCTGGCATTGATCAGACTCTTGATCTCCTTGGCCGCCTCGGCACTGCGTCCTGCCAGGCTGCGCACCTCGCTGGCCACCACGGCAAAGCCGCGACCCTGTTCCCCGGCGCGCGCCGCCTCCACCGCGGCGTTGAGCGCCAGGATGTTGGTCTGAAAGGCAATGCCATCGATGACGCTGATGATGTCCGAGATCTTGCGCGAACTGTCGTTGATGCCCTTCATGGTCTCCACCACTTGACCCACCACTTCGCCCCCCATGACAGCCACGGTGGAGGCGCTTTGCGCGAGTTGATTTGCATGCTGCGCGTGCTCGGAATTCTGTCTGACGGTGGCATTGAGTTGTTCCATCGATGCCGCCGTTTCCTGCAGCGCACTGGCCTGCTGTTCGGTGCGTGCAGACAGGTCATTGTTGCCATGGGCAATTTCGGAACTGGCAGTGGACACGCTGTCCGACCCCTGGCGCACGTCCGTCACGAGTTGGCACAGATTGGCCTGCATGTCACGCAGCGACGCCATGAGGGCACCAATCTCATCCTTGCTGTTGACCGTGATGGTGTTGCTCAGGTCGCCCTGGGCCACCTTGTCGGCGACCTCCACAGCGCGTGACAAGGGTCGGGTGATCTGCCGGCTCAACAAGATCGCGCCCAGCATGCTCAAGACAGCAGCCGCCAGCATCAGGCCATAGGCCACGTTGCTGCTGACCTTGGCACTGGCGCTGGCCAACTCGGCCGCAGCGCTCTCTTCCTTGTTCAGCAGATCCTTCAGTTGCACCAGCAACGCAGCAGCCTGTCGATCCGCGCCCTGCGCCGCCTTGTCGCCGGCCTCATGGTCCATGCTGGCGGCCTTGAACTCGGCAAAAGCGACTTGATACCGTTGGGCTGCAACGCCGATTTGCGTGGCCAGGGTCTTTTGGATTTCCTGGGCTGTGCCACCGAACTTGAGGTCGTCGAGAATCTTCAGGTCGGCCTGCAGTTCCTGCATGCTCTTCAGATGGGACTTCCAGTAGCTGTCGAGCTTCTCGGGGTTCTTGCCGCGCAACAGGACGTTCTTCCATTCCTGAATGGCCGTGGCAAAGTGGGTCTCGGCCGTCGACGCCACCTGGTGCGCGTGCACCGCGTGCAGCACGTCCACTTCATAGCTGCGCACCGCCTGGTTGAGCTGGTAGATGCCAAACATTCCGCCAAAGAACAGCAGGGACAGCGCCAGGGCAAAGGCCAGTGGCAACTTCAAACTCAATTTCATAGAAACTCCAATAGTCATCATCGATGGCCGTGAAGATACCTACTCGAGCGAATACGCGCCATTGGACCTTGGTCCAACGCGCCGGCTCCGCGCTACTCGGCACTGACCCGATTTCGCCCCGCCGCCTTGGCCTGGTACATGGCCCTGTCGGACGACCCGATCAGCCTTGTCAGGTCGTAACCACACTCGTCAGTACTGGCCACACCCATGCTGACCGTGTACTGAATGCAGTGCGAGTCCACGGCCACCGATCCGGCTTCCACCAGGCGACGCAAGCGCTCGGCAACCACCAAGGCTTCAGGCAGCTTGAGACCGTCCAGCACCAGCGCGAATTCCTCACCGCCATAGCGAGCCAGGAAATCGTCGGGGCGCAATTGGGCGGTCAGCAGGCGCGCCAGATGGCGCAGTACTTCGTCCCCGGCGGGATGGCCGTAGCGATCATTGATCAGCTTGAAGTGATCGGCGTCGAGCATGATGATGGACACGCTGCGATGGCATTGCAGCGCGCGTCTGAGGACGCGTTTCCCCCGAACGTCGACAGCGGAACGATTCAGTGCGCCTGTCAGGTGATCCATGGTCGAAAGGATCTTCAGGCGCTCGGCATAGCGGCGTGTCACCATCAGCATCAGCCCGAACATGATGCACACCTGCGCCAACTGCGCCACCAGCAGGCTGATATTGGTCACCTCATCGGCAATCTCCAGGGGATTTGCCAGATGCAACAGCAAGAACCCGCTGCGCAACAGCAGGGACAGCGCCAACACGGTGAAGCCGGCCACACTGACCCAGCTGATCTTGCCCGGTGCGTGTCGAACCAGGGTGAGCGCGCACAGGCCGTTGAGCAATCCAAAGATCAGGCCCGTCGCCACCAGTCGCGCGGTAATCCCGGGATCGATCCACGCGAAGTAGCCAGGCAGGGCCAGGGAAGCCGCCGCGATGCCAACGATCCAGCGCCAGGACAGATCCAGCGCGCAAAAGACCCGCAAGCCTTTGAGTACCAGGGCCAGTCCGAAACCAAGCAGGCCATAGCTCAACACGCCATGCACCGGCAATGGACAGCCCGTGCAAACGCCGAGCAACAAGCCCGCACAGCTTGCGACATTGCCCCATGCCCAAAGCCGCTGCTCGGCAAAGGCGTCGCTGTACATGGCTGCAGAAATCAGCAGCACGGTCGTGAGCAGGGTGAAGCCTGCCAGGGTGATCAGCAGGGTTTGTTGGGACAGCATAAAGGGCAATGCGGGTCGGCTCGTTCGAGCGCGTCAATGATGCTCATGGGCGCGATAAAAGGTGAGGAATTCGTCCGCAGGAATCGCTGGCGACCAGTGGTAGCCTTGTCCCATCTCACATCCGAGTTGCACCAACCGCTGCAAGGTCACGGCGTCCTCCACGCCTTCAGCAACCACGTCCAGTTCCAGGCAGTGGGCCATCTCGATGATGGCGCGAACGATGCCCTCATCCTGCTTGTTCTCGGTCATCCTGCGGACAAAGGACTGGTCAATCTTCAGCCGCTCCACGTCAAATCGGTTGAGATAACCCAGATTGGAGTAGCCCGTTCCAAAGTCATCGATGGAGAGCTGAACACCCATGGCGCGCAACCGATCCAGTACGCTGCTCAGGTGATCGGAATCGGCCATCAACAGCGATTCCGTCAGTTCCAGCTCTATGCTCGAAGGGCGCACTTTCCATGTTTCCAGCGCGTTGGCCAATTCGCGTTCGATGTCATCGCGGCGAAACTGCACCGGTGACACGTTGACCGCCACCACGAGGTCATTGATTCCGATGTCCTGCCAGGCCTTCGCCTGGCGACAAGCCTCGTTCAGCACCCAGGCGCCAACCTCGTTGATCAGACCCGAGCGCTCGGCCACAGGAATGAACTTGGCCGGCGGAACAAATCCCAGCACGGCATGCTTCCAGCGCAGCAGGGCCTCGGCACCTACGATCCGTCCGGTCTTCAGGTCGAATTGGGGTTGGTAATGGACTTTGAACTCGTCATTCACCAGGGCCAAGCGTATTCCCGTGGCCAGATGCAGGTCTTCGATGACGCTGCTGTTCATCTCCGCGTTGAAGAACTGAAAAGTATTGCGCCCACTGTCCTTGGCGCGGTACATGGCGAGATCGGCGTTCTTCAGCAGGCTGTCGGCGTCGGCGCCATCCCTGGGAAACATGGCAACACCCAACGAGCCCGTGGCCGATACGTCGAGTCGCTGTATCTGAAAAGGAATGGCCAGTTGGGCCAGAATTTTTACCGCGGCGGCCGCAGCGGCCTCTTCGTTCTCGATGTTCCCCAGAATGATCAGGAATTCATCGCCGCCCTGGCGACTGACTGTATCGCTTTCGCGCACCGTCTTCACGAGCCGGTCTGCCACATCGCACAGCAGCGCGTCGCCGGCACTGTGACCCAGCGAGTCGTTGACGGTCTTGAAGTTGTCCAGGTCCAGAAAGATGACGGCCACCAGCGAGTTGTTGCGGCGCGCCCCGGCAAGGGTCTGTTCGAGCCGATCCCGCGCCAGTACCCGATTCGGCAAATGCGTCAGACTGTCACGGTGCGCGAGTATTTCGATGCGGGCGTGGGATTCAAGTATCCGTTCGTTGTCGGTCTTCATGCGGGCCAGCGCGCGGCGCAAGTCGTCAGCCATCATCCAAACGAAAAAAGAGGTCGCGACAACGATGCTCAAGGCATTGATCAGCAGGCTCCAGCCCACAGGCTGCACTTCATTCACATGCCAGCCCAGAATGTTCCCGGCAACGACCACCGTCAGGTCCGTGCAGATGACCAACAGCAGCGTGACGAACAGTCTCCTCGTGCCGAACATGCTGGCAAAGATCAGGATGCCGGGGAATGCCAGGACGGCCGTGTCATGAATGCCTTCGGCGATGAAGGTCAGGCCGCACATGGCTCCCGTCAGGGTGAAGAGCATCAGTTCTGCAGCCCAGGCCAGTCGACCGCTGCGTGCAAACCATAAGGAAAGCATGAGCATGAACAGGGCAAGCATCAGTGCTATCGTCGCGCTCAAATTCCCGTCCAAGAAGCTCAGCAACATGGCGATGGCTACCGCAACCATGGCGATTCCAAGCACCTGTTGCAGTCGACGCGGCTGCAGACGCAGTCCGGAGACCGTCGACAGACCTTCGGTCGTGATTTCTATGGGCAACAAGCTGCGCTCCTGTCGATCATTTGGCCCAGAGCAACGGGACAGCCGGTGTCACAGAAACCACGGGGCCATGGATGCCGAGCAACCAGTCCCTGAGTTGCTCCGACGCCATGGGCCTGGCATACAGATAGCCCTGTCCTTCGTGGCAACCCATGTCACGCAAAATCCCGGCCTGAAATTCATTTTCAATACCCTCCGCGATCACGGTCATATTGAGATTGCGGCCCAACTCGATCACCATGGCCGCAATCGGTCCGCCGGCGATTTCTGAATTCAATTCGGAGACGAAGGCGCGGTCGATCTTCAAGCGGTCCACCGGCAACTGGCGCAAATGACTGAGCGAGGAATAGCCGGTGCCAAAGTCGTCGATGGCAATGGAAATTCCCATGCGTTTGATGGCGCACAGGGTTTCCAGGATGAACTCCGGGTCCTCCATGGCGACGGATTCGGTGATTTCCAGTTCCAGGTATTTCGGATTCACGCCGGTGTCCGCGAGTGCCGAACTCAGCCGAACGAGGAACTCCGGATGACGGAACTGCACCTGCGACACATTCACCGATACCCGCAATTGCGGAAACCCCATGGCTTGCAAGCGGATCACCTCATGGCAGGACGAGCGCAACACCCAGTCGCCGATGGCGATGATCAGGCCTGACGCTTCGGCCAAAGGAATGAACCGGTCTGGCGCGATAAAGCTGCCATCGTCGTTGCGCCAGCGCAGCAGGGCTTCCACGCCGACGGTACGGCCACTGTGCAGATTGACCTGCGGTTGATACGCCACAAACAGGCGTTCGTTCTCCGCTGCAGTACGCAGGTTCTGCAGCAGATGGGCGCGCTCGCGGATGTCGATGCCCATCTCGACCGAATAGTGGACAAAGCTGCCACGTCGATTCTTCTTGGCGCACTTGAGCGCAATGTTGGCATCCTTGACCACATCCTGGCCTGTGCCCTTGACGTCTGAGAGACAGACCAAGCCCAGCGTGGCCGACACGATCATGGAGTCGTTCAGCACCGCAAAGGGTTGGCGAAACAGACCCAGCAAGAAGCCAGGGTCAATCGTCGCGGCATTGCCCATCAGGCCAAAGGTGTCGCTGCCTATGCGGGCCAGCACCACATCGTCGCCAAAGCAATCCTTCAAGCGCTGCACCACCGCCTGCAACAGACGGTCACCCTGCTTGTGACCCAGGGCACCGTTGACTTCGGAGAAGTCATCGATGTCCAGAATGGCGATCACACAATCGTAAGACGCGGCCTGAGCCATGCGGTCGTCGATGAGCTTGATGAAGCGGTTGCGGTTGGGCAGGTTGGAGAGTCGGTCATAAAAGGCCAGTTCGTCCAGCGCGCGAATCTGTTCGTAGCCGCGCACGGCAGCGGTCACTGCGGCGTACAGCTTGGGTCGGGTCAACTCCGACTTGGACTTGTAGTCGTTGATGTCGTAGTCGTGGATGGTCGCAATCTCCGGTGCGTAACCCGGCTGACCGGTGCGCAGGATGATGCGCACATCGAGCAGTCCGAGATCCTGGCGTATGAATTTGACCAGTCTGAGGCCGGCATCTTCACGCTCCATCACAACGTCCAGGAGAATGACGGCAATGTCCGATTCCGTGCGCAGAATGTCCTGCGCTTCTTTGGCAGAGTAGGCGTCGAAAAATTCCAGGGCGCGCCCCAGGATTTTGACGTCATTCAAGGCGAAAACCGTTGCCCTGTGCACATCGGGTTCGTCGTCCACGATCAGGAGGCGCCAGCGCTGCAAATTGGCAACACGCAACGCGTCGTCGCCCTCAGTGGCCTGGGGTTCATCCGCTTCGGCAGAGAATTTCAGCTCATCCATAGTGGCTCCGTCCCGGGCATCGCCAACCCGAACTGCATGTTGATTTCATTCATGCTCGTTCATCCCGCGGCTCGCCGGCTGCGCCGCGTGCCAGCAAGGCCGACGAGATCGCATCCAGCAGGGTGCTGTCGTTCATCGGTTTGAGCAAATAGGCGGCCGGTCGGCATTGCATGGCGCGTGCCTGCGTTTCCACCGAATGATGGCCAGTGACGACGATCACGGCCACCTCCGGCCAGTCCTTCTGCAGTCGGGCCTGAACTTCAAACCCGGTGGTGTCGGGCATGTGCAAATCCAGAATCACGCAGTCGGGCTGACCGTGCTGCAGCGAATTCAAAAATTCTTCACCCGAGGCAAAGGCCTGAGCCGCAATGCCGGCCGAGCGCATGAGGCGCAGCAATGCGCGACGAATCGGTTCTTCATCATCCACAACGGCAACATCGGCTCTTGGTTTTGTCATGCTGGCAAAGATACCGTGTCTACCGCAGCACCGACAGTGGACCTTGGTCCAATACCGGTCCGGCCTGATCCCCCGCCATTTCTGCCGGCGCGATTCTCGGCAAGGTCACGACCACGCAGGTGCCGCGACCCGACTCGGAGCTGATCCGGATGGAACCGCCCAGGGTCTTGTTCACCAGGTTGAAAACAATGCTCAGACCGAGACCGCTTCCGCCCTGCCCCAGTTTGGTGGTGAAGAACGGATCGAACACCCGATCGAGGTACTCCTCTTTGATGCCAACCCCGTCGTCACACACACTGAGTTCCACGGCGTCCTGTTCCAGCAGCCGGGCCTTGATCAACACCGTACCGCCGTCGCGCCCGGCAAAGGCGTGCAGCAGCGCGTTGTTGATCAAGTTGGTGAGAACCTGCCCCAAAGGTCCCGGGTAGCCCTCCATGTCAATATCGGCCGGCACCAGGCTTTGCACCTGATGCGAAGTCTTGCGCAGGCTGGGCCCCAGGGTCAGCAGAATTTCATTCACCGTGGCACCGAGCGTGAATCTGCGGCGATTCACGCTGATTTGATCCACCGCCACTTGCTTGAAGCTGCTCACCAGTTCGGCTGCGCGCTGCAGGCAGCGCGTCAGGATGTCTGCGCCCTCGCGCGCGTTGGCGACAAACGCGGCCAAACGGCTGCGCGTCAAGCCCTGGTCCAGTTGCCGCGAAAAATCCCGGGCTTGGTCCTGCAGGGTGCTGGCAACGGTGAGGCTGTTGCCGATGGGCGTATTGAGCTCATGCGCGATGCCCGCCACCAGCGCGCCCAGTGCCGCCAACTTCTCCGTGCGTACCAATTCATCGCGCGTCAGCTCCAGGTGGCTCAGCGTCTGCTGCAGACTCGCATTGACTTGGGCCAGTTCATTGGTGCGACTTGCGACCCGGCTTTCCAGTCCGGCGTTGAGCGCCAGCAAGGCCGCCTCGGCCGTTGCAATGCGGTTGGCAGCAAAAATGATCAAGCCCATCGAGAGCAAAAAAAACAGCGCCATCAGACCGCTCATGCGCAGGAAGCTGGCACGGATGGCCGCGGTTGCCTCATCCGTATCGCGTGTCACCGCCAGCGACAATTCGTCCGACGCGCCCAGGTGGACATGGCGAAACACGGCGATCGCCTCGCCTCCGTCCGGCCTCGGCAGGAGTTTGACACCCTCGGTGCCCGAGACCGCCTGTGCCGCCACGAAACGGTGTCCCAGAGCCCCCTGCGCCATGCTGGTGCTGAACAGCACTTTGGCAGCGCTGTCCACCAGCATGACCGCCCCGGAGACACCCAAGGTCTGGCGCATGGAAGCATCATCGTTGCGCAGCGGACCGCCCATGGCCAGGCCGGCCACCACGAGGCCGTTGAGCCGACCGTCCGGCACGCCGGCTGCGTCCATGCCACCGATCTGGTTGGCGATCAGCAGGCTCGGACCCGCGTCCTCGTCCACGACATGCACGAACTCGGTCATCCCGGGTTCGGCGACCTCGCGCACCGTCGCCCGATGCGCATCCGGAATATCCCGCCATTGGGGGTCGGACGCGGCCAGCACGCGCGTACCCGAAGAATCCACGATGTACAGGTAGCTGTAGACGCCGGGGCTGGATTCCTTGACCGCTTTCAACTGGCGCGCCAGACGCGCCCGCGCGTCGCGGGGCACGGGCTTGCCGCGCAACGCGTCAAGCCGTGCGACGGCAGCTGAGAAGTCCTCGGAAGTACTCAACAGCCGCAAATCACGCCGGTGCTCGCCAAACCACGACTCGAAACTGTCGCGCGCCTTGTCAGCCAGCGCTTCGACGGCAACAATCGAGCGCTGGTATTCATGCGAATAAATGCCTTCAACTCCCAGCCCCGGCACACCGTACAGCCAAAGGACCACAAAGGCGGCAAAGCCCGCCGCCGTCATCAGTCCGAAAAAGCCCAGCAGCCTGACCCGTATGCTCATCATCGCCATGGCCTACTGATCGTAGCCATAGACGAACAAGCGATACTTTTTCGGGTCGGCCTGCACTTGTTTCAGACCTGTGTAGGCAAAGGCGTGGCCGATACGGTCGGCGTTCATGCCCGCCGCAATGCGACCCTGCTGGCGCAGGAACTCGAACTCCTTCATCAGCGGCGCTTCACCGTCGATCTTCGACGGCACGGCCGGGGCGCCAGGCACTTCCAGCAGATCCTTGCGCACAATTTCCACGACCTTGGCCAGCGAAAGCGCGCGTGGCGCCGCGGTGAAAGCGTCGCCGTCGGCCATTACCCAAGCGCCCGCGAGTTCCGCATTCGCATTGGCTGCGCGCATCCAGTGGATGGCGCGGGCGTAGGACGCCACCAGCGCCAGGGCGGCCTGCGGCCGTGCCTGGACAAACTCACCCGACAGCACCACCCAGTCGGTACTCATGCCGCGGTAGATGGCCCGGTTCTTCAGATTGCGTGCCAGCGAAATTGAAGGCGTCGGCTCCCACGCCGAATAGGCGTCAATCGCCCCACTGTCCAGCGCGTCCGGCATCTGCGACGGCTCCATGGCAACCATGGTCACGTCTTTTTCCTCCATCTTCGCGGCCTTCAGGCCACGCAGCAATACCAGATGGGACGAGGAGCCGCCCGAGAACGCCACCCGTTTACCGCGCAAGGCCTCGAGTTGTCCGTAGTCACGCGACACAATGGACGAGAAGTTTCGCTTGCCCAGACCGACCACCAGAGCATCGGTGCGCATGATGGTGTTGACTGTGGGCATGTCACCCAGGAAGGTCAGCACCAACTTGCCATTGCCCACCAGGTGGACCATGTCGTTGCCCTTGCGAAACGGGAACACGCGCAGCGCCAATCCGAGCTTCTTCAGATCCTCGCGCAACAGCCGGTCGTGCTGCATCGTCGAACTGATGAAGGCCAGCGGGTACGCCATGGGCTGCACCCCGATGTCCACGTAACCGGGCTTTGCCGTCAGGTCGTATTTATCGTAATACTCCTCGGCCTGCGCAGACGTCAGCGCGGCCAGACCGAGCACGCCAACGAGCCCGGCAAAGAGCTTGAAAATTCCGCGCTGAATGTGGCCGTGCATCATCTTGGGTTTCCGGTTGGGTCGCTGCAAACTGGCCGTGCCAAGCCAATCCGGCACCTGCACAGGCGAAGACGGAAGATAGGGGCCCGCCCCCGAGTTGGCTATTGGACCTTGGTCCAACACCGCCTTTTGAAAGGAAAGAAAACAGGAATTGACTGCCGTGCCGAGCCGGCACAGATTCGCCCGCGCCCAACTTGTGGCGATTACGGTCTGGACGCCGGCGCCGGGATCCCGACCCGGTTGGCGATGCGCACCAGTTCCGCCAGGGTGCGCACGTTCATCTTTTCCATCACGCGCGCGCGGTGCACCTTGATGGTCTTCTCCACGGTGCCGAGTTCAGCCGCCACCTGTTTGTTCAACTGCCCCAGCACAACTTGCTCCAGCACCTCGCGCTCCCGCGGCGTGAGGCTGGCCAGACGCGACCGGATGCTCGCGACCTCGGCGTACGCGAGTCGGGTTTGGCGGTTTATTTCGATGGCGGCGGCCACCGCGCCGAGCAGTTGTTCATCGTCAACCGGCTTGGTGAGGAAATCAAAGGCGCCCAGCTTCATGGCGTGCACCCCGGTCGCGATGTCGCCTTGCCCTGTGAGAAAGATCACCGGCAGGCTGCTGCAGCGCGCGCTCAGCAGTTGCTGCAGGGCCAAACCGCCGATGCCTGGCATCGCCAGGTCCAGCACCAGACAGCCCGGCAACTGATCCAGGCCAGCGTCCAGAAAATCCTGCGCGCACTCGAATGCCACCACCTCAAAACCCGCCGATGTGAGCAGACGCGACAGTGCCTTGCGTATCGCGGCCTGATCATCCACCAGAAATACGCGGGCTGTGCTCGTCATGCCGGCGTGCCCGATGCGAGCGGCAAACTGAAGTGAAACGCGGCGCCCGCGCCCGGGTTGTTCTCGCACCATAGCCGTCCGCCACTGGCACTCAGGATATTGCGGCAGATCGACAGCCCCAGACCCATGCCCTGTTCCTTGGTGGTGTAAAAGGCCGCAAACACCTGCTCGGGGTTATCGATGGCGATGCCGCAGCCCTGGTCGATCACCGAAACCCGCACCCCACCCTCGGTTTGTACCGACGTCCGCACGAGCAAGCGGCGTTGCCCCGGGTCCAGGCCGCGCATGGCGTCACAGGCGTTGACCATCAGGTTGATCATGACCTGCTGGAGTTGCACCGGGTCGGCAGTCACCCAAGGCAATTCAGGCTCCATCTCGGTGACGAGGAGGACGCCGTGGTTGACGAGATCGCTGCGCAACAGCTTGAACACCTCGGTCACGAGCTCATTCACGTCCAGGGCTTGCGCCTGCTGCTCTCCGGTACTCAGCAGCAGGCGCAAGCGGCGAATCACTTCACCGGCACGCCTGTCTTCAGCCACGATGTCCTGCATGATCTCGCGCAGTTCGTTCAGATCGACGCTCTCGCGCGCCAGAAAGCGCTGCGCGGCCTGCGCGTTGCTGAGGATCGCGGTAAGCGGTTGGTTCAACTCGTGCGCCAATGAGCCCGAGAGTTCGCCCAACATGGTGACGCGCGAAAGATGTGCCACTTCCCGGCGTTTTTGCTGCATTTCCAGTTCGAGATGCTTGCGCTTCGAGATGTCGGTCGAAGCACCGCGCAGCACCAGGGGCTTGCCTGTGGCGTCAAATTCCATGCGCCCCACCGACGAGATCCAGCGAATTTCCTCGGTGCCCAGCACGATGCGGTGCTCGCATTCGAATTTGCCGTTGCCGTGCGTGGCAGCAAGCAGTGCCTCGGTGACCTGGCTCAGGTCTTGCGGATGTATGCGTTGCGTGATGGCCGCGAAATCAATGGAATCGCTGGAGCCAAACCCGAAGTGCTTGCGCCAGCGCTCCGACGCCCAGACTTCATCGCGCTCGATATTGCGCGCCCAAAAGCCCACATTGGCGGAGTCCGCAGCCAGGGCGAGCCGCATCTCGCTCTCGCGCAGATTTGATTGAGTGACGTCCAGCTGATCGGAAAGCCGTTCCGCGTCCCTTTGTTGCCTGCGCCTTTCACGCACCTGTGCCGTGACATCGTGCGCCATGACAAGGATGGCAGGACGTTCGCTCCAGCGAATCTGCATGGACTTGGCAATCACATCGACATGCGCTCCGCCCAGCGTGCAAAAAGTCAACTCCCGTGTCGCATGCTCGGTTGGATCAGTCATCATCAGTTGGGTCTGCGTAGCCAGGATGGGATGAAATTCTGCGAGCACAAAATCAAACATCGACCGACCTATAAGCTCCTGCACAGAACCAGCCTGCAGCAGGCGTACGCCGGCAGCATTCACATAAATGAGTAATCCATTTCGGTGCACGCCGATAGGCTCGGGAGAAAATTCGACCAGCATGCGGTAGCTGGACTCGCTCTCCTGCAGGGTCGCATGCGCCAGCGCCTGCGTTTGATTGTGCTGCTGCTCTTGCCGCACCAGGTGCGTGATGTTTTTCGTCGAAGCCCGGTAACCGAGAAACCTTCGCGCAGCATCGAAACGCGGCACACCGCTGACGCTGAGCCAGTAGTCGTCGACCGGCGTGACATAGTGGCAGACGAAATCAAGAAACGGTTCGCGTCGCGCCAACAGTTCGAGATGCGATCTCCAGGGTTCGACACTGAGGTCGGCCCCGGCCGCCTGCGCGACTTCCATCCGGGTCTCGCCCAAACGTCCCAGCAAGCTGACCCCGACCTGAAGCTGCGACTCCGCTGAAAACCAGGTGTAGCGATGTTGCGCGTCGGCCTCCCAAAACCAGGCGCCGCTGGCATTGGCGAAATCCGTCAGGCGGGAATCGTTCTCTTTGTCCAGCAAATCAACTCCTATCGAAGGTGCCTGGGCGGGAGGCGCCGAGGACCAATTTCGCGGGTAAGTTCTTCATCAGAAGCCTCGCAAAAAGTACCGGACAACGACCGACAACATGGGGCAGCACAGCCCGTCAGGGAGAGCCAACAGTCCTGCCCGACGCAGATTCGGGCGAGTATAGAGAAGATCAGCGATTCGTGTTGCCGGGCGCAGGAGCGCTCTGCTTTGGCGCGCCCTGATTCCCGATTCAGTTTGAAATCGGCGTGAACAAGTCTGGTGCCGTTCCCGGCGTTGCACTCGACCCTGATGGAAGGCTCGGCTGCGCGGGACTAATCCATCGCCGCCACGTAAGCCACGACCGCGTCGATGTCGGCGTCCGACAACAATTTGGTGTTGGCCGCCATCAGCGCATTGGTACGCGTGCCTGTTCCCAGTCGGTAGCGTTTGAGGGCGGCGTTCAGGTAGACCGGTTGCTGGCCGGCGATACGGGCGAAGGTGCCGTTGCCGTGTCCATCCTGGGCGTGACAGCGCCAGCAATTTCGGGTGTAGATGTCCTTGCCCTTGACCAGCAAGGCCGGGTTCGCTGCGGCCTTGTTGCCGATGACCCCCTGGCGCGAAAAGAACAAAACGACGGCAATTTTTTCGTCGCTTTTCAGCACCTTGATCATGCCCTCCATGAACTCGTTGCGACGCCTTCCGTCGGCGAACTGGCGCAGCTGTTCCAGCAGGTAGGCCGGGTTCTGGCCCGCAAGATTGGGGACGTCGGGCTTGACGCTGTTGCCACCGTCGCCATGGCAACTGGCGCAGATTGTCGCGAGTTGCTGGCCGGCCTTGAACAGTTCCTGAGTCAACTTCGGGTTAGCCTGAACTTCGACGAGTCGGACCGCCAGATCGACGTCTGCGGTCGACTGTCCGCGCTGTGACTGCGCGTACGCGGGGCTTGTCAGGCAAGCCAGAATAAATGCGCCAAACAGGGTCAGGGTCATTCGCATGGTGGGTAATCGGGTCCAACGGTGTGGCCCCATTCTAGATGCCGCAATGTCAGATGCTGGCCCTCAGGAACAGCGCCGGGTACTGGCCCGGGGCGCTCAGGCGTCAGGCCATATTGCCAAACCGCCGCTGCGCAGCACCCGGGTCTCCAGCGCACGCCACAGCACGCTCTCCTGGGGCACGACCAGCGTCAAGCGGGCTTTGGCGCGCGTGATGCCGGTGTAGAGCAGTTCGCGCGTCAACACCGCCACGGCCTGGTCGGGCAGCACCAGGCAGACATGCACGAACTCCGAGCCCTGCGACTTGTGCACCGTCATGGCAAACACGGTTTCCACTGCATCCAGGCGCGACGGCAACACCCAGCGCACGCCGCCCTGCCCGTCCGGGAAGGCCACGCGCAGGCCGCCAGCCTGCGCCAGGCACAGGCCGACATCGCCATTCATCAGCTTCAGGTTGTAGTCGTTGCGCGTCACCATCACCGGACGCCCGGCATACCAGCCCAGTGCCTCGAAGCCCAGGCCGGCCGCGATGCGCCGGTTCAGGGCTTCCACGCCCCACGGTCCTTCGCGCACCGCGCACAGCACCTGAAAGCTGGCGAAAGACTGCATCAGTTGCAGCGCCTGTTGGTCGCCACAGGGCGCATTGCCCAAACCCCGCAGCCTGTCCAACCATTCCTGCCAGCCCTGGCGCAGCAGCGCCTGCAAGGCGGCATCGTTGGGCCCCGACGGCTGCAGTTGCTGCACCGACACCTTAGCATCGGCCCTGGCCGCAGGCGCCTGGCGCCAGAGCGCTTGCACACCGGGTCGATCGCCGGCGTTCACGGCACTGGCCCACAGGCCGATGCCGCTGCCACCGGCGAAGCGGTGGCTGTGGCGCAGCATCACCGTCTGCTGCGCCAGGGCCGAGCCGGCACCGGCCCAGGGTCCGAGTTCGGCGCCGGTGGTCTGGCGTACCCAGTCCACGGTGTCCTGGCTATAGCCGCCGGCCACGGCAGCCTCGCACAGCTGGCCCATCACCGCACCCGCCTCCACCGAGGCCAGTTGGTCCTTGTCGCCCAACAAAATCAGGCTGGCCGTGAGTGGCACGGCCGCGAGCAGCCGGGCCATCATCTCCAGATCGATCATGGAGGCCTCGTCCACCACCACCAGATCGACCGTCAGCTCAGGCGCGGCTGGCTGCTGCCCGGCGGGTCGCAACTGCAGCAGCTTGTGCAGGGTCACGGCCTGGCACGGCACGCTCAGGCGCAGCGCCGGCGGCAAATGTTGCAACGCCTGGGCAATGGACTCACCCAGACGCGCTGCGGCCTTGCCGGTGGGCGCCGCCAGCGCCATGCGCAGCGGCTTGCCATGGCGTACGGCATCGGCCTGAAGCAGCGCCAGCAGGCGCACCACCGTGGTGGTCTTGCCGGTGCCCGGGCCGCCGGTGATGAGCGTCAGGCGTCGGCGTGCCGCCAGCGCGCAGGCCACTTTTTGCCAGTCCGGTTCGGCCTCGTCCAACCGGCGTGCAAACAATAAGTTCAGCGTGGCCGGCAAGTCTTCGGCCACCGTATCGGGCTGGCACATCCGCGCGTCGATGGCGGCGCGGATGGCTTGCTCAGCCGCCCAGTTGCGGCGCAGGTACAGGCGTTGCCCGTCCAGCACCAGCGGGCTGTTCGGGCCCTCGGTCCAAGGCAGCGTGGCCGCGGCTGCACTCAGCGTTTCCGGCAGCAAGGCCTTGGCGCGCGCGTCCCAACCGAGTGCTGCCACACCCGCGCTGTCGAGCAGGCCCAGGTCCAGGCAGGCGTGGCCACGGCCGAACTGCCAACTGGCGAGCGTGGCCAGCAGTTCATGGCGTGGATCGGTGCTGGGCTGGGTCTGCTGCAGAAAGCGGGCAAATGCCCGGTCCAGTCCGGTGAACGGCAGGACATAGGGGGTGGCATCCGCTGGCGGGGCCGTGATGACTTCGCTGCTGCTCATACGGGCGCCTGTTCGGAATGAGGGGTTTGGGCGAAGGCTGCGTCCAGCGCCTCGATCAGCGCCTTGGGTGGGCGATCGAAAAACAGGCCGGCACCCGGCTGGTCCACACCGCGCAGGTACAGGTAGAGCGCGCCGCCCACATGCTGCTCGTAGTCGTAGTGCGCCAGGCGCGATTTCAGCAAGCGGTGCAGGGCCAGCAGGTACAGCGTGTACTGCACGTCATAGCGGTGCGCCAGGATCGATTCCTGCAGCTGCGCCCAGCCGTAACTGGCTAGCCAGTTGGACTTGTAGTCCAGCACCCAGAAGCGCCCTTCGTGCTCCAGCACCAGGTCCATGAAGCCGGTGAGCATGCCTTCGAGTTGCAGCGGCTGCAGTGCCGCCCGCGCCTGCCCGGGCAGCACATGCTGGCGGATCAGGCCGTCGATGCGCAGCGCGCCGAGTCGCTGCACCGGCAGGGTGAAGGCCATCTCGGCCCAGCAGTGGGACGGCAATAGCTGGCCCAGCACCAGCGGCGTCGTGCCAACGCGCCATGGCGCCAGCGCCAGTTGCGCGATCCACTCGTGCGCCAGCGCACGCTGCTCGGGGTCGAGCTGCAGGCGCTGCGCCTTTCGGGCCAAGAGGGAAGTCCATTCGCGCGTCGCCGCGGCCGCAGGCACTGCCTGCGCCGCCGGCCAGCCGCGCTGCGCCTGCCACTCCAGCAGGTCGTGCAACAGCGTGCCGTAGCGGCTGCCGGCGGCAAAGGCGTTGAAGCGCAGCGGTTCAGCAGGCGCTGCGGGCACCGGCGCCGCCAACAGTTCGCTTGGGGCGGCGCGGCTGTCGAGTTGCGCATCGTCCAGGCGCAGGTCGCGGTCCGAGGGCAAGTCCCGGTTCGCGCCACCCGCAACCAGGTCGCGCGTGAGCGCGCTGAAACTGGCGATCCACCAGCGGCTGGCCAGCAGGCGCCGCGGCGCCAGCACGGGCTTGAAGGTCCTGATGGCTGCGCTGGGCGCAAAGCGCTTCGCGTCGGGCGCGGGGGCCACGGCCACCACGATGTCCGGGCACGCGCTCCAGGCCTGCAGGCGCTCGCGCAGATCGCCCGGCGCGCGGCGCTGCAACAGCGCGGACAAGGCGCTTTTGGCTTGCGGCTCGTCGCCGTCCACATCGCCCTTGACAGGCACTGCGCCCAGCCACAGGGCGCGCTCGGCGCGCGTCAGCGCGACGTAGAGCAGGCGCAGGTCTTCGGCCAGACGCAGCTCGTCGTCGCGTACGCTGTCTTTGTCCTCTGCCCGGTAAAAAGAGGCGAAGGGCAGAAACACCAGCGGGTACTGCAGCCCCTTGGCCTTGTGCACCGTCACCACCTGCACCAGGTCGGCGTCGCTTTCCAGACGCAGTTGCGCCGCGTCGCCGCTGGACTTGGGGTCGCGCAGCTGATCTTCCAGGTAGCGCAGCAGCGCGCCCTCGCCCTGCAGGCCCTGGCTGGCGGTCTGCAGCAGATCGCCCAGGTGCAACAGATTGCTCAGGCGGCGCTCGCCGCCATGGCCTTCGTCGCCATCGGGGTCCAGCAAACGCGCCGGGATGGCCTGGTCGTGCAGCAGGCGGTGCAGCATGGGCAGCAAGCCCTGGCGCTGCCAGACAGCCTGCCAGCCATGGAACTGATCCACCACCGCGTCCCAGCCCGCCTCGTCCTGCAGCAGTGACTCCAGCGCGGCCCAGTCCAGGCCCCACAGCCGCGTCGCCAAGGCGGCCCGCAGCCACGGCGTATGGCGCGGGTACGCCACGGCGCGCAGCACGCGCCACAGGTCCGTGGCCTCGGCCGTGGCGTAGACGCTGTCGCGCTCTGACAGGTAGACCGAGCGCACACCGCGCTGCGCCAGGGCCTGGCGCATGGCGCGCGCCTGGCTGCCCTCGCGCACCAGCACCGCCATGTCGCCGGGCTGGGCCACGCCGGCGTTGAGCAGTGCCACCATTTGCGTGGCAAAGACCTCGGCCAGGCCGCGCAGGGCCACAGCCTTGCGCGGCGTCCGGGAATCAGCGGCGTACCAGACCGTCATGGCGGGTTGGGCCTGCGTGCCGTTGGGCAGTGGCAGCACCTCGTCGTTGCAGGCCTGCACCGGCACAAAGGGCACGGCGCCAAAGGGCTTTGGCACCACGCCGAAAACGTGGTTCACCGCCGCCACCACCTGGGCCGTGGACCGAAAATTGCCCGACAACGTGTGGATGGCCTGCGCCCGCGCGCGCGCCAGCAGATAGGTGTCCAGGTCCGCGCCGCGAAAGCTGTAGATCGCCTGCTTGGGGTCACCGATCATGATCAGCCCCGTGCCGACAGAGTCGGTGTTGGCATAGATCCTGGAAAGGGCGCCGTATTGCCAGGGATCGGTGTCCTGGAATTCGTCCACCAGCGCCACCGGAAACTGCGCGCGGATGGCGCTGGCCAGACGGCCATTGCTCGCCTGCAGCGCGTGGTACAGGCACTGCAGCAGGTCGGAAAAATCGAACTGTGCCAGCTCGGCCTTGGCCTGGTGGTAGGCCGCACCTATCTCCTGCGCCGCGTGCGCCAGCAAGTCGTCGGCCACGTTCGGCTCCAGTCCGAGCTGCGCGCACAGCGCGTCGATGTGGGCGAATACCATGTGATCACCGGACTGGCTCCAGCCCTTTCGCGTCAGACCCGAGGCCGAGAAGCGTTCCAGCGTTTCGAGCTTGATGGGCTCGCCCTGCTGCCACGCGGCCATCAGCTTGAGCCAGCCCGGCAGATGGTTGCTGGCGTAGCCTTTGAGCTGCTTGCGCGCTATCGCATCGTGCACCAGCGCGACGGCTTCATCGGTCCAGGCCGCGCGCGCCTGCGACTCCAGCGCTGCGGTTTGCTGTTGCCACACGGCCCAGCGCTGCAACAGGCGGTCCGGGGTTTCACCCGCATAGCGCGCGCTGCCCGGCCCCTTCTCCGCCAGCGCCCAAAGTGCCAGCAGTTTTTCCAGCAGCTGTTGCGGGTTTTGGCCCAGGGGTTTGAGCGCGTCGAGCTGCACCAGCGGCACCGGGTAAAACCATTCACGCCAATAGTCCTGCGCCGCCAGCAGGCGCAGTCGTTCGCTGTCCTGCACGCGGCTTTGCTGGAACAGGCTGGCACTGTCAAAAGCGTGGCTCTTGAGCATGCGGCTGCTCCAGCCGTGGATGGTGAAGATGGCAGCGTCGTCCATCCATTGCGCCGCCATGTCCAGGCGGTAGGCGCAGTCCGGCCAAAGTGTCGGTGCATAGGCCGCGCGCAGCTCGCGCAGAAAATCATCCGCATCGCTGTCGTCGTCGGACGCGGCGCGCGCGAAGAACCGTGCCGACTGCGCCAGACGGGCCCGCACCCGGCCGCGCAACTCGGCCGTGGCCGCGTCGGTGAAGGTCATGACCAGGATTTGCGGCGGGTACAGCCCGGCTGCCCCGCCTGCGCCACCGTGACCCAGCACCAGACGCACGTAGAGCGCGGCCAGGGTCCAGGTCTTGCCGGTGCCGGCCGAGGCCTCGATCACCTGCAGGCCCTGCAAGGGCATGGTCAGCACGTCGAGCGTCGCGCTGACCGCAGGCTGGGCGACAGGATTGTTGGAGCTCATGCGGCGTCTCCTGCTTCGAGGCCAAAACGCACATGCTGCGCCAGGTCGCCATACAGCAGCTGCGCCCAGGGCGGCATGGCGTCGGCAATGTCCTCGTAGCGGTCAAAGGCGCGTGCCAGATAGGGCGACTCCTGCCATTCACCCGTGCGCTGGTAGCTGCCCTCGAAGGCCGCCTGCGCGGCGTCGTGCGGGTCGGGCGCTTGCTTGTCGGGTTTGTCGACAGCCAGCCGCTGTGCTTTGCGTTCGGCCGTGAGGTACGCCCAGGCCGTCTTGCAGGCCACGGGCAGGGGTTGCGCCCAGGCCGCCCGGTAGGCCTGCAGCAGACCTTGCAGAATCGCCTGAGCTTGGTCCTGTGGCAGGGGACGAAACACCACCTGCCCGTCCAGCCCGAGCAGCACCGTCACCAGCGGCAGGCCGCTGGCATTGGCCGCGAGGTGCCGCACCCACAGCCCGACCACGGTGTGGGCGCGCGCGCCCTGCTCCCGGCCCTTTCCCTCGAGCACTGCGCCCAGGCGCGACTCCAGTTGCAGCCAGGGCCCGCCGTCGTCCACTCCAGCGCACAGCCCTTGCAGGCTGCCCGTGAGGTGCACGCCGTCCAGCAGCAGGTCTATGGCCTGCGCCGCAAGGGGCTTGGGGAACTGCGCCTGCCAGGGCGCTCGGCGCTCCAGCACCACGGCCAACTGCTGCTCGAAGTCCTCGCCGGCACGCGCACCAAAAGCCGCCATGGGCAGACGTCCGGACAGCGCCAGACTGTGCAGCGCCTGCAACGGCTCCTGCGCCTGCAGCAGGTCCTGCCCAATCAGGTGGTGCTCCAGGGCATTCAGCGCAAACGGTTCGACTTCCGCTTGCGCATCGTCCAGCGAATCCAGCACCACCTGCAGCCGCCGCTTGAAAAAAACCTCCACCGGTTGGCGCAGCAGCAGCCGCAGGTCGTCGAGGCTGAGGCTGGTGGGACTGACTGAATCGTCATTGCGAGGGTTTGCGGACAGTGGTTCGTCATTGCGAGCCGCGTCAGGAAGCCGCCCGTCATTGCGAGCGGAGCGAAGCAATCCAGGCTGTTGGTCTTCCACCATGGATTGCCGCGTCGGCAAGCCTCCTCGCAATGACGACTCCAGCCGGACGTGTTTCTCACGCGCCCCATGCACGCCGGCCCAATCCGCGTCGTAGGTGCTGAACGCCGAGCCCTGCAGGAAATACGCCTCCGAGTAGGGCTGCAGGGGCTGCTGCTGCGGCACGCGCTTGGGCGTCCAGTTGGCGTTGAGCCAGTCGATCAGTTGCGCCACCAGCACCGAAGGCGGCTGCTCGGCGTTGTCGGTGGCGCGGTGCCCCTGCCAGCTGATGTAGAGCCGGTCGCGCGCCGACAGCAGGGCCTCGAGAAACAGGTAGCGGTCGTCCTCACGGCGCGAGCGGTCGCCGGCGCGCCAGCTCTGCGCCATCAGGTCGAAGTCGCGCGGCGCGGTCTGACGCGGGTAGTCGCCGTCGTTCATGCCCACCAGACAGATCGCCTTGAAGGGAATGGAGCGCATCGGCATGAGCGTGCCGAACTGCACGCCGCCACCAAAAAAGCGCTGGTGCAGTCCGGGCTCCTGGATCTGGCTGAGCCAGTGTTCGCGCACCACCTCCAGCGGCAGCGCCGTCTCCAGCGCGGCCTCCTCACAGGCCTGCAGCCAGACGTCCAGCGGCTCCAGCAGATGCTGAAGGGTCCGCTCCTCGGCCTCGTTGCCGGCCAGAAAAAAGCGCTCGACGATGGCGCCCAGGGTCTGGCCCCACTGCTCGGGCGGCTGTGGATGCGACAACTCGAGCAGGGTCTGATCCACCGCCGCGATCCAGTCCAGCAGGTGGCCCAGCAGGGCCGCGTCAAGTCCACCCAGGGCGGCTTGCGGCAGGGTCTCGGCCCAGGGCTGGCCCGCGCCCACGGCGTAGCCGAGCAACAGGCGGCGCAAGCCAAACGCCCAGGTGTTCTGGTCTGCACCGGCACCCGTTGCGGGAACACCCCAGGCCTGGCGGTGCTTCGCGTCCAACCCCCAGCGCACGCCGGCCAGGTTCAACCAGTCCTGCAGCTGCGCCACGTCAGCAGGGCTCAGGCCGAAGCGCTGGCGCACCGCAGAGACCTCGAACAGGCACAGCCAGTCGACCAGGGAGAGGCGTGCGCCCGGCAGCGACAGCAGTTGCTCCAGCGCCTGCACCATGGGCGACTGGCGCGCCGTGGTGTCGGCCACCGAATACGGGATATGGCGCGCCTGGCCAGGGGAGAAGCGGCCGAACACCGCCTGGATGTGCGGCGCAAAGGCTTCCATGTCGGGTACCATCACCATGACATCGCGCGGCTGAAGCTGCACATCGGCGTCGAACCAGGCCAGCAACTGGTCGTGCAGTACCTCGATTTCGCGCTGTGCCGAATGCGCCGTCTTGAAGGTGATGGAACCGTCCTCGGGCAGTGCCTGCGGCGCAGCCGGCAGGGGCTGCAGATTCAACATCGCAGATTGCAGCAGGTTCAATTGCGTTGGCGACGCGACCTGCGCCGGATCGACAAACAGATCGACGCGCGTGAGCCGATCCCGGTAGTTCTCCACGCGGTCAAATTCATCGAGCAAGTGCAGGTAGTCGCGCCCCTGCTTGCCCCAGGAGGCCAGCAGCGGATGGGTGGCGGTGTGCAGGGCATCGCCCGCCGCCGCTGCCGCCGACAGCGGCTTGGCCTGCTGGCGACGGCGCAACTGCTGGCGCAGCTGGGCATGGCCTTCGACGATGTCGCCCCAGTAATGCTGGCAGGGGTTTTGCACCAGCAGCAGCACCTGGCACAGCTGGCCCAGTTCGGCCAGCGCCTCCAGGGTCTGCATGGACAGCGAGGAAATGCCGAACACCACGATGCGCGGCGGCAGCGTCGACGGGCACTCACCCGTCTCCAGGCTCACGCGCACCAGCGCCTTGAGGGCCTGCAGAAAGCGCGCGTGCACGCTGGCGCGCGAGGCGTCGGCCAGGGCCTCGCCCACGTCGGCGCGCAGGTCGCGCCACAGCTGGGCCTGCCAGGCGTGCTCTGCCGGCAAAGACAACTCAGCGCCGTCATGGCCGCGCAACAGGTCGGCTTCAGTGCTGCCCACCGCCCAGTCGCCGAGCCAGTCGGCCCGGTAGCTCTGGTAGCCGTCGAGCACGTCGGCGATTTGCAGCGCCAACTGGTACAGCTTGCGGCCGTCCGATCGGTCTCCGAGGTAGCGCGCCAGCGGCGCATACACCGGATGGCCCGCGGCCAGAACGGGCAGCAGGCGCACCAGGCGCCAGACCAGACTGTCCTTGTCGAAAGGCATGTGCGGCGGTACAGATTCGCTGCCCAGCACGCTGCGGTAGACCTGCCAAAGGTAGCTGCCGGGCAACGCCATCGAGGTGGCGGCGCTGATGCCCAGGGCCGCGTCGTCGGCCAGCGCCAGTTCCAGCCAGTGCTTCATGCCGTTGCTCTGCACCAGCACCACCTCGGGCTGCAGCGGCGCCAACGGTTGCGCCTTCAGGAACTGGGTCAACAGATCGCGCAGGTCTTCCAGTCGGTTGCCATGCAGCACCATGAATCCTGGTGGGTGTTGGTGGGCGGTCATGGGTGCTTCTTTCGGCATAGACATCGAGTATAGAAATTCACACCACAAAGCGCGCGCTGCTGCCGGTCTGCGAGGCGGTCAATTCAAGGCGCGCGTCGATCCACTCCTTGAGCTCGGCCACGTGCGAGATGATGCCCACCATGCGCCCGGCCTGCTGCAGGTCCTTCAGGGCGCGAATCGCGTGGTCCAGTGCTTCCGGGTCCAGGCTGCCAAAGCCTTCATCGACGAAGATCGCGTCGAGCCTTATGCCGCCAGCATAGGACTGGACGATGTCCGACAGACCGAGCGCCAGCGCCAGCGCGGCCAGAAAGGATTCGCCGCCCGACAGCGTGCTGACCGCGCGCGTGCTGCCGGTGTACTGGTCAAAGATTTCCAGATCGAGCCCGGCGGCGGTGCGCTGATCGCCGGCCTCGATCTTGCGCCGCATCTCGTAGCGCCCCCGGCTCATGACGCGCAGGCGCAGCGTGGTCGCCGCCACCACCTCGTCGAGCAGCGTGGCCAGCACATAGCGCTGCAGCGACATGCGCTGGGCGTTGTTGCCGTTGGCCACATCGGACACTTTTTTCAGCACGCCGTAGCGCGCCTCCAGCGCCTGGTAGCTGGCCTGGAAAACTTTCAAGGAATCGACATAACGCGCGCTTTCGGCCTGCGCCGCCAGCGCATCGCGCACCGCGTTGTTCACGCAAAGCTGCGCGCCCTTGGCACCCTCGTGCGCCGTCAGCAGGACCGCCAGATCGGGTCGCACCATGGCGCTGGTGTCGGCCTCAGCGCGGCGCTGCCGCTCACCGGCCGCGGCCAGCGACGCATCGAACGCGCGCAGGCCCGCGTCCAGCGCCAGCACGTCCGCGTCGTCGAGGCACGCTGCGCGCCAGGCCTGGACATCGGCAAAACCTGCTCCCGCAAGGCGCTGTTCGAGATCGCGCAACTTGTCCTGCTGCTCCAGTGCCAGGCGGGCGCGCGCCTGGCCGCAGGCCTCGAGCCACGCAGCAGTCTGCGTCAGCCCCTGGGCAGCCAGCGCTGCGGCATCGGTGGCGGCGTCCAGTGCGCGCTTGAGGTCCTTGAGGCGGGCCGCGACCTGCGCCTTCGCCGCCTGCAGGGCTGCGGGGTCCGCCAGTTCCGGCGGCACACCGGCCTCGCGCCCTTGTAGCTGACCGACGAGTTGCTGCAGTTGCCCCTGGGCCGCCTGCGCCGCGGCAACAGCTGCCGCCAGCGCGGCTTGGCATTGCTGCACGGCCGCGTCTGCCAGGGGCAGGCGCGACTCACTGAGCAGCAAGGCCTTGGCGGCTTGCTCGGACTGCGTCAGCGCCGCGCGCGCCGCCAGCAACGCCGCGGACAGCTGCTCCATCGACGCGCTGGCCGCGTCGCCCAGCGTGCTGCTGATTTCCAGAATGCGCGCCTCCAGCACGCTCAGTTCACGCTGTTCGTCGGCCAAAGCCTGCTCGGCGTCGCGCCATGCGGCATCGGCTTGGGTCAGCGCCGCAAGCGCTGCCTGGAGCGTGGCGTCGGGCACGAGCTCTTCATGCCGGTGCGCCGGCGCCGGATGCTCATGAGAGCCGCAGACGGCGCAGGCCTGACCTGGCAGCAGCGCCGCTGCCAGGCGCGCGGCCTGACCGGCGATCCAGGCCTGGTGCGTGGCGTCGTGCTGCGCTTGCGCTTGCGCCCGCTGCGCCTGGGCCTGGGCCACAGCGGCCTGCCGTGTACTCACACGCAACGCCGAGGCCGCCAGTTCCTGTTGCCGGGCCTGCAGCGCCACGGCCCTTTGCATTTCTAGCTGGAGCTGGCTGTGCGTCTGCCGCTGCCCCTGCGAAGCGGCCGCCTGGACGCGCTGCTGCTGCAGCTGATCGCTCAGGCTTTGCTGCGTTTGCGTTGCGGCCTGCAGCGCCTGCTGCGCCACCTGCAAGGCCGCGTCTGCACGCACAGTCGCCGCGGCGGCGAGCGCATGCTCGGCGCGCGTTGCCGACAGCGCCGTCACCCTGGCCACCAGGGCATCGAGCTCGGACAGGCGCGCAATGGCCTGCTCATACTGCGGCGCGCTCGCCTGCTCCTGCAACAGTGCGGCGTCGGCCTGCTCCTTGGCCTGCCTGGCGGCTTCCAAATCTGCGGCCAATTGCCGCTCACGCACGGCTTCGGCTTGCAGTTGCTGGGTCAGCGTCTGCAGCGTCGCCTCATAGGGCGTGATCGCCGCCGCCCGCTGCGCCGCAGCGAGTTGCTCGCGGCGCGCCTGCCAAACGCTGACCTCGGCGTTCAGGCCCAGCAGCGCTGCGCTGGACTGGTCCAGCTCGGCAAAGCGCGCCGCCACCAGGCGCCCTGCGCTGAGCGCTGCCTCAGCCCGCAATGCCGCGCTGGCAGCGGCTGCGGCGTCGCGCTCGAGCGCCTGCAGTCCCAGGCCCTGCTCGGCCAGACGCTCGTCCAGCGCGCCTTCGCTTTCGGCCTGCGCCTGAGCCAGCAGCGTGCTTCTTTGCGTGCGCACGGTCTGCGACGCGTCGGCGACCTGCTTGGCCGCGAGCTTGAGCGCCTCCTCGATGCGCTTGTACACCTCGGTGCCAAACAGCGTCTCCAGAATCTTCTCGCGCTGCTGCGTGCCGCTCATCAGGAACTCGCGGAACTTGCCCTGCGGCAGCATGATGACCTGACGGAACTGCTCGCTCTGGAAACCCAGCAAGTCAACGACCATGGCGTTCACCTTGCCCGGACCCGCGGCCAGTGGCACGAGGGTGTCTGCCCCGTCCAAGCCGTCCAGCCGCCAGAGTTCGGCGCTGGCGCTCTGCCGGGTCTCGCCGCCACCGCGCTTGGCCGGGCGCATCTGCTCGGGCACGCGGCGCACGCGGTAGCGCGTGGCGCCCAGGGCAAAGTCGAAGCTGACCTCGGTCAGCGTGTCGGCGTCGGCATGGTGGCTGCGCATCTGGCGCGAATCGCGCTCGCCGCCCGAGCTGTCGCCAAACAGGGCAAAACAGATGCCGTCCAGGATGCTGGTCTTGCCGGAGCCGGTGGCGCCGTGGATCAGGAAAAAGGACTTGCCTGCGAGTTCGCGAAAGTCGATCACCTGCAGCTTCGCAAAGGGACCGAAGGCCTGCATGCTCACGACGATGGGCTTCATGCGGCGCTCCCTGCAGCGGTCGTGACGCTGGCCACGCTCTCGTTGAAAGCGGCCAGGGCTTCCAGGCCGATGTCTTCGCCCAGCATGTCTCGGTAGAAGGCCTGAAAGATGTCTTGCGGCTCGCGCCGGCGGTGATCGCCGCCGGCACGAGCCGCGGCGTTGCCCGCAGCGGTCGCGGCAAACTGCAACTCCATCATGTTCGCATAGACCTCACGCAGGCGTGCCATGGGGTCGAGCACGGGACCCGAATCGGTGAGGTGGGCGCACAGGTAGTCGCTGCGACCGAGCGCAGGATCTGGGTTCTTTAGCAGTTCGTCCAGCGTGCCCTTGACGATGCGCACGTCGCGCAGCGGGCTCAGGGGCATGCGCCGCACGGTTGGCACGCCGTCGGCACCGATCTCCACCAGCGACACGCTCTTGACATGGTCCACCTCGTTGAAGGAGTACTTGAGCAGCGAGCCCGAATAGTGGACGCGCCCGGAATTCATGGATTGCGGGCGGTGCAGATGACCGAGGGCCACGAAGTCGAAGCCGGCAAAGCTGTCCGCCGCCACCATGCCGGAGCCGCCCACAGACAGGGGACGCTCCGATTCGGATTCGCTGCCACCCGCGACAAAGGCATGGGCCACCAGCACATTGCGTTGCCCGGGCTGGCATTGAGCGCGCAGCAGCCCCAGCACATGGCTCATGGCGCTCTGGTGGTCGCTCACGCCCTCGGCGCCGGCCAGGGCGCGGGCAAAGGTCGGATCCACAAAGGGCAAGGGCCAAAAAGCGACTTCACCGTGGGCGTCGCGCAGCACGACCGGAGAGAGTTCGCCCAGCGTGCCGCGCAGGATCAGGCGCGCACGCTCGAAGATGCGTCCCCCAAAGGCCAGCCGGTCCGCGCTGTCGTGGTTGCCGGCAATGCCGATCACGGGAATGCCCGCTTCCACCACGAGCCGCGCCAGCACCTCGTCCAGCAGGGCCACGGCATCGGCCGGGGGCACGGAGCGGTCGTAGATGTCGCCGGCGATGACGACAGCGTCGACCTGCTCGCTGATCGCCAACGCAACGAACTGATCCAGAACATGGGCCTGATCGGCCAGCAGCGAGGCGCCATGCAGGTAGCGGCCCAGGTGCCAGTCGGCGGTGTGCAGAAATTTCATGGAGAGGGTCGCGATGTGGCGTTGTGGGGTGAGCAGCCGCCATCGTCGCACAGCCCAGGCTCAGGGCGTGAGCCTGCGACGGTCATGGTGATGGCCGGGACGCGGGCCTTGTAGGTAGGTCGTGCCGCCAGCGGTGTTGGTACGCCAAGATCGCTAAAAGCAGCGGGGCCGTCCGGGTAGTGCACCAGCAGGCGCGGCGTCACGCGGGTGTGGGGTGGTCGTCGCAGCGAGGTAAAGGAGGAGGGTCTGGCGACGCCAGGCCCGGGGGACACGAGCGGAGGCGACCACCCTGCGACCGCGTCTCCAACC
>CAIKVZ010000002.1 GCA_903830985.1 uncultured beta proteobacterium
CAGCACATCCTGATCGCGCAGCGCTTGCAGCGCCCGGCCTGCTTCGAGGTGCTGCACCGGGTCCAGCGAGTCGTGCAGCGACAGTTGCACTACCGGAATGTCGGCCTGCGGGAAGATCAGCATGAGCGGTATGAACATGCCGTGGTCAAAGCCACGCTGCGCGTCGCCTGCGCTGGCTGTCCCGGCAGCAGTAAGCGTCTGCACGATCTGCTGTGCCAGCGCGGGCGCACCGGGCGCCGGGTACTTCAATTCGTAGGTGTGGGGCGGGAAGCCGTAGTAGTCATAGATCAGTTCCGGCCGCGCGGCGCCGGTCACCGCCAGATGCGGCTCCAGCCAGTGCGCCGACACCATCACGATGGCCTTGGGCCTGCGCGGCAGCGTCGATGCCAGATTCCGCAAGAAATCCGCCATCCGGTTCCACGCGTCCGGCGGGTTCCAGTCCATGAAGAAGCAGGGACCGCCGCCGTGGGGGATGAACCAGGTAGGCATTCTTGTGCGTGCGTTTGCAAGGGAGTTGGACATGTCTTGTTCCTTCGGATTTGAGGCGTAAGCACTGCAAAGTGTAGGCCCATATCAAAACGTGATAGCTAGTAGTGTCGGCGCTGGCTAGGCTTGACACTGCACTGTGGTCAGAATAGCGAGGTTGAAGCTTTGGACGATCCATGCAATCTCCCATTCCCTGTTGGTTCATGCGCGGCGGCACATCGCGCGGACCGTTCTTTCTGGAGTCCGATCTGCCCACCGACACGGCGGCGCGCGACCGCGTGCTGCTGGCGGTCATGGGTTCGCCCGACAAACGCCAGATTGATGGACTGGGCGGCGCCCATCCTTTGACGAGCAAGGTGGGCATCGTGCGCAAGAGCCTCACCGCTGGCGTGGACCTGGATTTCCTGTTCGCGCAATTGCAGCCGGACAAGGATACGGTGGACACCACGCCCAACTGCGGCAACATGCTCGCCGCGGTTGTGCCGTTTGCGCTGGAGCGCGGATTGGTGCAGGCCCAGGGCGCGGAGACGACGCTGCGCGTACTTACGCTCAACACCGACATGCAGTGCGACATCACGGTGCAGACGCCGGATGGCCGCGTGAGCTACGACGGCGAGGCCCAAATCGACGGCGTGCCGGGAAGCTCGGCGCCGATCAAGATCAATTTTCTCGACACCGCCGGCTCGGTGGCTGCAAGCCTGCTGCCCACGGGTCACGTGCTGGACGTGATCGACGGCATCGCCGTCACCTGCATCGACAACGGCATGCCGCTGGTGATCTTCCAGGCTGCCGATGTGGGGTGCACGGGTTACGAGAGCGTGGAGGCGCTCAACGGCGACACCGAGTTGAAGGCACGCGTTGAGCGCTTGCGCATCGCCTGCGGCCACGCCATGGGCCTGGGCGATGTGAGCACAAAGAACTATCCGAAGATGACGCTGATCGCGCCGCCGCGCGCCGGTGGCAGTATCTGCACGCGCAGCTTCATTCCGCATGTGTGCCACGACGCCATCGGTGTGCTGGCAGCGGTGACGGTGGGCACGGCCTGTGTGCTGGATGGCTCGGCGACTCAGGGTGTCGCCGTGGTGCCGCCGGGTACAGCCAAGGCGATTGCGGTCGAGCATCCCACGGGCGAGTTCAGCGTCGAGCTGGAGATCGACCCGGCCCATCCCCAGAACGTGTTGCGTGCAGCCCTGCTGCGCACCGCGCGCCTGATCATGCGCGGTGAGGTCATGGTGCCGAGTCGTCTGCTGCCATCGCAATGACGGATTGAAAAAAGGAAGACCATGAGCCTCATCATCGATTGCCACGGCCACTACACCACGGCGCCCAAGGCGCTGGAAACCTGGCGTAGTCAGCAGATCGCCGGCATCCAGGACAGTGCGCTCATGCCCAAGGTCGCCGACCTGAAGATCAGTGACGACGAGCTGCGCGAGTCGATTGAACTGAACCAGTTGCGCCTGATGAAGGAACGCGGTTCCGATCTCACGATCTTCAGCCCGCGCGCCAGTTTCATGGCGCACCACATCGGCGACTTTCAGGTCTCCAGCACCTGGGCCGCGATTTGCAACGAGCTGTGCTATCGCGTGAGCCAGCTCTTTCCCGATCACTTCATACCCGCTGCGATGCTGCCGCAAAGCCCCGGCGTCGATCCCGACACCAGCATCCCCGAATTGGTGAAGTGCGTCGAGCAATACGGCAACGTCGGCATCAACCTCAATCCCGATCCATCGGGTGGTCATTGGACCAGTCCGCCCTTGAGCGACCGTTCCTGGTACCCGATCTACGAGAAGATGGTGGAGTTCGAGATCCCGGCGATGGTGCACGTGAGCACCAGTTGCAACGCCTGCTTTCACACCACCGGCGCGCACTATCTCAACGCCGACACGACGGCCTTCATGCAGTGTTTGACGTCCGATTTGTTCAAGGACTTTCCGACGCTCAAGTTCATCATCCCGCACGGCGGCGGCGCCGTTCCCTACCACTGGGGGCGTTTTCGCGGTCTGGCACAGGAGCTGAAGAAACCGCTGCTGTCCGAGCACCTGCTGCACAACATCTTCTTCGACACCTGCGTGTACCACCAGCCCGGCATCGACCTGCTGACCCGTGTGATCCCGGTGAAGAACATCCTGTTCGCCAGCGAGATGATCGGCGCGGTGCGCGGCATCGACCCCGAGACCGGCCACTACTTCGACGACACCAAGCGCTACATCGAAGCCTCCACCATCGTCGTGGGCGATGACCGGCACCAGATCTATGAAGCGAACGCGCGGCGCGTGTTCCCGCGGCTCGACGCCGCCTTGAAAGCCAAAGGAATCTGATATGAACCTGCCCATGAACCAGCTCGGCATCGTGAAGCGCAACATCGTGCGCGCCGACCCCGCGGCCGTGGAGCGGCTGTCGCACTTCGGCGTGGCCACCGTGCACGAGGCCATGGGGCGCGTGGGCCTGATGAAGGACTACATGAAGGGCATCTACACGGGTGCCCATGTCTGCGGCACGGCCGTGACGGTGTTGCTGCAGCCCGGTGACAACTGGATGATGCATGTGGCGGCCGAGCAGCTGCGCCCCGGCGACGTGGTGGTGGCGGCCTGCACCACGGACAACGAGGACGGCTTCTTCGGCGACCTGCTGGCCACCAGCTTTCGGGCGCGCGGCGCGCTGGGCCTGATCATCGACGGCGGCTGCCGCGACGTGAAGGACCTGACCGCCATGGACTTCCCGGTGTTCTCGCGCGCCGTGAACGCCAAGGGCACGATCAAGGCCACGCTGGGCTCGGTGAACATCCCCGTGGTCTGCGCCGGTGCGCTGGTGCACCCCGGCGACGTGGTGATCGCCGACGCCGACGGCGTAGTGGTGGTGCCCGCTGCACTCGCGCAGCAGGTGGCCGACGCGGCCGAGGCGCGCGAAGCCCTGGAAGCGGACAAGCGCGCCAAGCTGGCTTCCGGCGTGCTGGGCCTGGACATGTACAAGATGCGCGAGCCGCTGGAGAAGGCCGGCCTGAGGTACATCGACTGATGGGTGTCACCTTCGTCATTGCGAGCAGGCTTGCCGACGCGGCAATCCATCCATCGAAAACGTCATTGCGAGCGAAGCGTGGCAATCCAGGATATCTGGTCATGGATCGCCACGCTCCGCTCGCAGTGACGAGGTCTTTTTAGCTCTTACCTGAAGCAAAATAAATCACCATGCAATTTCAAAAAACCCCCGGCTGGATGGACTGGTACGCCGGCCCGTCGACACCCCAATTCAAGGTGCCCGCCGGCAGCGTGGACGCGCATTGCCATGTGTTCGGACCGGGCGATGAGTTCCCCTTTGCGCCGGAGCGCAAGTACACGCCCTGCGACGCCTCTAAGGCCCAGCTCTATGCGTTGCGCGACCACCTCGGCTTTGCGCGCAACGGGGTGGTGCAGGCCACCTGCCACGGCGCCGACAACCGCGCCATGGTCGACGCGCTGGTCCATTCCAATGGCAAGGCGCGCGGCGTGGCCACGGTCAAGCGCAGCATCAGCGACGCCGAACTGCAGGCCCTGCACGAGGCCGGGGTGCGCGGCGTGCGCTTCAACTTCGTGAAGCGCCTGGTCGACTTCACGCCCAAGGACGAACTGCTGGAGATCGCGGCGCGCATCCATCAGCTGGGCTGGCACGTGGTGATCTACTTCGAGGCCGTGGACCTGCCCGAGCTGTGGGACTTCTTCACCCAGCTGCCGACCACGGTGGTGGTGGACCACATGGGACGCCCGGACGTGGCCCTGCCGGTGGACGGGCCGCAGTTTGCCCTGTTCGAGAAGTTCATGCGCGAGCACCCCAATGTCTGGAGCAAGGTGAGCTGCCCGGAGCGACTCAGCGTCACCGGCCCCAAGGCGCTCAACGGCGAGCGCAACGCCTACCGCGACGTGATCCCTTTTGCGCGGCGCATCGTGGAGCAGTTTCCGGATCGCGTGCTCTGGGGCACGGACTGGCCACACCCGAATCTGAAGGACCACATGCCCGACGACGGCCTGCTGGTGGATTTCATCCCGCACATCGCCGTGACGGCCGAGTTGCAGCGCAAGCTGCTGGTGGACAACCCCATGCGCCTGTACTGGCCAGAGGAGACCCCCCATGGCTCTCGATAAACCCTATCTCGACGTGCCGGGCACGACGATCTTCGACGCCGAACAGTCGCGCCGCGGCTACCACCTGAACCAGTTCTGCATGTCGCTGATGAAGGCCGAGTCCCGCGCGCGCTTCAAGGCGGATCAGCGCGCCTACCTGGACGAATGGGCCATGAGCGAGGAACAGAAGCAGGCCGTGCTGGCACGCGATCTGAACCGCTGCATTGCGCTGGGCGGCAACATCTATTTCCTGGCCAAGATCGGCGCCACCGACGGCCTGAGCTTTCAGCAGATGGCCGGCAGCATGACGGGACTGAGCGAAACGCAATACCGCGACATGATGATCGCCGGCGGGCGCTCGGTCGAAGGCAACCGTTATGTTGGCGAAGACGGCGACGCGCAGGCGCAGCACCAGCCGCAAGGGAGGGCCTGAACATGGCCAAGATCACCGCCAGCGTCTACACCTCGCATGTACCGGCCATTGGCGCGGCACTCGACCTGGGCAAGAGCAACGAGCCCTATTGGCGGCCCGTGTTCCAGGGCTACGAGTATTCCAAGCAGTGGATCAAGGAGAACCCGCCCGACGTGATCTTTCTGGTCTACAACGACCACGCCACGGCCTTCAGCCTGGACATGATCCCGACCTTTGCCATCGGCACGGCAGCCAGCTTCACGCCCGCCGACGAGGGCTGGGGCCCCAGGCCCGTTCCCGTGGTGCAGGGCCACCCCGAACTGGCCGCGCACATCGCGCAGTCCGTGATCCAGCAGGATTTTGATTTGACCATCGTGAACAAGATGGACGTGGACCACGGTCTGACCGTGCCGCTGTCGCTGATGTTCGGTCAGCCACAGGCCTGGCCTTGTCCTGTCATTCCCTTTGCCGTGAACGTGGTGCAGTACCCGGTGCCCAGCGGTCAGCGCTGCTTCAATCTGGGTCAGGCGATTCGCCGCGCCGTCGAGAGTTTTGACCGGGACCTGAACGTGCAGATCTGGGGCACGGGCGGCATGAGCCACCAGCTGCAGGGCCCGCGCGCCGGCCTCATCAACCGCGAGTTCGACAAGGCCTTTCTGGACCGGTTGATTGCCGACCCTGCTGGCCAGGCCGCCGTGCCGCACATTGACTACGTGCGCGAAGCCGGCTCCGAGGGCATTGAATTGGTCATGTGGCTGATCGCGCGCGGCGCCATGGACGACGTGAATGGCGGCAAGCCGCCGATCCTCAAGCACCGCTTCTACCATGTACCCGCATCGAACACTGCCGTGGGACACCTCATACTTGAGAATCAACAGGAAACATCATGACCATCAAAGTCGCGCTCGCGGGCGCAGGTGCCTTCGGCATCAAACATCTGGACGGCATCCGGAACATAGACGGCGTCGAAGTCGTGTCGCTCATCAGCCGCGACCTGGAGAAGACGCGCGAGGTCGCAGCGCAATACGGCATCAAGCATGTCACGACGGAGTTGGCCGACAGCCTGGCGCTGGCTGAGGTCGACGCCGTGATCCTGTGCACGCCCACGCAGATGCACGCCGAGCAGACCATCGCCTGTCTCAAGGCCGGCAAACACGTGCAGGTCGAGATCCCCCTGGCCGATTCATTGGCCGGCGCGCAGGCCGTGGTCGATGCCGCCCAAAGCAGCGGACTGGTGGCGATGTGCGGCCATACGCGGCGCTTCAATCCCAGCCACCAGTACGTGCACCAGCAGGTTCAGGCAGGGAAGTTCAACATCCAGCAGATGGACGTGCAGACCTATTTTTTCCGGCGCACGAACATGAACGCCCTGGGCCAGGCGCGCAGCTGGACGGATCATCTGCTGTGGCACCACGCGGCGCACACGGTGGACCTGTTTGCGTACCAGTGTGGCTCACCCATCGTCAAGGCGAATGCGGTGCAGGGCCCGATCCATCCGGTCTTGGGCATCGCCATGGACATGAGCATCCAGTTGAAGGCCGCGAATGGCGCGATCTGCACACTGAGCCTGAGCTTCAACAACGAGGGCCCGCTGGGCGCCTTCTTCCGCTACATCGGCGACAGCGCGACCTATATCGCGCGCTATGACGACCTGATCAACGGCAAGGACGAAAAGATCGACGTGTCCAGGGTCGACGTCTCCATGAACGGCATCGAACTGCAGGACCGCGAATTCTTCGCCGCCATCCGCGAGGGCCGCGAGCCCAATTCCAGCGTGGCCCAGGTCCTGCCCTGCTACCGGGTGCTGCACGAGCTCGAGCAGCAGCTCAAGGCGGGCTGAAAAGCGTCAGGCGAATCAGGTCGTTGCGGTGATGGGCTGCGTGCGCTGCACCAGCCAGTCCAGCGCCGCCGCGCCCAGCAGCGGGCTCAAGCGCTCGCGCACCGTGGCGTGGTAGCCGTTGAGCCAGTCGATTTCATCTGCGCGCAGCAGCTGCGTGTCAATGCAGCGCGTGTCGATCGGGCACAGCGTGAGCGTCTCGAATTCCAGGAAGCCGCCAAAGGCTTCGTGCGTGTCGGCCTCGACATTCAGCACCAGGTTCTCGATGCGCACGCCCCACTGTCCGGGTCGGTACAGGCCCGGTTCGATGGAGGTGATCATGCCCGGGTGCATGGCCATGGTGGCGTCGGGGACCGCCTTGGAGATGCTCTGCGGGCCCTCGTGCACGGCCAGGAAGTAGCCCACGCCGTGGCCCGTGCCGTGGCCATAGTCCAGGCCCTCTTGCCACAGTGGCTGGCGCGCGATGGCGTCCAGCATGGGCGACAGCGTGCCCAGCGGGAAACGGGTGCGTGACAGCGCCAGTGTGCCCTTGAGCACCAGCGTGTAGTCGCGCCGCTGCGCCGCGCTGGGCGTGCCGATGGGCCAGACGCGGGTGATGTCGGTGGTGCCGCCGGGGTACTGTCCGCCGGAGTCGATCAGCAGCAGTCCGTCGCCCTCGATCACCGCATGGTGTTCATCCGTGGCGCGGTAATGGGGCAGTGCGCCGTTGGCATTGAAGCCGGCAATGGTGTTGAAGCTCAGTCCCATGAAGCCGGGGCGCAGCGCGCGCTGTGCCGTCAGACGCTCGTCCACCGTGAGCTCGGTGATGCGTTCTTTCCCCTGCGCGGCTTCAAACCAGGCATAGAACTCGCACATGGCGGCCCCGTCCTGCGCCATGGCCTCGCGCACATGGGCGGCCTGGCTGGCGTTCTTGCGGCTTTTCAGCAGCACCGTGGGGTTGATCGCGTCCACGACCCGGGTCGTGGCGGATACGCTGTTGCGCAGACCCAGGGTCACGCGTTTGGGGTCGAGCAGCAGCACGGCGCCCACCGGCAGGGCTTGCAATGCCTTGGGCGCCAGGCTGTAGTCCTGCAGCCGCACGCCGTCGTCCCGAAGACGATCCGCCAGGGGCTGGGCAATCTTGCCTTCGGCGACAAAGAGCGTTGCCTGTTGCGCGTCGATCAGCGCATGGGCCAGAAACACCGGGTTGTAGGGGACGTCGGCGCCGCGCAGATTGAACAGCCAGGCGATGTCGTCCAGCGTGGAGATGAAGTGGTGGCTCGCGCCATGCGCTGCCATGGCGGCGCGCAGCTGCGCGAGCTTGTCGCCCCGGCTGGCGCCGGCATAGGCGGGGTCGTGCTCGAACACCGGGGCAACTGGCAGATCGGCGCGGTCCGGCCAGATCTGCGCCAGCAGGTCGATGTCGGTGCGCAGCACGGCACCGACCCGGTCCAGCGCCTGCTGCAACTGGCGTGCGGCGTTCAGGTTGAGCACGTCGCCGTCCACCGCCACAGCCTGACCTGCGCGCAAGCGCTCAGCGAGCCAGTCCACATGCCCCGTGCTGGCGCCGCTGTCGATCTTCACCAGGGCTATGCCGCTGCCGGCCAGTTCGTCCTGCGCCTGGGACCAGTAGCGGCTGTCGGCAAACAGTGCGGCCTGCTGCTGCATCACCACCAGCGTGCCCATGGAACCGGTGAAGCCCGACAGCCATTCGCGGCCCTGCCAGCGCTGCGGCAGGTACTCGCTGACATGCGGGTCGCTGGAGGGAACGACGCAGGCGCTCAAGGCCTGCTCGGTCAGTGCTTTTTGGGCGGCGGCGATGCGCTGCGCGAAGATCGAATTTTGGGTCATGGGCACGACTGTAGCGCCTTCTGAATGTCCTCCATTTACCTGGCCCGGCGCCGTTCGGTGGGTTCGCCCTGTCCCCGTACCCAGGACTCGAAGTCGGCCGGTGCCAGGGGACGGCTGAAGCAATAGCCCTGCAGTTCGTCGCAGCCCAGCGCCGTCAGGGTCTGGGCCGTGGGCAGGGTTTCCACGCCTTCGGCCACCACGGTGAAGCCCAGCGTATGACCCAAGGCGATCACCGCGTGCACGATGGCCGCGTCGGCGCTGTCGCTCAGCATGCCCTGGACAAAGGATTGGTCGATCTTGAGCTTGTCGATCTCGAAGCGCTTCAGGTAGGCCAGGCTGGAGTAACCGGTGCCGAAATCGTCGATGGCAACGCGCACGCCCAGTGCCTTGATCTGCGCCACCTTGAACTGGGCTGCCTGCGGGTTGTCCATGAGGTGCGATTCCGTCAATTCCAGCTCGAGCAGTGAAGCCGGCATGCCGGTCTGCAGCAGCACCTCGCGCAGTTGGTCCAGCAACTCGGGGTCGGCCAGTTGCGCACCCGACAGGTTCACCGACAACTCCATGGCTTCGAACAGCCCCGATTGCTGAAAGGCCATCCACTGGCTGCAGGCTTCACGCAGCACCCACAGCCCGATGGCCTTGATCAGGCCGGTCTCCTCGGCCAGGCAGATGAACTGGCCCGGTGGCACCTGGCCCAGCACCGGGTTGTGCCACCGCAGCAAGGCCTCGGCGCCCTGCATGCGCCGGCTGCGCGCATTCAGGCGTGGCTGGAAGTGCAGACTGAACTCGTCATTCGCCAGCGCCTGGCGCAGCTGGACCTCCATGGTCTGGCGCGCCATCACGCGCTGGTCGGTTTCCACCGAGAAGTAGCGCGCGGTGTCGCGCCCTGCCGACTTGGCCTCGTACATGGCGGCATCGGCGCGGCGCATGAGCTCGGCCTCGTCCTGCGCGTCATCCGGAAACAGCGCCACGCCCACGCTGCAGGACACGTTGAGCGTATGGCCCTGGACCTGCATGGTTTCGCGGATCGACGGAATGAGGCGCTGGTTCACGCTGGCGTCGAGTTCGTCGCGGTCGCGCACCTGGCGCAGGATGATGACGAATTCGTCGCCGCCCAGGCGGCACACCGTGTCCTCGGTGCGCACGGCGCGGCTGAGGCGGCGCGCCACGGTTTGCAGCAGTCCGTCGCCGATATGGTGGCCCAGCGTGTCGTTGATCCACTTGAAGCGGTCCAGGTCGATGAACAGCAGCGCCACCTTCTCGCCCGAGGCCCGGGCCTGCGTCAAGGCCTCGCTCAGGCGCTGCAGGCACAGTGCCCGGTTGGGCAGTTCGGTGAGCACGTCGTGTTGTGCCAGGAAGCGGATGCGTTCCTCCTTGGCGTGCCGGTCCGTGATGTCGATGGAGGTGCCGATGTAGTTCACCACTTCGCCGCTGGTGGCGTTCTTGTAGACGGCGGAAATCATCAGCCACGCGGGGTAGACCTCGCCCGTGAGCTTGCGCATATGAACCTCGCCTTGCCAGGATTCCCGGTCCTTGAGCTCTGCCCACACCCGGTCTGCATCGGTTGCGATGAGCAGGCGCAGGTCCCGGCCCAGCACCTCGTGGAACTCGTAGGCCGTGCTGCGGCAAAAAGCCTGGTTCACGCTGATGATGTTGCGCGCCTCGTCCATGATGATGATGCCCTCGCTGGAGGCCTCGAACACCTTGGCCCACAACTCCAGCCGCTGTTCCATCACCTTGAGCCGGTTGATCGGCGTGAAGGCCGTGAGCACGGCATCGCGCCCCTGGAACTTCAGGCGCCGCGCCGACAGCACGGCCCAGGCGGGCACGGGGCCGCTGAGCCAGCGCACCTCGAATTCGTCCACCGCATCGAAGTCGGACAGGCGCTGGAAGAAGCGGCTGCGCACGCCGGGTTCGAGTCCGTTGCGCCAGGGGTCGGTGGCGCTGCCGTCCAGCCAGGGCTGACCCGGCACATTGACGTGCAGCACTTCGTGGTCCGGCACCGAGGTGATCACGATCGGGATGGGAAAGGCTGCTATCAGTTCGCGCTGTGCCTGCGCGGCACGCGCGCTGGCGATCAGCTCCTCGCGCGTCTGACGATGCTGGTCGAGTTGCACCAGCATCTCGTTGAAGGCATTGAACAGCTGGCCGATCTCGTCGCTGCTGTGCCACTGCGCGCGGTGCGAGTAGTCGGCCGTGCGGCGCACCCGGTCGGCCACCTGCGCCAGCGCGTGCAGCGGTCGGGCGATCTGGCTCGCCACCGCATAGACCAGACTCAGGATGCAGCCCAGCAGCAGCAGGGCGCCTCCCAGATGCAGCCACATGCGCGAAAACAGGCCATCGACGCGGGCCTGCAGCAAGGTGTTGAGCTCGACGATGCCGGCCCGCCAGGCCTCGCTCAGCACCAATACGGTGCCGGCATGGTAGGCGTCGAGCGCATCGATTTGCGTTGTCGACAGGCCGGCCTCGGCCGAGGCCTTGACGGCGGTCTCGAACAATCGCGCCTGCTCCAGCAGCGCCTGCCGACCTGGCTGCAGTGCGGTCTTGAGCTGCGGCGAGCCGGCCAGCCAGGCCTGCTCGTAGTCGGACTCCAGGCCTTGCAGCACGGCGTCCATGCGTCCGACCAGCGTCAGCAATTGGGCCGTCTGCTGCTGGCTGGCGGCCTTCTGCCCCCGTGCCAGGACGAACTGGCGCGTGTCGTGCAGCACCTGCAGCAGCTCAGGAAAGCGCAACACCGTCAGCGACATCACGTAGTAGCTGTCCAGGTCCGGGTCGAGGATCAGATTCGACTGGTTGCCCACCACCGTGAGCAGTTGCCGCGCCCGCTCCAGCAACGCTGACTTCTGCACTTCGGTCCGGTTGCCGCCCTGGGACAGCAGGCGCACCAACTGCTCGGCGGAGTCGCCAGAGTTCAAGCTGGCATCGTGTTGCGTGCGCAGACGCTGCAGACCGGCCAGCGCGGCTTGGGCCTGGTTGTCGGCCGGTTTGGCAAAAACCGGCAACAAGTTGGTGCGCACCGCTTCGGTGTAGGCCGTGCCCACGAGCTCCTTGCGCGCAAAGTCGATCGCCAGGTATTTCTCCTGGACCAGGATGCTCGACACATAGATCACCGCGGTCAGGTCCAGCAGGTAGATCAGCGTGAGCTTCTGGCCCACGCTCAGTCGCCCCAACCAGTGTGAAAGTTTCTTGAGCATACAGCGGACCTCAGGCCCCCGCGCAGTCACCAGCAGCTGTTTGTCAAGGGATACTGAGGGTTAGCAACTTCCGCACCAATGTTGGGAGGCGCTGCGCCTTTGCGTGGCTGCAGCGGAGCCTCTTCACTGAGATGCGGCTTGCCGACGCGGCAAATGGACCGCCACGCCGCGCTGGCCATGAACAGGCCACCCATCGTGGAAAAAACCATTGTCACTGCGAGGCCGTAGGCCGTGGCAGTCCATGAATTCAGGCCATGGATTGCTTCACTTCGTTCGCAATGACGGATTCGCTGGCATGGATTGCCACGCCCCGCCATTGCCTTCGGCCTTGCGGCTAAAGGCACGTGGCGCCATGACGATTTCAGCATTGCTGGTTCAAGGTCCGTGTTCGGTATTCGCCCGAATTCGGGCAACGGGTGATACGGAGGTGCTGCCGCGCACCGGCACGAGCCCTGAACCCCTTTAGATATACGCCGGGTAGCGCGGGTCGTACACGTGTGCCCGCACCAGGGTCATCATGTCCTCAGGGCGCGACTTGGAGGCCAGGCCGCGCTGGAACGCCACTTCGGCCACGGCCACGGCGATGTGGGCCGAGACTTCGCGCGTGTTCGACAGCGGCGGGAACAGGCTGCCCTGCTCCAGATCGGCCGGCGTCACATGCGCGGCCAGCGTCGCCGCCGCAGCCAGGAACATCTCGTCGGTGATGCGCGTCGTGCCGCAGGCAATGGCGCCCAGACCGACACCGGGGAAGATGTAGGAGTTGTTGCCCTGGCGCGGCACCAGGGTCTTGCCCTGGTACTGCACCGGCAGAAACGGACTGCCGCAAGCAAAGAGGGCGCGTCCGTCCGTGCCGACATAGGCCTGCTCGGCCGTGCACTCGGCCTTGGACGTGGGGTTGGACAGTGCGAACACGATCGGGCGTTCGTTGATGTCGGCCATGGCGCGCAGTACCTCGGGCGTGAAGGTGCCGCCCACCGCGGCCACACCGATGATGGCCGTGGGCTTGAGGGTGTTCAGCGCGCTGAAGAAGTCGGCGACCGGGGCGTGGTCGTGCGCATAGGGCAGCTTTTGCGCCGCCAGGCCAGCGCGCGACTGCACCACCAGTCCCTTGGAGTCGACCAGCCAGCAGTGCTGGCGCGCCAGTTCACGGTCCATGCCCTGAGCCACCATGGCGGCGACGATCAGGTCGGCAATGCCGGTGGCAGCTTCACCCGCACCGAGGAACAGGAACTTCTCGTCGGCCAGCTTGCTGCCCTTGACGCGTATCGCCGACAGCACACCGGCCAGCGCCACCGAGGCCGTGCCCTGGATGTCGTCGTTGAAGGTGCAGATCTGGTCGCGATAACGATCGAGCAGGCGAAACGCGTTGTGGTTCGCGAAGTCCTCGAACTGGATGATGACGTCGGGGAAGACCTCGCACGCGGCCGTGATGAATTCGTCCACCAGTTCGTCGTAGGCAGGTCCCGTGACGCGATGCCGGCGCAGGCCGACGTAATACGGATCGGCCAGCAGGGTCTCGTTGTTCGTACCCATGTCCAGGGTGATGGGCAGGCAGATGGCGGGGTCGATGCCGGCGCAGGCGGTGTACAGCGACAGCTTGCCCACCGGGATGCCCATGCCGTTGGCGCCCTGATCGCCCAGGCCCAGGATGCGTTCGCCGTCGGTGACCACGATGATGCCGGCCTTGTGCGGCCAGTTGCGCAGGATCTCGGCGATGCGACCGCGGTCGTTGATGCTGATGAACATGCCGCGCGGGCGCTGGAAGATGTGGCCAAAGCGCTGGCAGGCCAGGCCCACCGTGGGGGTGTAGATCAGCGGCATGATCTCGTCCACATGGTCGCACACCACGCGGAAAAACAGCGCCTCGTTGCGGTCGTGCAGCGCGCTCAGCGCGACAAACTGTTCCAGCGGGTCGCTCAGGTTGCGCATGTTCTGCAGGAAACGCTCCATCTGCTCCTCCTGCGTGTGGATGTGCGGCGGCAACAGGCCGCGCAGTCCCAGGGCGTCGCGCTCGACCTCGGTGAAGGCCGTGCCCTTGTTGCGCATCGGGTCCTGCAGCAGGGTGACGCCGTGGGCGATGGAGCTTTGCTTGATTTTCATGGCGGTGTCCTTTGGAGTTGGAATGGGAAGGAGGCAGCCGATGACCCGCTGCCTTTGGGCCGCTTACTGCCCGGTGAATCGGGGTTGGCGTTTTTCCTGGAAGGCGCGGATGCCTTCGCGATAGTCCTCGCTGTCGTACACCACGCGGCGCAGACCCTGCACCTTCTCGAAGCCGCGCGGCGTCAGCGGTTTGGCGCCGGCGAGCACGCGCAACTGCTCTTTCATCACGGAAATGCTCAGCGGCGCATTGGCCGCGATCGTGCCGGCCATGGCCAGGGTAAAGGCGTGCAGATCCTGTGACTCGACCACGTGGTTGATCATGCCCACGCGCTCGGCGCGCTCGGCAGAAATTGGCGCCGCCGTGAAGGCCAGTTCCTTGACGATGCGCAGACTGGCCGCGCTCATGAAGGTCATCATGCCGCTGACGTTGTAGGGCACACCGAGCTTGGCCGGCGTCACGGCGAAGGTGGAAGCCGGCGTGGCAATGATGATGTCGCAGGCCAGCACCACCTCCACCGCGCCGCCCCAGACGCCGCCGTCGATCATGGCGATGACCGGCGCGCGAAAGCCCTCGATGGTGCGCACCAGTTCGCGCAAGGGGTCGTTCCAGCCCAGCGGGTCGCGTCCGTCTATGGGCAGTTCGCCCACGTCGTGCCCGGCCGACCAGACCTTGCTGCCTGGCGCTGCGCGCAGGATCACGACCCGGAGCTTGGCCTCTTCGAAAGCCTTGAGGCCGTCGATGACATCGCTCACCAGTTGGTGGCTCAGGGCGTTGTGTTTTCTTGCGTTATCCAGCGTGATGGTTCCGATGGGACCATCCTGGCTCAGCGTGATCAGTGGCATGTCAAAGGTGCGTTGTTCGTTGGAACGCCCCATCGTAGTCCGGTACCACGGCGGCCCTTCTGTCCCAAGTCAAAAGCCGGGCGAAGAGTTCAGCGCGCGTTCGTCACACTGGTGGGACGGCCGGGAGAGTCGCTGTGTGGCGAGGCTAATTCATAACAGACGGTGCCATAATTAAAAATGGACGGCCCAATATTTAAAAATGGACGGTAAATATTTTGAGCTTTTGTACAGATGAAAAACACTCCGAAAACCATGCTTTTTCCTCGCCATCTGGATGCACCGCTGCGTGAGTCCCTGCTCGACACGCCTGCGGTCCTCGTGAATGGTCCACGGCAGTGCGGGAAGACCACCCTGGTGCAGCAGTACGAAGGTGAGATGGCCTATTTTTCGCTCGACGACCCGGCTTTGCTGAATTCAGTGCGGGCCGATCCGATGGGATTCATCCAGCAAGTTGATCGCGCCATCATTGACGAGGTGCAACGCGCGCCGCAACTGCTGATGGCCATCAAACTCGCTATTGACCGGGACCGTCGCCCGGGGCGCTTTCTGCTTACCGGATCGGCCAATTTGATGGCCCTGCCCCAGATCGCGGACAGCCTCGCCGGTCGTGTCGAAATCCACACCCTTTTGCCGCTGTCACAGTCTGAACTCGCACGCCGGCCGAATGATTTTTTGCAGCAGGCACGAGGGCAAAGCTGGTCGTTAAGCTCCCGTCGGCCTCACCAGCAAATCGACATGAGGCACCAGGTCCTGGCCGGTGGATACCCCGAAATGCAACTGCGTGCCACGCCGGCTCGACGCCAGGCATGGGCACGCTCCTACCTGACGACCTTGATCGAGCGCGACATCCAGGACATTGCACAAATCGACCAGATCAACCAGATGCCACAATTGCTGAACATTCTTGCTGAGCTCAGTGGCCAACTCGCAAACTTGAGTCAGGTCGGTGGGCAAATAGGTCTGAGCAGCAACACAGTGGACAAGTACTTGGGCATTCTGGAAAAGCTCTTTCTCGTGCGTCGCTTGCCTGCATGGAGCCGCAATGAATTCAAACGCCTGATCAAGGCACCCAAAATCCATTTTCTCGATGCCGGTTTGCAGTCCACGCTGACGCGGCTGACAGCCGAACTCGTTTTGACAGAACGCACGCGGTTTGGCGCCACGCTGGAAACCTGGGTTTATGGTGAACTGCTCAAGATTCTCAGCCTCTCGCCGGAAAAATGGTTCCTCTCGCATTACCGAGACAAGGACCAGGTCGAAGTCGACTTTGTGCTGGAGTCCCCATTGCGCGAACTTATCGGCATCGAAGTCAAGGCTGCTGCGAGTGTGGAAGCCAGCGACTTCAAAGGCCTTCGCCGCCTGCGTGACATCGCTGGCGCGCAATTCATTACAGGTATCGTGCTCTACAGCGGCAGCCAGGCTCTGTCGTTTGGTGAAGGACTCTGGGCAGTCCCGCTGCAACGCCTTTAAGGACCCGGTCGGTCTGCCGGCTGCCAAGTCCGCTACGCCAGCGCCACGACGGCCCGAAACCGGTCGAGCAAGCCCTTGTGAAAAACGGTGAGGTTCAGGCGCCACGTGCCGGGACGGACCTCTGACCGCGCCCTCATTGACGAGGTGCAACGCGCGCCGCAAATACTGATGGCATTGCCCGATTACCGTTAACAACTGAGTGATAATTCAAATCCTATCAACCCAAAGGCAAACCATGTTCTGTTCTTCTTGCGGTACCGAAGTACCCGAAACTGCTGGCTTCTGCCAAAAATGTGGCGCCAGTGCGGGCAAGGGCGGTGCGGCCGTGCCTGCTACGGGTTTTTCAGCACCCTCGGCAGACAGCGACAAGTTGATGGTGATCCTGGCCCACCTGGGAGGGATCTTCTTTGGCTTTATTCCATCGTTGATTGTTTTTCTGATCAAGAAGGATTCACCGGGCTGGGTTCTGGACAATGCCCGCGAAGCGCTGAATTGGCAAATCACCGTGCTTATTGCCGCAGTGGTAAGCAGCATACTGATGTTCGTGCTGATCGGAATCTTTATGTTCTGGGCCTTGATGTTGACCAACCTCGTGGTGTGCATTCTCGCCACGGTCAAGGCGAGCAACAAGCAATCCTACCGTTACCCGTTCTGCCTGCGTTTGCTGAAGTAACCGCCAACGGCTTCAGTGGCGTTGCGCCAGTGCCGGCGCAACCACCGCCTGCAGTTGCGCGCGCAACCAGCGGTGTGCCGCGTCCTGCTGATGGCGCAGATGCCAGACCATGTACATCGGCATGGCGGGGCAGGGCAGCGGAGCCTTCACGCTGGCCAGGCCCTGCAACAGGTGGCCCTGCAGCAGACCCGGCGCCGTGCACAGCAGGGCGGTGCCGCGGATGAACGAGGCCAGACCCGAGAAGCCCGGCACCGTCACCCGAAAATTGCGATGCACGCCGCGCGCCGCCAGCCACTGGTCCAGGTCGAGCGCGCGTTGCCCCTCGTACACCACGGTGGCGTGTTCTGCCGCCAGGTACCCGGCTTTGCTGGTGGGCGCGCTGCGCTGAGCGGCGTCGTAGAAGACGCGGTATTCGTCGCTGAACAGGCGCTTTTGCAGGATGTCCGTGCCCTCCGGGGGGCGCGGGCTGATGACCAGTTGGCAATGTTCGTGGCGCAGCATCTCCAGGCTGGGCACGCCGGAAGGGATGACCTGCAGTGCCACCCCGGGCGCCTGCATGCGCAGCCGCGCCATCAGCGGCGGCAGCAGCACCTCGCGCTGAAAGTCATTGGCCGCAATGGTGAAGCGCGTGCGCCACTGCGCCGGATCGAACACGCCCGAATGCGCAAAGCGCTGCATGCCGGCGAGCAGTTCGCGCGCCTGCGCGCCCAGTGCTTCAGCCCGTGCCGTGGCCACGATGCCGCGCCCCGACTTGACGAACAGCGCGTCGCCCGTGATGGCGCGCAGTTTGTTCAGCAAATGGCTCACGGCCGACTGCGTCACGCCCAGGCGCTGCGCTGCCGCGGTGATGGAGCCGGTCTCGAGCACGGCGAGCAGCAGCTTGAGCAGGCGTCCGTCCAGGTCTGAATGATCGAATTGGCTCATGGGATGCATGATGACTCATGTGTTTATCATTAGGGATTGTCGCGCCATACTCGGGCCTTCCCCAACAGGAGATACCCGTGGCACCAACCCAACCCCTGCCGAAAATCCCCGGCACCACGCCCTTTGACGGCGTGCAGGCACAAAAAGGCTATGCCTTGAACAAAATGTGCTTTTCCTTCAACTCGGCCGAGAACCGCGCCGCCTTCCTGCAGGACGAGGCCGCCTACATGCGCCAGTACGGACTGAACGAGCAGCAGGCTGCAGCGATCGCCGCGCGCAACGTGCTGCAACTCATCGCCGCGGGCGGCAACGCCTACTACCTGGCCAAGTTCGCCGGCATCTTCGGCCTGGACATGCAGGACATCGGCGCGCAGCAGACCGGCATGAGCAAGGAAGAATTCAAGGCCAAGCTGCGCGCAGCGGCCCATCCATAAGCACATCGACAGGAAACACAACATGGCCAAACTCATAGGCGGCATCGGCACTTCGCACATTCCCGCCATCGGCGGCGCGATCCACAAGGGCTTGCAGCAGGACCCTTACTGGAAGCCCTTCTTCGACGGCTTCCCGCCGATTCGCGACTGGCTAGGCCAGGTGAAGCCCGACGTGGTGGTGCTGTTCTACAACGACCACGGGCTGAACTTCTTTCTGGACAAGATGCCCACCTTCGCCGTGGGCGCAGCACCCGAGTACCACAACGCCGACGAAGGCTGGGGTATCCCCACGCTGCCGCCTTTTGCGGGCGAACTCGACTTGTCGTGGCAGATCATCAATACCCTGGTGGAAAAGGAATTCGACATCGTCACCTGCCAGGAAATGCTGGTGGACCACGCCTGCACCCTGCCGCTCAAGCTGCTGTGGCCCGAAGGGTCATGCCCGGTCAGCGTCGTGCCGATCTGCATCAACACCGTGCAGTTCCCGCTGCCCAAGGCGAGCCGCGTCTATGCCCTCGGCAAGGCCGTGGGTGAGGCTATTAGCGCCTGGGACAGCAGCAAGACCGTGGCCGTGATCGCGTCCGGTGGCCTGAGCCACCAACTCGACGGCGAGCGCGCGGGTTTCATCAACAAGGCATTCGACCTGCAGTTCATGGAGAGCCTGCTCAGCAACCCCGAGTGGGCGACGCAGTTCAGCATCCTGGAACTGGTGGAAAAGACCGGTACTCAGGGCGTGGAATTGCTGATGTGGCTGGCGATGCGCGCCGCCCTGACCGCGGGAGAAGGCGCCGGTGTGCGCAAGGTGCACAGCAACTACCACATCCCGATTTCCAACACCGCCACCGGCTTGCTCGCGCTGGAAAAGATCTCCTGATCCGCCCCCACGACCCCGTTCCCGCAGGCAGGATAATGCGGCTCTCACAGGTAAGGGAGCGGGACAAGGGGCATGGACCAAATCAAGCGTAGGGAAATGACGAAAGGCCATGCCCACCAGCGTGGCTATCTGCGCTGGCTGCCGCGCAGTCTGGAGCGCCAACTGATGCTGTTGACGGCCACCTGCCTGGTGGTATCGATTCTGGGTTATGGCAGCTATACAGCCAAAGGACAGACCGATCTGGCGCGCCTGACCATCACGGCGCAAATGGCGGCGCTGGCACAAAACCTGGCCACCATCAATGCGCGTTTGCTTCTCGACAACGATTTCTCCAGCATAGAGGCGATCGCCATACAGACCGCCACCGTGCCTGGAATTTTTTCGGTGCTGGTGACCGATGTATCAGGCAAGCCGCTGAGCGAAGTGGTGAACAAGAACGGCCAGTGGTCACCTCGTTTCAGCACCCAAAAATTGAGCTTGCCCGACACCTATCAACCCGTCACGCAGTTGGAGCGGCGCAGCGCCGACTCGCCGCAACGGGACTTTTTGGCGGGCAGCGAAGGCACCATATCGGCCTGGCACCCGATCACGGCCCCGGGCGACAGGCGCTTGGGCTGGGTGCGCGTGAGTTACCGGCTGGACAGTTTCAATCAGACCGCCACGGACATCTGGACGCAGGCGCTGATGGTGATTGTGCTTGCCATCGCTGCGACCCTGGGTCTATTGGCGCTGGTGTTGCGTCCGCCCATGCGGGCGCTGCGCTCGGCGACCCAATTTGCGGGGGAACTGGACCACGTGCTCGGCGCGAAACTTCAAGTGTCCCACGGCGCTTCGGAAATCGAAGCATTGGGCGTCGCGCTGAACGTTGTGTCTGAACGCCTGTTCAACCAGAACAAGGACTTGAGCAACCAGAAGTTCGCATTGGATCAACACGGGATCGTCAGCGTCGCCGATCTGAATGGCAGCATCAGCTACGTGAACGACAAGTTTTGCGAAATCAGCGGCTATTCGCGCGCCGAACTGATAGGACAGAACCACAGGGTGACCCGATCCGATGCCCACGCACCTGAATTTTTTGCCGAACTTTGGCGCACGATTTCGCTCGGAAAAGTCTGGCACGGCCAGATCCAGAATCGGAAGAAGAGCGGTTCTTTCTATTGGCTTGATTCGACCATCGTGCCACTGGTGGGCGCGGACGGTCGCGTGCAGCAGTACATCGGCATTCGCACCGACATCACCGCCATCAAGGAGCTTGAAAAATCCCTGCAGGAAGCCACCGCGAGAGCGCAGGCGGCCAACAAGGCGAAAAGCGAGTTCCTGGCGAATATGAGTCATGAAATCCGCACGCCCATGAATGGCGTCATCGGCATGACAGAACTTGCGCTGGACACCCAACTGGACGCAGACCAGCGTAGCTACCTGAGCAACGTCAAAAACTCGGCGCAGTCGCTAATGGTCATCCTCAACGACATTCTTGATTTTTCCAAGATTGAAGCGGGCCGGCTCGACATGGAAAGTGTCCCATTCGATCTGCGCCAATTGATTCTGACGACACTTGCAGGGATTCAAATACGCGCCGCCCGAAAGGGGTTCAAGTTTGAGTGCGATCTGCCTGCGGATCTGAGTGCCGCGGTGGTGGGGGACCCCGGACGCCTGCGTCAGGTCCTGACCAACCTGTGCGACAACGCCATCAAGTTCACGCAGCAGGGTGGCGTGACGGTGCGCGCGCTGAGCACCGATCTGGGCGCGCAGGGCTATGAAGTTCAGGTGTCGGTCAGCGACACCGGCTTGGGAATTGCGCCCGCCAAGCAACAGCTCATATTTGCCGCTTTCTCTCAGGCCGACGCCTCTACCACGCGTCAATTTGGCGGAACCGGACTGGGGCTGACGATCAGCGCGCGTTTGGTGGAGTTGATGGGTGGACGCATTTGGGTGGAGAGCGTCGAGGGTCAGGGCAGCACGTTCCATTTCACGGTGCGCCTGGGTCGCGCGGCGCCGTCGGTCGGTGCCGCCGAAGGACGGGCTGTGCCGGGTGACGCCATCGTCACGGCAGGCCCAGAGCAGCGCAAGAGCGAGCGTCAACTGCGGGTGCTGTTGGTCGAAGACCACGCTGTGAACCAGCTTCTGGCCACCACGCTCTTGAAAAAATGGGGCCACACCGTGGTGCTGGCGGAAAACGGACAAAGGGCGGTTGAGTTGTTCCCCACGGCGGCCTGGGACATCGTCCTGATGGACATGCAGATG
>CAIKVZ010000003.1 GCA_903830985.1 uncultured beta proteobacterium
GGACCTCCGTCGAAACAGGCCGCTGCATGCGGGTTTCTCCCGGTGTGCATGATCTGTTGCCACCTTACAGTGCGGGCTCTATATAAGGGAGTCCGAATGAAACGTTTCCTCTTCATCCTATTTGGATTGATCTTCGCATCCGTGGCGTCTGCGCAGGTCAATGTGGTGTACCACCTCTCAGAGGGCGTTGCTCAGGCAGCGCGCGCCATGGGCAATATTCGCAACCACTTGTCGGCAGATCCTACGGTCAAGATCGTAGTGGTGGCTCATGGCCTGGGCATAGATTTTCTGTTAGAGGGCGCGCAGACGCCAACGAACCAGCCGTTTTCCGGGGATGTCGGCGATCTGGCTTCCAGGGGGGTGGAATTCCGGGTTTGCAATAACACGCTCGAGTCACGAAAAATCTCCAAGGACAAAGTGGTTCTGGAAGCGAAGATTGTTCCCTCGGGCGTTGCCGAGGTGGCAAACCTGCAGGCCAAAGAACACTTTGTCTATTTGCGTCCATGAGGCATCGCTTCTATGGACACAGCTTTGCGTCCATGCCTGGCGCCATGAATCTGCATAAATTAGCTGGGGTGTTTGCGCTCGCATGTCTGGCGCCGTCGGCGCAGGCGGATTCCTTGCATGTTCGCGCCATGGCCGCAGCCTGCGCAAACTGCCATGGCACTCACGGCGTCGCGCAAGACGGAATGGAATCGCTTGCTGGACAAAAAGAGGAAGACCTGCGTCAAAAACTCATGGACTTCAAGGGCGGAAGGAAGCCCGCAACGCTGATGCACCAACTTGCCAAGGGCTATTCGGATGAGCAGATAGAACAGTTGGCTGCCTATTTTTCGGCATTGAAGCAGTAGGGACCGCATGCAACGTCGTCAATTTTCCAGGATGCTTGCTGCCGGGGCGGCGCTGGCTGCCGGAGGCATGTTGTCCGCTGGTGCCAGCCCCAATGGCAAAGGTCTGCAGGTGGTCGTCGTCGGTGGTGGGTATGGGGGTGCAACCGCTGCCAAATATGTGCGGATGTGGTCCGATTATGGCATTGCGGTCACGCTGGTCGAGCCCAACGCATCCTTTATTTCCTGCCCGATGTCAAACCTGGTGCTGGGCGGCAGCCTCACCATGGTCGACATCACCAGGTCCTATGCCGATTTGACCAAAGTTCATGGGGTGCGCGTGCTGCAGGATCGCGCAATCCGCATAGACGTCGAAAAACATTGGGTGCTGCTGGCGAGCGGGGCGAAACTGCACTACGACCGACTCATCTTGTCGCCGGGCGTCGACTTCATGTGGGACGCCTTGCCCGGCATGCTGGCACCGGGGGCTCAGACCAAAATTTTGCATGGATGGAAGGCGGGTTCGCAAACGGTGGCGTTGCGCAAGCAGGTAGAAGCCATGCCTGACGGTGGTGTCTTCGCCTTGAGCATTCCGCTTGCACCCTACCGCTGCCCGCCAGCGCCGTACGAGAGGGCCTGTCAGGTGGCCCACTATTTCAGCAAGCATAAGCCCAGATCCAAGCTGCTGATACTGGATGCGAACGACGATGTCACATCCAAAGGAGCATTGTTCAAGAAGGCCTGGGCCGACCGATATCCCGCCATCGTCGAGTACCGACCCAGGCATAACCTGGTCGACGTGGATGTTGCCGGGAATACGCTCAAATTTGACTTCGAGGACGACCTCAAAGCGGATGTACTCAATGTGCTGCCACCGATGCGCGCCGGTGACATCGCTGTCCAGACCGGCCTGGCGACCGCGAATCAGCGTTGGTGCGAGGTGGATTTCTTGACGCATGAAGCGCGGGGTGCAGAACACATTCACGTGCTTGGGGACGCCATCCAGGTTGCGCCGTTGATGCCCAAGTCAGGCCATATGGCGAATCAGCATGGCAAGGTCTGCGCAGCGGCTGTGGTGGCGCTGCTCACCGGTCAGCAGCCCAACGACATGCCGATCTACAACAACACCTGCTACAGCTTTGTCAGCGACGAAGACGCGGTCCACGTTTCCAGCGTGCATCGCTATGACCGCGAGCACAAGACCATGTTGACGGTGCCCGGGTCCGGGGGGCTCTCTGCGACGGCGAACCCCATGGAGGGGGCAATCGCCTTTGCCTGGGCACGCAATATCTGGGCCGATACCCTGGGCTGAAACCTGGGTGCTAACTCAGGGTGCCCGGTTTGCACGTGCGGCGGCGCGTGGTTGGCCGGCGGCCACGGCAGCAGTTTTGTCCACCAGCCGATCGGTGATGCCGGCACCCACCCACATAGCTGCCAGGGCCAGCCAGGCGGTCAGTGCGAAGATCGATCCACCGGTCATGCCGGCTCCGACTGCGCAGCCTCCTGCCAGCATGGAACCGAAACCCATCAGCATAGCGCCAGCGATATAGCGGCGCATGCTGTAACCGTCGTTGAAGCCTTCGAGCTTCAGGTCACCACCGATCAAAGCGCCAACAAATGAGCCCGCGAAGACGCCGGGCAGCAGGCCAAAGTCGAATCCGATGGGCGGCGCTGGTGTTGCGAGTACACGCATCAACCACTCGGCCGAGGGGCCGCTGAAGGTCAGCCCCTGGATGGGCACGACGGCAAAGGAGTTGCTGGACACGGTGTAGCTGAACCACCATCCGGCAGCGACCATCAGACCTGCACCGATGCCACCGAGCCATTTCCAAAGACCCCAGCCACTGATCACGGCGAAGTACAGCGCGGCGCCTAACCAGAGCAATCCCGCGCTCAGGCCACCCCACGGCCCGACGCCCGTGATGGCAAGAAGATCGCGGGCGGGACCCCCGTCAACAGTCCATTGAGTGGCAATGACATTGCGCAGCGGCGCGAGCGCGCCCGACAGTGCGGCTTGCGCGGTGACAGCAAAGACAAGGCCCGAGAGCAGGGCGCGCAAATTGCCGTTTGCCGAAAGAACCAGAAGTCGGCTGGCACAGCCACGGGTCAGGATCATGCCGGCGCCAAACAACAGCCCACCGACGATGGCCCCAGATAAGCTGCCCCGGGTTGCCATCTGTCGCGCGGTGCTGATGTCCAGGCTGTGCGTCAGGATCAGCACCTGTACCACGACCACGGCCGTCGAGAAAGCCAACAGCCAGACAGAGAGTTTTTCGCCGAACTGGTGATGCCAGAACTCGATTACCGCCGCCCGCAGGCAAAAGCGCGAGCGCTGCGCAAAAAAACCGAACAGCGCGCCAATCACCGCCCCGCCCATGGCCAGTGCCGAGCCATCACCATATTTTTCCAGTAGGCTTGCCAGATTCACGGCGATCCCTAATAATTCTTTATCGGCTTATATTAATCGCTGTGCATGCGATTCGCCATGCATTTGATGGTTTTCATTTGCGATCGTCCGATTTCCCCCAATCCGCAGACCAGAAAGGCGCGCATGATTTCAGCCATGGTTCGAAGCTCCTGGTTTGGCCGCAGGCTGTTATTTTTACTTTTCACGTTGTCGCTAGGTGTCGGCGCAGCCGAGCCGGCGACCATGGTAGCGCACGAAGTGGCTCCTGGTTCATGGTATGTAGAGGGACTGTCCGCGCTGGGTACTTCGGCGAACCAGAACTTCATCTCGAACGCCGGTTTCGTGGTCACTGATCAAGGTGTGGTCGTGGTGGATGCGCTGGGATCGCCCGCCTTGGCCAGGCGTTTGATGGAACAAATTCGCCTGATCACGACGCAACCGGTGACCATGGTGATCGTGACGCACTACCATGCGGATCACATTTATGGGCTGCAGATTTTCAAGGCAGCAGGCGCTCGCATCGTGGCGCACCAGGCGGCGCGGGACTACCTGAATTCGGACACCGCCCGGCTGCGGTTGGACGCGTCACGCCAGGAATTGGCGCCCTGGGTGAATGAAGAGACACGGCTGATCGCCGCTGACGAATGGTTGTCTGGCGACAAGGAGTTCGTGGTGGGCGGCGTGCGCTTTCAGGTCAAGGCGATGGGGCCGTCGCACACGCCGGAGGACCTGGTGGTCTACCTGCCGCAAAAGAAACTGCTGTTCGCCGGCGACCTGGTGTTTCGCAGCCGCGTGCCCTTTGTCGGACAGGCTGACAGCGGTCACTGGATCAAGGCGCTGGACGCCTTGCTGGCCTTCGACACGACAGTCATCGTTCCTGGTCATGGTCCCCTGTCAACATCGGCCAAGGCCGACATGGAGATCACGCGGGACTACTTGACGCATCTGCGTGCCACCATGGGACAGGCTGCGCGCAACATGGAGCCATTCGATGACGCATACAAAGCCGCCGATTGGAGTCGCTTCGAGCATCTGCCCCTGTTTCGGGTGGCCAATCGCATGAACGCCTACAACACCTACTTGTTGATGGAGCGAGAGCCTCAATGAGTCGGGCACGCGTCGACCCTGGGCTTGAAGGCGGATTGTCCCGACGTGCACTGCTGGGCTCGTTGCTCTCAATGGTGGCTGTTCAATCGGTGCAAGCTGCGCAGGTCGTCTTGCCCAAGGCTGCCTCGTTGCGCGATGCGTTGGCACGGGCGGTGGACAAAAATCAACCCTTGCTCGTCATGGTCAGTCTGGATGGTTGTCCATTTTGCAAAATTTCCCGGGACAACTACCTGGGGCCGCTGCAGCAGCAGGGTGTGTCCCTGGTACAAGTGGATATGCGCAGCAGCGCCAGCTTGCTCGATTTTGACGGTGCCCCATCCACGCATGAGCATCGTATTAGTGCATGGCACATCAGGGTGGCGCCGACCGTGCTGTTCCTTGGGCGTGCGGCCCGCGAGCTTGCACCGCGCCTGGTTGGTGGCAGTCAGTCGGACTTCTATGGCGCATATCTGGACGAGCGCCTCGCACTCGCCAGAATGAGGTTGAGCGAGACGTGACGTTGCCGCAATAGGCCTTAAACGGTTGACTTGGGCGCCATGGCGTCCCACGCTTTCATGGCTTCGGCGGCATACATCAGTGCCGGGCCACCGCCCATGTAGACGCAGACACCGAGCATTTCCTCCAATTCGGCGCGGCTGCACTGCAGGCGGTGCAAGGCCTTGACGTGAAAGCCGATGCAGCCCGAACAGTGCTGCGTGATGCCGACGGCCAAGGCGATCAGTTCCTTGTTCTTGGCGCTGACGGCGCCCTCGGCCATGGCAACGCGTGCCAACTGACCAAAAGCCTGCATGGTTTCGGGTTGGGTTTTGCGCAGGGGCGCCAGGTTTTCATTGATGGACTGGATCAGGCCTGTGTGGTCAAAGGTGCTCATGTTTTGGTGGGCGGTGGTGCCGCCAGGTTGGAAAAAACGGGGGAAAAGCGTCGCTCAGTTATGCCGCAGAAAGGCCTGGCGGTTTTTGGCCGTACGTTCGAAGCGGTTGGCGATGTTGCCGCAGACCAAGTCGCACAGGGCGTACACCGATTCGTCCGCCGTACGGTAGAACACGCTGGTGCCCCGACTCTCGCGCACCAACAGGCCGTGCTGCGTCAGCAAGGCCAGATGGCGTGAAATATTCGCCGGCGTGAAGCCGCACAACTGCGCCAGTTCTCCGACGTTGCGCTCGGTGCCGCGCAGCAGGTTGAGGATCTGCAGTCGCGTGGGCTCGGACAGCACTTGGAAATATGCCGCAACTTCTTGCAGCGCCTCGATGGGCATGTTGTTCATGCCGAGAATTATACTACTTAACTATTTAGCTGATTGGCTAAATTGATAAAAAATCACATTTCATAACCGAAAACCATGGGAAATCTGATGTTAAAAATCCCTGTAACAGCTCTCGCGGCCCTTGTGTGTGTACTGGCCGGAACGCCTGCGGTCGCGGCGCCCGCGCTGGCGACGGTGGCCGTGCAAACCCAAGTTGCAGGCGCCGAAGGGGTCAGCTTCGACGCCGTGGTCGAGGCGGTGCGGCAAACGGCCGTGTCGGCCCAGGTGGCGGGCGCCATCGTGGCACTGAACGTCAAGGCCGGCGACGCGGTCAAGGCAGGACAGGCCCTGGTGCGCATCGACGCCCGGGTGGCCAGCGACGGCGTAGTGGCGAGTTCGGCGCAGGTGGAAGCGGCTCGCGCCGCCATGAACGTTACCGCCAAGGACTACGAGCGGCAAAAGCAGTTGTTTCAGAAGCAGTACATCAGCCAGTCGGCGCTGGACCGGGCCCAGGCCCAGTGGGAGGCCACGCAAGCGCAGCTGCGCGCCTTGCAGGCACAGGCCGGCGTGGCAAAAACCCAGTCCGGGTTTTTTGTGGTGACAGCGCCCTACGCGGGTGTCGTCAGTGAGGTTTCTGTGGCCCTGGGCGACATGGCGATGCCCGGTCGGCCCCTGCTGAGTGTTTACGATCCGGCGGCGCTGCGCATCAGCGCGGCCGTGCCTCAATCACTGCTTGCCGGCTTGGGTGGCAAGCCCGTCCTGCAGTTCGAGATACCGGGTTTGCCAGACCAAGAGTTCAAACCGGTGCCGGCCCAGGTGCTGCCGACGGTCGACGCCAGCACCCACACGGCGCAGGTCCGCCTGCCCCTGGCCGAGGGTATCAAGGGCGTCGTACCCGGCATGTTTGCCCGTATCCGCTTGCCCGCTGCCGCGTCCGAACAGGGGTTCCGACTCTTCGTGCCCGTCAGCGCCGTGCAAAGGCGCGCCGAGATGACCGGTGTCTATGTGGTGGACGGCAAAGGGCTGGCGCTGCTGCGCCAAGTGCGCCTGGGCCGTGTGCAGGGCAGTCTGGTGGAAGTCCTGAGCGGCGTGCAAAAGGGTGATCAGGTCGCTGTCGACGCGCAAGCGGCAGCCAAGGGCCACTGACATGAACACGACAGATTCCAAGGCCGCTGCCATGGGCGTTTCGGGTCGGATCGCCGCCCTGTTCCAGCGCGCGCAAATCACGCCGCTGCTGGCGCTTGTCGCCTTGCTTCTGGGCATGTTCGCCGTGCTGGTCACGCCGCGCGAAGAAGAGCCGCAAATCAACGTCACCATGGCCAATGTGCTGATCCCGTTCCCGGGGGCGGCGGTGCGCGACGTCGAGCAGATGGTGGCCGGACCTGCCGAGCAGGTGCTGGCGCAGATTTCCGGCGTCGAGCACGTGATGTCGGTGTCGCGCCCGGGCCTGGCCATCGTCACGGTGCAGTTCAAGGTCGGCGTGGGACGCACCGAGGCCCTGGTACGCCTGTACGACACGGTGAATTCGAACGCCGACTGGCTGCCCCGGGACCTGGGCGTGCTGGCGCCCATCATCAAACCCAAGGGCATCGACGACGTCCCCATCGTGACGCTCACGCTGTTTGACAAGAGCGGCGGCGCCGGCGCCTTTGATCTGGAACGCGTGGCGCACAGCATGGAAGCCGATCTGAAGCGCGTTCCCGGGACGCGCGAGGTCAGCACGGTGGGCGGACCCGGGCGCGCCGTGATGGTGGAGATCGATCCCGAGCGCATGGCCGGCAGCGGCGTGACCGTGGCCGACCTGCGCCAAGCCCTGCAGTCGGCCAATCTGGGCTTGCCGGTGGGTGAACTGATCGCCGGCAACCGCTCGGTGGCGATTGAATCGGGTCCATTCCTGCGCCAGGCCGGCGAAGTGGGCGAACTGGTCGTGGGCGTTCGCGCCGGCAAGCCGGTGTTTCTGCGCGATGTGGCCCAGGTGCGCGACGGCGCCATGCCGGCGGTGCGCTACGTCTGGCACGGTGTCACTGGCGTGAACGGTGCGCCGCCAGCGGAATACCCTGCCGTGACGCTGTCGGTCACGAAGAAGCCGGGCGAGAACGCCATCGACGTGGCTGACGCCGTGATGCGCCGGGTGGAGGTGCTGCGCAACACCGTGATCCCAGCAGATGTGCAGGTGGCCGAAACGCGCAACTATGGCGCCTCGGCCAACGACAAGGCGAAGAAGCTGATCCAAAAGCTGCTGTTTGCCACCGCCTCCGTGGTTGCCCTGGTCTTCATTGCGCTGGGCCGGCGAGAGGCGGCGATCGTCGGCAGCGCCGTGATCCTCACCCTGACCGTGACGCTGTTTGCTTCCTGGGCCTGGGGCTTTACGCTGAACCGCGTCTCGCTGTTCGCGCTGATCTTTTCCATCGGTATCCTGGTGGACGACGCCATTGTGGTGGTTGAGAACATCCATCGTCACCAGCAGCTCCGCCCGCAGCTCTCCCTGGCGCAAATCATTCCGGGTGCGGTCGATGAAGTGGGCGGCCCCACCATCCTGGCGACGCTGACCGTGATCGCCGCTTTGCTTCCCATGGCCTTTGTCTCGGGACTCATGGGTCCCTACATGAGCCCGATACCCATCAACGCCAGCATGGGCATGCTGCTGTCGTTGGCCATCGCCTTTGTCGTCACCCCCTGGTTGGCCCGCCTGTGGATGAAAGCCGCGCCGGCCCACGGCGCTGCGGCGCCGGGTCCTGCGGGTCTGGCGGGCAAGCTGGCCCCGCTGTTCGAGCGGCTGTTTCGCCCCCTGCTGGACGAGCGGCGCGGCCCGCGCAACCGGCGCTTCTTGGGCCTGGGCATTACCGTGCTCATCGCCATCTCGCTGGCGCTGCCGGCCACCGGCCTGGTGATGCTGAAGATGCTGCCGTTTGACAACAAGTCGGAGTTTCAGGTCATCGTCGACATGCCCGCCGGTACGCCCGTGGAGCGCACGGCCGCCGTGTTGCACGAACTCGGCGCCTACCTGGCCACCGTGCCGGAAGTGACCGATTACCAGGCCTATGCGGGCACCGCCGCGCCCATCAATTTCAACGGACTGGTGCGCCAGTACTATCTGCGCGCCGGCGGCGACGTGGGCGACCTGCAGGTGAATCTGGTGGACAAGCACCAGCGCAGCGCCCAGAGCCACGCCATCGCGGCCCGCGTGCGGCCCGAGTTGCAAAAAATCGGCCTGCGCTTTGGCGCCAACGTGAAGATCGTCGAGGTGCCGCCGGGTCCCCCCGTGCTCTCGCCCATCGTCGCCGAGATCTATGGACCGGAGGCCACGGGCCGGCTCCAGGTCGCCAAGGCGGTGCGCGCTGTGTTCGAGAAGACGCCGGACGTGGTCGACGTGGACGACAGCAGCATTGCCGCTGCGCCCAAGACGCTGCTGCTGGTGGACCGGCAGAAAGCGGCGCTGCTGGGCGTGCCCCAGCAATCCATCGTCACGACGCTGCGTGCCGGCCTGGCCGGTGAGGCCACGGCCTACCTGCATGACGAGAGCAAGTACCCGGCGGCTGCCGTGCTCCAGCTGCCACCAGAGCGCCACGGCGATCTGAACGCCTTGCTGCAACTGACCGTGCGCAACGCGCAGGGCCGCCTGGTGCCGATCCGCGAGCTGGTCACGGTGAGCGACAGCGTGCGCGAACAGCCCGTTTACCACAAGGATCTGTTGTCGGTGAACTTTGTCGTCGCCGACATGGCGGGCAAGCTCGACAGCCCGCTGTACGGCGTGTTTTCCATGCGTGCCGAGCTGGCGAAGATCGCCACGCCGGGCGGTGGCACGCTGCAGGAATACTTCATCCACCAGCCCGAAGACAGCTACCGCGGCTACGCACTGAAGTGGGACGGCGAGTCGCAGATCACCTACGAGACCTTTCGCGACATGGGCGCGGCCTACGGCGTCGGCCTGATCCTGATCTACCTGCTGGTGGTGGCGCAGTTCGGCTCCTACCTCACGCCACTCATCATCATGGCGCCCATTCCGCTGACCATCATCGGCGTCATGCCGGGTCATGCCCTGCTCGGCGCGCAGTACACGGCGACCAGCATGATAGGCATGATTGCGCTGGCCGGCATCATCGTGCGCAATTCGATCCTGCTGGTGGACTTCATCAACCTGCAGGTGCGTGAAGGCGTGGAATTCAGGCGCGCCATCGTGCATTCAGCGGTGACACGGGCCCAGCCCATCGTGCTCACCGGTCTGGCCGCGATGCTGGGCGCGTTCTTCATACTGGACGACCCGATCTTCAATGGTCTGGCGATCTCCTTGATCTTCGGCATATCGGTCTCGACCGTGCTCACCCTGATCGTCATCCCGACGCTGTACTACGTGGCCTACCGCGGTGCACAACCCAAGGCCGCCTGAGCCCCTTGCTTCTCACTGTTTCGTTCAACATCAAAGGAAAATTCCCATGAAATCCTGGCAAATCGTCCGTCTTCTGGCCGGCAGCTTCATTCTTCTTTCGCTCGCTCTGGGCATACCGGGCAGCCCGATTTTTGTGAGCCCATGGTGGCTGGCCTTCACCGCCTTTGTCGGCGTCAACCTGCTGCAAAGCGCGCTCACGCATTGGTGTCTGATGGAAAGTATCTTGCGCAAGCTGGGTGTGCAGCCCGGTTGCTGAAGCTGTCCCGATGAAACTCCTCAAAACAGCTTGCGCCATCGCCGCCGCACTGACAGCCTTGTCGGCAGGCGCCACCGATCTGCTCGAAGTCTGGCGTGCCGCCAGCACACACGATCCTGAGGTCGCGATCGCGCAATCGGCGCGTCAGGCGGGGCAGGCCCGACGCGGCCAGGCCGTGGCACTGTGGCGCCCCGGGGTGCGCCTGGACGCCGGGGTGGCCGCCATGAGCGCCGACTCCGAGACCAGCGGGGCGAATTTTTCCGCGCCGGGCATGTCCGCGTCCAACGGAGTGGCGTTCAACACCTCGGTGAACCGCGGGACCTCGACGAATCTCACGCTTAGCGCGCGCCAGCCCTTGTTTGGTCCAGAACGCTCGGCGCAATCGCGTCAGCTCGAAATCGCCGCCGACGCGGCCGAGTTCGAGTGGCAGGCGGCTCAGCAGGACCTGGTGCTGCGCACCGCGCAGCGCTATTTCGACGTGCTGCTGGCAACACGCAAAGTAGAGCTGTTGGCGAAGCAGCTGAGCGCCGTGGAGCGGGCGCTGGTGGAGGCGAAAGACCGCTTTGCCCTGGGCGATGCGCCCGTCACTGATACGCACGAGGCCAGCGCGCGTGCGCTTGGACTCAAGGCCCAGTGGCTGGCGGCACAAAGCGAGCAGGAAATCAGCCAGACCGCCTTGTCCGACACCTCGGGTCTGGTGTCTCCGACCTTGCAGCCGCTGGCCGCGGCAGGCGTCGCTGAAAGCCTTGCTCCGCTGGCGCATTGGCAAGCCCTGGCGCTGCAGAACAACCCTAAGTTGCGCCTGCAGCAGGCCAACGTTCAGGCCGCCCACGAAGAGGCGCGCAAGCACAGTCTGGCGGGTGCTGCCACGGTGGACCTGGTGGCCCAGACCGGGCAGCAACGTCTGCACGGCAACGGCGATTTTGGCGCGGCCAGCAACAATAGCCGCCAGCAAATGATAGGCGTGCAACTCAGTGTGCCGCTGTACACCGGCGGCTGGCGAAGCGCGCGCCAGGACGAGGCCCTGCGTCTCGAGGACAAGGCGCTGGCCGAAGTCGAGCGTGCCCGTCAACAGATCAGCCAACAGACTCAAGGCGCCTGGTTGGGCTTGCGCAGCGGCAGCGCGCGCAGCCAGGCCCTGGCCGAAGCGGCGACGGCGACGCGAGCGCGGCTGGATGCGACGCGTCTGGGGCACCAGGTGGGCGATCGCACGACGCTGGACCTGCTGAATGCGGAAAACGACATGAGCAGCGCCGAACTGAACTGGCTGCAGGCCCGAGTCGACGTGTTGCTCAATACATTACGCCTGCACGCCCTGGCCGGGCAGTTGGACGAGTCCAGGCTGATGTCGGTGAACGCGCAACTGCAGCGCTGAAGCCTTTTTATCCATTACCGAAAGTTGCCCGTGAACTGGTTAAGCCATCTTTTTTCTTCCGATGCCAATACGCCCGAGTGGGACGCCGGCGCGCAGCTCGTCGACGTGCGCTCGGGCGGCGAATACGCCTCCGGTCATGTCGACGGTGCCCTGCATTTGTCGTTGGACCGCTTTGTACAAAACCACGCTGCGGCGCTACCCGACAAGTCGAAACAGATCATCCTGTACTGCCAGTCGGGCGCGCGCTCAGGACAGGCCACGCAGTTTCTGCAACAACAGGGCTATGCGAATGTGATCAACGGTGGGTCCGCGGGGGCGGTCGCGATGAAGACGAATCGGCGCATCATCAGGTCCTAGTACTCCAACCCAGAAATATCGAAACATGAAAGCGCGCCTTCACGCCCATGCCGTTGTTGCAAATCCTCGCCATAGCACCGCTATGTCTGCGGTTTGCGCCTAGGCCTGGGCGCGAATTCATCACTTTCATTTTGTTCCTCTACTTCCGTGTCGGAGCACTAGCCTGCTCCAGCCTGATACCTGCGCCGCCTGAGAAAACAGGGTGCATTCCGTCTCCGTGCTCGCCTTTACCGCGCCCATGGGCCGTTGCAGGGCTATCAGCGCTTGCGCAAAAGATTGACCCGCATGGGTCGAACGAAGCTGGCACCAGTTTCTGTCATGTGCGGTTCAAAGCGGCTGCGCACGGCCGCAAGGCTGGGTGCGTCCAGGCGATGGTTCAGGTAGGTCACGCCTACCATGCGGCGCTCAAAGTCTGCGAAGTCCTGGAAATGAACCGGCATGTCAAAAAAGCGTTCCGTGAGCTGTTCCCAGGCGCCCGAAGCCACCGCTTCGTGAACCGTGCGCATCGCTGCAGCACGTACCCGTTCTTCGTCGTGAAACAGGCGCATCACTTCGTTCAATGCGCCGGAAAATACCGGTTCAGAAACATAGAGCAGGCCGTGAGGCCGCAGCACCCTGTGGATCTCGGACAATGCCTGATGCATTTGATCCAGCGGGACATGGTGCAGGGATTTCAGCATCAGCGCGAGGTCGAAACCCTCGCCCGCAAAAGGAATGGCCTGCGCACCGGCCTGAATGAAGTGCAGGCGCTCGGCACTGTTGAGCAGGTTCTTGGCGTGCTGGCGTTCGTCAACCTCGAGCCCGGTGACTTCGCAGGTCGCGAACCGGGCCAGCAACTTGCGCGACAGTTCTGCCGCACCGCAGCCCAGTTCGACGATTCGCCTGTGCTGCTCCAGATCGACGAGGGATTGAAGCAGGTCAACTTCGTCGCTGATGAGTGGTGAATTCATTGTGGCAGGCCTTTCATGGTGAGAGATTTTGGATTTCAGTTGACGCAGCACGAATCACTCCAGGGATCGTCCCTCGCCCGCTTCCTCAACGGTTCTCCCCTCACGGATGTGGTAGATCCGCTTGAAGGTGGGAATGATCTTTTCGTCATGCGTCACCACGATGATGGCGGCCTGCGATTGCAGCGCCATGCGATTCAAAATGCGCATGACGGCCAAGGCGCGCTCGCCGTCGAGCGGTGCCGTAGGTTCGTCGGCCAGGATCACCGTGGGCCTGTTGGCCAAAGCCCTGGCAATGGACACGCGCTGCTGCTCGCCGCCTGAAAGCTCGGAAGGTTGGGCCTGGGCGCGGTGCGCCACGTCCAACTCCGCCAGCAGTTCCAGCGCCCGCGCCCGCGCCGCGGCGTTTGTCAGACCCGCCAACATGGGCAGCAGCGCCACGTTGTCGGTGACGTCGAGGAAAGGAATCAGGTACGGCGCCTGGAACACGAAACCGATGTTGTCGCGGCGCAGGGAGCGCAAGTCCTTCGTGGCCCATTGGCCGTTGTAGATCGTCTTGCCCCCCAGCACCATGCGCCCCGCGGTGGGCTCGATGATCGCCCCCAGGCACTTGAGCAGCGTGCTCTTGCCCGACCCCGAGGGCCCGACCAGACCCACGACCTCGCCGGGACCGACCACCATGTCCACGTGTTTCAAGGCTTCGACGGCGGTGTCGCCTTGGCCGTAGACTTTTCGCAGTCCCTGCACGACGATGCCGCCCGGTGCGGTGGATCCCTTCGCTTGCGTGGTAAGGGCTTGACTCACGCTGCTCATCCTCCAATCGCCTCGGCCGGATCGACCTTGATGGCGATGCGAATGGCCAGTGTGCTGGCCAGCGTGCAGATCAGCATCACCACGCCAAGGCCGCTCAAGGCATCGCTTTGCAGCAGGAGAACGTATTTCGGAAAGATGGGGGCCCAGAGCGTGGCCGCGACCTTGCCTACGAAAAACCCGATCAAGCCCAGCCCCAAGGCCTGCTGCAGGATCATCGAGGCGATGGTCGCGTCGCTGGTGCCGATCAGCTTCAACACAGCTATCTCACGGATTTTTCCCATGGTCATGGTGTAGATGATGAAAGCCACGATCGCAGCACTGACGATGGCCAGAATCACCAAAAACATGCCGATCTGCTTGGCGGAGGTGGCGATGAGTTTGGCGACCAGAATGTCCTCCATGCCCGCGCGGTCGTAGGCCTGAAGATGTTTCCAGCGCCGTATCGGTTCCGCCACCTGCTCGGGCGAATAACCACCCTGAACCTGCACCAGGACGGCATTCACGCTGTGGCTGCTGGTCTGGCTCGCCAGCACCGCATCGAGCAGGCCCGGCACGCCCGGGCGGTTGAACGCGGGATTGGCCACCGTGCGCGCCCGGTCATTGACGATGGCGTCGTTGTCCTTGAGAAACTGGGCCTCCTGCGCATCCTTCAATGGGATGAACACCATGGGGTCGCCGCCCGAAGAAACCATGCGCTGCGTCAGGCCCACCACCTCGTAGTCATGGCGACGGATGCGGATGCGGTCGCACAGGTCAAACCCGGTCTTCACATCGGCGATGGCCTCATAGTGGCCGCGGGTCAAGGGGCGACCGGCCACCAGATGGGTCGGACTGCCCGGCATTCCCGGATCGATGCCGACCACCATGGCCCGCGCCTCGTCCGCACCGCGCTGCACCTGCATGTTCAGGTAGGTGACGTTGGCCGCCAGCGCCACGCCGGGCATGCCCTCAATGCCGTGCACCACATCGTCGCGCAGGCTGGAAGATTCCGCGTAGGGGCCTTGCGTGTCCTTTTGCACCACCCACAGGTCGGCGCCGCTGTTGGTCAGCAGCGCCTGGGCGTCGTCGACCATGCCCCGGTAGACGCCCGCCATGGACAAGGTGACGCCAATGAGCAGGCCAAGGCCCATGCCCGTGAGCACAAACTTGGGCCACGAATGCAGGATGTCGCGTCCTGCGAGGCTGATCACTGGGCGGCTCCGACGGGGCCTGCCGGCTTGACGATGGCCTCGACCCGTTGCACGCGCGATTCGGCGGACAGCGGCTTCTGGCTGTAAATCACGATCTCGTCGCCCGCCTTGAGCCCCTCCAGAATCTGGACCTGTCCGTCCAGGCTGGTGGCACCCACGCGCACCGACGCGTAGGCAGGCTGGCCCGATGCCAGTCGCCACACGCTGGTCGATCCACCCTGACGCTGCAAGGCCGCAGCCGGAACAATCAGGGACTTCGGGATGTCCGGCAACCGGATGGTGGCCTCGGCCATGTCGCCAACCGACAGGCCCAATGGCGCCTTGTCAAAGCTCAATTGGGCGATGCGCTCCTCGGTCACGCTGTCGCTGAGCAGTTCGACGCGGGCCACGGTGCCACTGGCGCTCAATTGAGGCTGGGAGCGCAGGGCCAGGCGTGCCTTCAAACCCGCAACCAGTCCGGCTGAGCGTCCCTGATCCACGCGCAGTTTCACCCACAGGCTGTTGGGATCGATCAAGCGCAAAACCGACTGGCCCGCAACCACAGTGGAGCCAGGCTCGGCATCGCGCGCCGACACCACGCCGTCGGAGGGGGCGATCAGCCTGACATTGGCCCGTTGCTGCATCAAGGCGGCGCGGTCAGCCTTTGCCCTGAGAAGATCCTGCGCCGCGCCAGTGGCGTTGGCGCGCGCCGATTCCAAAACCGCATCGGCTGAAGTCTTTTCCTGGGCTCGTGCCTCCAGGGCCCCGGAACTGATGAAGTTTTTGTCCGCCAAATCCTGATTGCGCCGCATGTTGGACGCTGCCAATTCGCCTTTGGCGACCGCATCCACTTGCTGGGCTGCAGCCGCCGACTGGGCGCTACTGGCGCGCTCAATGGCCGCGTCCAGCGAAGCCAGGCGTTGGTCGATGTCCACGGGGTCCATCTCGGCCAGAAGCTGCCCAGCTTTGACCGGGTCGCCCACGTCCACTTCCACGCTCAGCACCCGGCCAGCGACCGTGGGTCCTATCATCCAGCTGCGCCGGGCCTCGACCGTACCGATGCCGAACAACTCGGGCGTGAAGCTGCCTTCCTTGGCCGATGCGACCACCACCTTGACCGGGGCCAGCGGGCCTGCTCGCAGCAGCACGAAAGCGATCAGGCAGGTGAGCACTACAGCGGTGCCCCCAAAAAGGAGGCGGCGTTTCAGGGGTGAGGAGGGGGTCATGGGGAATTCCAATGCTAGGCGTGCTTGAGGCCAGTCCGATTCAAACCGGTCGTCAAGGTCAGGTGCAGGCAATATTTGAGCGGTCCGAACCTGAATTCAGCGGCAGTGGTTGTGCAGCTTCCATTTTTCTTCGTGACCCATGGCCTTTGCAAACTCCGGCACCTTGCACCGTTCCACTTCGGCCGGGTCGACGGGAGCGTGCGGCGCTGCTGCCTTCGGCTGCTGGAGTGGGTCGTTTTGGGGAGGTGCCGTGCGATAGACCCACTGTGCTGTGGCGGCTGTGACCAGTGCGAATGCTGCGAGTATGGTGACCTGCCCCAGACTGGTTGACGAACGCTGCTCGGCTGGCACCTCGCAGACACCACCTGGACACAGTTGCGCTTTCTGTTTGTTGAAGAGGTTATAGACCTTGCAGCCTATGCAGATGCCAAAAGCGGTCTCGAAAAACAGCAGGATCAGACAGGTGCCGCAGACCAGCATATTGATCGGGCCGATCACTTGGTTGAGCACCAGCAGGTACAGCATGACCAGCGCCAGAACAAATCCTATCGCCCAGGCAAATCTCTTCTGTGGCGCGCCAACATACTCCGCTTGCTGTTTGCGCACCATCCATTGGCCCAGGATCAAGCTGGGGGCAAAGCGCGGATTGACAAAGATGCGCAGGCCGAAGTCCAGCAAAAAGCACACCACAAAGAGCCGCGTCGGCTGAAAATTGCCGAGCAGAAAGGCGTTCATGAAGGAAACGATGGCCAGGAAAAAGACAATGCCGGCACCTGCCCGCACGGCGCGTTCGTTCAAGACCCGAACGGCAAACTCTGGCCGGCTTTCGCCAAATTGAAAAATCGATGGCATGCTGGTGACCCTTGCTGATTGCCTTGCTTGTCTGGCGTCATCGCCGCCGGTGCGGACGATGAGTGCTTGATATATCAGTAATAACTTATTTATTGACTGCTGAACAGGGCGGGCTTCAAACCGGTCAAGACCGGCCCTCGCTACGACGCTTCTTCCGCCACGATCTGTGTGCACACCGCGCGGCACAGCGCAGCCACCCGCTCATCGATGACGCGGTAGTAGATCTGAACGCCTTCACGGCGTTTGCCCAGCACCTTGGCCTTGTACAAGGTGTTCAGGTGCTGCGACATATTGGGCTGGGTGGTGTCGATTTTGCTGAGAAGGTAGGTGACATTTTGCTCACCGTCGTGCAGGCAGTTCAGGATTTTCAGCCGCATGGGGGCGGACACGACGCGAAACAATTCGGCTGCCAACTCAAACACCTGGTCCGACGGATCCAGCGGCGCTGGTGTTTTGCGTTTTGAAGTCTTGGGCATGCTGTTTTGGGTTTGTCCGCACCGGATAAATTTGTATATTCTCAAGCAAGGAAATAATAGCGCAGTTTCACCATGCTGCGCCGCTTGCTCCGGACACGACCCACGCGGGCGAAAACTCGGACCGTTACTGCCCTAACACCACGAAATTTTGTTGGCTCAACTCGATGACGCGAAGATTTGCGCCAGTGTTGACCTTGACACCCTGCAGCAGTTGAGAGTTACTCCAGCCTTCTCGCATCATGGTCATGCCGCATTCTTCAACCTCAATACCCCTGGCAAGAAGGTTCGCAATCGCCATTTTGTAGGGATTTCCACCGGTCGACTTGCGTATCTGGTTGTAGGCCATGTCGTTGAGCAACATGAAGCCACCGTCACCGTTGAATACTGAAACAATCCTCGCCTGGGCACCCATCTGACGCAACTTCTCGGAAAGTACGCCGATCTGCTGTAGCGCAAAGGAGTTGTCGCCGCTAGGTGCCACCCTGTCAATTCTGAACAGGACTTTGGCTTCCTTGAGTGCCACAGGCACATCGATTCTCGGTCCGTCCATCTTCATCATCCCCGGTCGCGCCATGCCCATGGGTTGAGGCTCATCAGCAAAAGCCACTGAGCCGAGCGGCAAAAGGAGCACCAAGGCGGCCGTCACAATAGTTTGTTTCATGATCAACTTCTGTTTGGTTTTATTGACGACTAAAAGTCGCGCTACCTTGTCGTGGGTCGATTGCCCTTTACCGTGGACAAACCCAGCGCTTCCCAGTCCATCATTCCTCCCCGGTAGTAGGCGATCTTGCTGGCTGGAAACCCTGCTCGGACCATGCTTGCGATGCCGACTGGGCTTTGCGGGCAGACTGGCCCATTGCAGAAGGCAACAACATTCGGCGACTTGGCACAATCCCATCGGTTCGGCGCCAGGCGCACACAGGCCAGTTCACCCATTCGGTCCTCCAGTTCGTTGAACGGGATGTGGTAGGAGTTCGGCAGGGTCGCCTCCAGAGGATCCTCTTCGTCGCGCATGTCGATGACCATGGTGTGTGGGTCATTGAGTGCATGCAGGACCTCGATTTCCGTCACCGGGGTCACGCCTGGCACAGGCACCAGGGGCTGGAGAAAACCCTTGTTGCGAGCACACGCTGTCATGCTTCGGGTCACCGTGAACGGGCCCGAGGCCGTCTGCACGATGAATTGCCGGTCCTGGCCAATGATGCGCAGCAACGCCGACTCATCGGCCCCACTTGCGGTGGATGTGATCGCCACCAGCGGGATACACAGCAAGAATCGACTGAAATGAATCATCTGTCCTCGGTCAATCTTTCGTCCAATCCGGTGTCGGGCTTCGTCGCCTATTCCTTGATGGTGCAGACCTCGGCCTTGCAGGCGATCTCTGCGTCCAGATACGAAACCCTGGTGTAACCCTTGCGCCCCAGGATGTCGTAGGTCTTGGTACTCTTGGCGCCGCTTGCACAGTTCACGAACACGGCGACATCCTTGGGGATCTTGGCTAAGTCTTTGTCCATTTCTTCAATCGGAACGTTGACTGCGCCTTTGAAATGCCCGCGTGCAAAATCCGCCGCCGGGCGCACGTCCAGAATGAACTTGCCTGTGGCAACGGCTTCCTCAAAGGCTTTGGGCGAGACCTGTCCCGTTGCATAGACCGGCGCCCAACTCAGTGCGGTGGGCGCAGGTGCTGCAGCCAACTCAGCCTTCCACTCGTTCAGTGGAAAGTAGGCGAGGCGGCGAAAATCGAGTTCCCGCAAGGCCTCCAGCGCGGCATTCACGGCTTCCATGTTCCCGCGTGCCAGGACCACCAGCGGGGCGTTGCGCGACAGCGCGCCCAGCAAGCCTTGACCTTTGGCGGCCTTGAGGTCGTCCAGCGAAAGCTGCACCGTCTGGTTGCCTGCGCTGACCAGCGTCTTGCTGCCAGGGGCGGTGTCGATCAGGATCAGGTTGCCCTTCTGAATGAAGGCTGCTTCGGCCTGAAGCGGCTGTGCCTTTTGGTTCCATCCGGGCACACCGTTGCGGTACACCCAGGCGTCCGCATAGCCCATTTTTTTGAAGATGGCGGCAGAGTCGACGGACAAGGTGCACTCGCGTCCCGCGCAGTAAAAAATCACTTTCCCGGTTTTTGGAATCCCAAGCGCGTCGGCACTTGACGGGCTCTTCATCAAAGCGTCCAACGGCAGGCTGATCGCACCAGGGATGTGACCAGCCAGGTATTTCCCGACCGGTCGGCTGTCGATCACCCAGACGCTCTTGCCAATCACGCCTTGCTCGTAGAACGTGACCACCTGTTCGCTCACAACCTCGTCCGCTTCGACCTTATCCTGCGCCGCATTGACGCTCCCGGGGAAAGTGCTGCTCAGCATCGTCAGTACCAGGGACACGGCCATAAACACACGTTTCATCATGAACTCCTTGAATGGAACATCTGCGCAGTCACCCGATCCCCCCACCAGTCAGCAGAATTGACCGAAGGGGAGGGGTGATGTCAGCAGCCTGCGGTCTTCTTGAAGGACTTGGCGGTGTTCTTGCCGTCCTTCTCGAAGCGCGCGCGGATCTCGTCGCCTTCGACGATGCGCTTGTCCTTGAACTTGTCCAGCGTCAGGTCATCGGTCACGGTGATGGTGACGGTCTCGCCGGTCTTGGCGTCCTTGAGAACGGCCGTGGCCGATTTGCCGCCTGGCGCCAGGGTGATCTTGGTCACCGGGCCGACCATCTTGCCCTCATCTGCGAGCGCATTGGCCGAATAGGTGGCAGACAGGACGGCGAGCATGGCGCCGAGCAACAGGGTGGAAAATTTCGCTTTCATTTTGAGACTCCTATGTGTTGAGGTATTTGAAAAACCAGGCTTTGGTCAGAACTTGACTTCAACCGTGGCGTAGACATTGGTGGAGGACTCCAGCGGCGTCGTGGTCATGAGTTGGCCCTTCACGTCACTGATCTTCACCGGTGCACCGACCCAGTTGTTGCTGCCGGTATAGGTGTATCTGGAATGCTGCACACCGAGGCGGAAGAAGCTGCGGCTGAAGTAGGAGGAGATCGGCGTGCGGTCCAGTTCCTGTATCAGGTAGGCCTCGACCACGTCACCGCGCGTGCCCACTTTGGCGGTCCACATGTCGTCTGCGGCGGGTGCAAAGGTGATCCAGTTCTTCGAGCCGTGGTTGTATTCAAGACCCAGCTTGGTCTTGGATGGCAGGTCGTAGCGCAGGCCCAGTGCCACGCCAGTGCCGCGCTTGCTGCTCGGCGCTTCGGGGTCAAAGAAGGCGCCGCTCATCAGACCCTGAAAGCCGAACTGCGCCGACACATTCTGGTTCGGATGCGTCACGCTCAGTCCCCAATCGGCAAACACCTGCAGGTCGCCCGCGCCGACCTTCTTGAAGGTGCTCATGAAGCCGGCGCCAAACCAGTCGATGTCGCCCAGATTCGTCTTGGCCATGGTGTTGCCGAAGTAGGTTCCGTTCATGGTCGGCGCGTCAAAGATGTTCATGCCCCGGTTCCATTGCAGCCAGACGCGCAGCGGATCGGTGTCGATCGGGATCAGGGCCACGCCCAGCATGTCGGTGTCGGACAGGGAGTTGGAACTGGACTTGCTGAAGCCAGCTTCAAAACCGCGGCCGTAGCAGATCTTGGCGTAGGCGCCCGGCAGCGCGTCAATGTCAGGCGCGTAACCAACCGTCATGCCGTCAAAGGCATAGTCCACCAGCATGGAAGGCGTTCCGCCATTGCCAGGGCGAGGGTTGTTCAGGCGCAGGTTGCTGGGTGCGCCATTGGTCGAAGGGCGCCGGCCTACCGAGAACCAGATCTCCTTGTCGGCGATGTTGCTGAAGGTGGCGTAGGCGCGGTCCACCGCCAGGTAGCTGGTGGATGGCACGTGCCCCAGCGTGCCGTCAAAGACGCCGACGCGGTCGGCAAAGAAAGGCGCGCTGCCAGCGTTCGTGCTGGCCGCGTCGTTTTGTGCGCCGAACAGCTTGTACATCACAAGGCGTCCGTTCACGCTCACGTCCTGCATCGCTTTCACGCCAAAGTCCAATCCCAGGCGGTTGCTGTACAGGCTGGTGTTCTCCGGCTTGTAGGCTGGGACGGGGACAGCAAAGCCGCCCATACCCTGTACCATCCCGGCGTTCATCGGGTTGCCCATGAAGGCGCGCGCCTGACCGTAAGTGGCGACGTTGTTCATGGCCTGGGAAAAGCCCATGAGACCACTCAACGCGCCGGCCGTTGACATGCCGCCAGCCTGGGGCGCACCGAAATAGCTCGACGAGCCCGGCGCTGTGGACGGGTTGCCGAAGAAGTCGGCTTGCAGGCGCTGCTGGGCGTTGGCAAAGGTGGCGTTCACGTCGGTGAAGGTCTTGCTCTGGCCCTGCAGGTAGTCATAGCGGAAGCGGTAGTCACCGCCCACCGTGAGCCATTTGCCCAGCGACTTTTCCTCGAGCTTTTTCACCTGACCCTTGAGATCGTCGATCGCCGCGGAATCGGACTTGGTCGCCACCGCCTTGACCTCTTGCGCCGTCTGGGCCGCTTTGAGTTCGTTCGCCTTGACCTGTGTCTTCAAGGCCTCGAGTTCGCGCGACAGCGTGTCAATGCGGTTCATCAGATCCACGTCGGCGGCGCTCGCCACCATGGGCAGCCACAGACTGGCAAGCACCGTGACGAGCAGTTTTTTCCTGAGCGTGATGTTCATTTGGATTCCCTTGATTTGCAGCTATTTAAAAAATGCGTTGTCGGTGCTAGCTGCGCTTTGCCGACAGGCTTTCGTCTTCGAGGTCTTCCCAGCCGGTGATCATGGCTTTCACCTGGGAAGTGAGCTTGTGGCCGGTGGTGGCCAGGTACAGATGGGAGATCAGGAACGCGAGCATGAGAAAGGCGCCCAGCGTGTGGCCCGTGGCCACCCAGGCCAACGGCAACTGGCCCAGTCCCCAGGCTTGCCAGTTGGCGTAGAAGAGGTAGAGCCAGCCGGTGAACCAGAGCAGTGGACTGAGCAGGGTCAGCACGGCCAGGTAGGTCAGGCGCTGCAGCGGGTTGTGCTTGTTGCTCAGGCTTGGCCGAAACGGATGCGGCTCGTGCTTGAAAATGCCGGATGAGTAGTATTTCGCGATGACAACGATGTTGTGCGTCGTCGGAATGTAGTGACGCCACTCGCCCGTGGTGAGGTGCCAGAAACCGGCAAAGATCCACAGGCCCACCAGCGACCAGGCCGCAATGGTGTGGTAGCCGACCGCTTTTTCAAAGCCGAAGACCGTGTAGGTTCCGTGGACTTCAAAACCGGTGAGCAGCATGAAGATGATCAGCGCCGCCTGACACCAGTGCCAGACGCGTTCGAAGGGCTTGAAAAGATAGACGCGTGACATGAATGGTTCTCCCGATTAGTTTTTGCGTTTGCGAGCAAGGATGCGGACCAGGCCATGGCCGAGGACGCCGATCAAGGTCAGCGCGGCGAGCGCCCAGCCTCCGGTTTCCAGCCAGCGTGCGTGATCGCGACTGCGACCCGGCATGTAGACACCTTCGATCTTTTCTAGCCGCCC
>CAIKVZ010000004.1 GCA_903830985.1 uncultured beta proteobacterium
ATGGCGCGAGCCTTTGGCCAGTCTGGGCGCTGCCCTGGAGGAGTTCCAGCCGCGTCGGGTGCGGCTCGTGCTGTCGCACCATTTTGTGCAGTTTCGTGTCCTGCCCCGGCGCGACGACCTGGGCGGCGACGCCGATTACCTGGCTTTGGCCGGACTGGAATTTTCCAACGCCTTTGGCACCATGGCCGAGAGCTGGACCACGGCGTTGAGCGACGAGTCGCCGGGCCAGCCCCGGGTGGCCTGCGCCATGGCTTCGGGCTTGCTGGCGGCACTGGGCGAAGCCGTTGCCGGCGCTGGCGCCAAGCTGCTGGCGGTGCAGCCCTACCTCGCGGTGGCGGCCGATGTGGGCGGTCGGCAAAGCCGTGGTTCGGGCTGGCAGTGGTTGGTCCTGCACGAGCCCGGACGTGTGTGTGTGGCGGTGCGCCAGGGCGGAGCTTGGCGCTGGGTGCGCCATGTGCGCGTTGGCGACGACTGGGCGCTGGGTTTGGGTGCCTTGCTGGAGAGCGAGGCCTTGCTGGCCGGGTTGGAGGTTCAGGCCAGCGCAGTCCAGGTGTTTGCGCCCGGTGCTGCGTCCGACGCCTGCAGCGCCTTGCGCGCTGGCGGCTATCAGTTGCTCGAACCCAAAGATGGGGCGGGTTTTGAGGCAGCACGCGATGGCGCCTTTGCACCGGCCTGGCTGGGATGAAAAGGTCTGCCATGCATCTCGATTTTCTTCACCCCCACCGTCGCGCCAGCGTCTGGGGCTGGCTGTTGCTGGGCCTGAGTCTGTTGGCCGTCGGCCTGCTCGTGGACTGGCGCTGGCTGGAACTTGAGCCTCAGTTGCAAGCCGGCGACGCCGAGCTGCGCCGACTGCAGGCCACAATCGGTGCGCGCCAGAGCGCAACGCTGCGGCTCAGCGACGAACAGGTGTCACTGCAATGGACGGCTGCGGCCAAGGCGGCACAGGATCTGGCAACACCCTGGGCGCCGCTTTTTGCCCTGCTGGAGGAGGGTGCGGACGGCGACGTCGCCTTGCTCAGTCTGGAGCCCGACGGCGCACGCCACGAACTGCTGCTGACCGGTGAAGCACGCAATTACGCAGCGCTGCTGGACTACTTCCGTTACCTGCAGGATCAGCCTTTGCTCAGCGCCGTGGCCTTGCAGGCGCACCAGGTGAACCGGCTCGATCGGGACAAGCCCGTGCGCTTCCGCATCACTGCCCATTGGGAGAACGCATCGTGAACGCGCAAGCATGGCGCCTGCGAGCCGTCTATGTGCTGCGCCGTCTGGGACTGCCTGGCGCACTGGGCGCCCTGTGTCTGCTGGCGCTGCTCGCATTCGTGGTGCTCGAGGTGCGTCCGGCAGCGCAGCGCCTGGCAGGTTTCGCCGATCGCATGGCTGCGTTGCAGCGCCGCGCCGCAGAACAGACTGCTCCCGATGGTGTACCGCACACGCCGGGCCAGCAATTGCTCGCCTTTTATGACGATTTCCCGGCCTCCACAGAGATCGCGGACGTGTTGGCCGGCGTGCATGGCATCGCGCAGGCGCAGCAGCTGTCGCTTGACCTGGGTGAGTACGCGGTGGAGAAAACGCCCGGTGCGCGCCTTGACCGCGTACGCATCACGTTGCCGGTCAAAGGTGGCTACCCGCAGTTGCGTCAGTTGGTTTTCGAGGCGCTGCGCCTGCATCCCTCGC
>CAIKVZ010000005.1 GCA_903830985.1 uncultured beta proteobacterium
GCCAATCGTGTGTTGCTGCACCCGATCTGTCACCGGCGGGTCCACGCCCTGGGTTTGGAGGTAACCAAGCCGGTCCCAGCATGGGGACTTTAATCTGGCAGGTAGACTGTGGCTATGCAACCAAATCAGCCTACCAAACCAGAGGTCGTGCTTGAGCCGGATGCGTTGAAAGACGCACGTCCGGTTCTTAGGGGGGGATCGAGCAGTGATGCTCGGTCCCTACCCTCCAACGAAATCCTGGACCTGTCCATCGGCGGCATGACCTGCGCCTCCTGCGTGTCACGCGTCGAGCGTGCCTTGAAGAAGGTGCCTGGTGTGCAGCAGGCCAGCATCAACCTGGCAACCGAGTCGGCGCGCATCGAGTATGAGGCGAGCGAGCAGATGCCGGCGCGGCTCATGCGCGCCGTGCGTGACGCGGGCTACGAGCCGCGCTCGCCCCAGCAGGCGCTGGAGCAGGAAAACGCCTCGCCCTGGACCGGTTTCCTGCCAGTGGCGGTGGGTCTGCTGCTGTCCGCACCCTTGGCCCTGCCCATGCTGGGCGGCCTGTGGGGCCTGCACTGGATGCTGCCGGCCTGGATCCAGTTCGCCCTGGCCACACCCGTGCAGTTCGTGCTGGGTGCGCGTTTCTACAGCGCCGGTTGGCACGCGGCCAAGGCACTCACCGGTAACATGGATCTGCTGGTGGCCATCGGTACGACGGCCGGCTGGGCGTTGTCGGTCTGGCTGTGGCTGACGGCGGCAGCGGGCGTGATGCCCCACCTGTACTTTGAGGGCTCGGCCGTGGTCGTGACGCTGGTGTTGCTGGGCAAGTGGCTGGAGGCGCGCGCCAAACGCCAGACCACGTCGGCGATCCGCGCGCTGCACGCGCTGCGTCCCGACGTGGCGCATCTGCTGGGCGCCGACGGCGAGGTCGACGTGCCGGTCGCAGAACTCATGCTCGGCGACCGGTTGGTGGTGCGACCCGGTGAGCGCCTGCCGGTGGATGGCCGCCTGCTGGAAGGGCAGACCCAGGTCGACGAATCCATGCTGACGGGCGAGCCGCTGCCGGTTCCGAAAGAGAAGGACGGCCTGTTGACCGGGGGATCCATCAACGGCGACGGGCGCATCGTGCTGCAGGTCACGGCCGTGGGCAGTGAGACCGTGCTGGCGCACATCATCCGCCTGGTGGAGGACGCGCAGGCCGCCAAGGCGCCGATTCAGCGTCTGGTGGACCAGGTTTCAGCCGTGTTCGTCCCCGTGGTGTTGCTGATCGCGCTGGCCACGCTGCTGGGCTGGTGGCTGACGGGCCACAGCTTTGAGCAGTCGGTGATCCCGGCCGTGGCGGTGCTGGTGATCGCCTGCCCGTGTGCCCTGGGTCTGGCCACGCCGGCAGCCATCATGGCGGGAACCGGCGTGGCCGCGCAGTACGGGATTCTGATCAAGGATGCGCAGGCGCTGGAACTGGCGCACAAGGTGGACGTGGTGGCCTTCGACAAGACCGGCACCCTGACCCTGGGCCGGCCCCGCCTCACGGCAGTGCAGCTCGCGCTGCCCGGGGCACAGACCGAGGATGTTCTGCTGTCCATAGCTGCCGGGCTGCAGAGCGGGAGTGAGCACCCGCTGGCCCGAGCCGTCGTAGCGGCGGCGCAGGAACGCGGATTGACATTTTTGGCGCCGACGGACCTGCAATCCGTGCCCGGCCGCGGCGTCGAAGGCGGGCTGGGCGAGAGCCACTATGGCTTGGGCAGCCTGCGCTGGCTGGAAGAACTGCAGGTCGACCTGGGCGCAATGGCAGGACCCGCCGCACAACTGCAGACCGGGGGCGCGACGGTGTCGGTGCTGATCGAACGCCGCGGCACGGCCTGGGCCGCATTGGCCCTGCTGGCCTTTGGCGACGAACCCAAGCCCGGCGCGAAAGAGGCGCTGGCCACCTTGCGCGCACGCGGCATTCGGACGGTGATGATTTCCGGCGACAACCGCGGCGCGGCCGAGGCCATGGCGCGTCGTCTGGGGTTGGACCCGCACAAGGGTGAGGTGCTGGCGGAAGTGCTGCCGGGCGACAAGGCGGCGCTCGTGATGAAGTTGAAGGAAGGCGGGCACATTGTGGCCATGGTGGGCGACGGCGTGAACGACGCCCCGGCGTTGGCGGCCGCCGATGTTGGCATGGCCATGGGCAATGGCACCGATGTGGCCATGCACGCTGCCGGCATCACCCTGATGCGCGGCGACCCGGCGCTGGTGGCCGCGGCGCTGGACATTTCCAGCCGCACGGTGGCCAAGATCCGGCAGAACCTGTTCTGGGCCTTTGCCTACAACGCCGCCGGCATCCCCTTGGCGGCCCTGGGTTTTCTGAACCCGGTGCTGGCCGGTGCCGCCATGGCCATGAGTTCGGTCAGCGTCATGAGCAACGCCTTGCTGCTCAAGCGCTGGAAACCGGTCAGAACATGAATTTCATGCCCAGGCTGTAAATCGATTCTCCGGCGCTGCGGCCGAAGGTGCCGTCGAGTTGGATGTTCTTCACCACTTCAGTGCGCAGGCCGATTTGTGCTGTGGGCGCGCTGTGCTGTTCGCCGAAATACTCGACGTGGGCCGTGAAGGCGCCGTGTTCGCGCTCGTAGGCCATACCCCAGGTGCGCAGCGTGGCGTTGCCAGAAGGGCGGTTTGCTCCCAGGTTCAGGTGCGCCGCGCCACCCTCCATGTTGCAGGTGAAGATGCCGTTGAGGTAGGGCGTGTTGCCGCTTGCGTCGGCGTGTGCCAACCCCAGGGTTGCGCCGAAGTTGCAGCCGTCCTTGCGCGATTCGGTGATGCGGAACTTGGCCTGCAGAGCGCTGCTGGTCACATGGTTGCTGCTGTCGCGCGCCAGGGCGGCGGCGATTTCCACGCCCTCGGTCAGTCCATAGGCGGGGGCTACAGTCCAGTTGTTGGCCCCGGCTGCGCGTTCATACCAGGCTTCGACATGGCCGGCGCCGACGTCGTTCACGTTGGCGTCGTCCACGGTCAAGGGACGTCCAGCCAGACAGGAACCCGCTGACAGGGCAGCGGCGAAGGCGAGGAGCAGGGGCGCGCGGTGGCGGGCAAAGGTGAAACGCATGCAGATCTCCAGGTTCGTGGGGGATGAGGTGGTTTCGATGTTAGCCGGTGGACCCCGTCTGGCGGGGGCTCCTGATGCGGCTTCGCAACAGTTTTTCGGGTGACGGGTAAAATCCGGCCCACTTCGCCACACGAATTTTCCGACCCGCGCACAGCGGCGCAGGGCCTTATTCGTGTTTAACCTGGCGCCAGTCCTTTGACAAATTTATCGGGCCTGTCGCACCCCGAGCCTGGACCCACTGCATGCTGTACGCCGAAGAATTTGATGTGATCGTTGTCGGTGGCGGACACGCCGGGTGCGAGGCCGCGCTGGCCGCCGCGCGCATGGGTTGCCGAACCCTGCTGCTCACGCACAACATCGAGACCCTGGGGCAGATGAGTTGCAACCCCTCCATCGGCGGCATCGGCAAGGGCCATCTGGTGAAGGAGGTCGATGCACTGGGTGGCGCCATGGCGCTGGCCACGGACGAGGCCGGCATACAGTTTCGCATCCTCAATGGCTCCAAGGGTCCGGCCGTGCGCGCCACGCGCGCCCAGGCCGATCGCATCCTGTACAAGGCGGCGATACGCCAGCGGCTGGAGAACCAGCCCAACCTCTGGCTGTTCCAACAGGCCGTGGACGACCTGCTGGTGCAGGGCGATCGCGTCGTGGGTGCAGTGACGCAGGTCGGTGTCGCCTTCCGTTCGCGCACCGTGGTGCTGACGGCAGGGACTTTCCTGGACGGCAAGATCCACGTCGGTCTGGACAACTACGCGGCGGGCCGCGCCGGGGATCCGCCGGCCGTGCGCCTGAGCGCGCGTCTGAAGGAGCTCAAGCTGCCGCAGGCGCGCCTCAAGACCGGCACGCCGCCGCGGCTGGACGGTCGCTCCATCGACTTCAGCCAATGCACAGAACAGCCTGGCGACGGCATGCCCGGCGGCATCGGCGACTCGGTGCCGGTGTTCAGCTTCATGGGGCGCGCCGCCATGCACCCGCGCCAGATGCCCTGCTGGGTCACGCACACCAACCAGCGCACGCACGACATCATCCGCTCGGGCTTTGACCGCAGCCCCATGTTCACCGGCAAGATCGAAGGCGTGGGACCGCGCTACTGCCCGAGCGTGGAGGACAAGATCAACCGTTTTGCCGACAAGGACAGCCACCAGATCTTTCTCGAGCCCGAGGGGCTGACCACGCACGAGTACTACCCCAACGGCATTTCCACCAGCCTGCCGTTCGACATCCAGTACGCGCTGGTGCGCTCCATGAAGGGTCTGGAAAACGCCCACATCCTGCGTCCGGGCTACGCCATCGAGTACGACTACTTCGATCCGCGCGAACTCCGCAGCAGCTTCGAGACCCGCGCCCTGAGTGGCCTGTTCTTCGCCGGGCAGATCAACGGCACGACCGGCTACGAGGAGGCGGCGGCGCAGGGCCTGTTCGCCGGCATCAATGCCGCGCTGCAGTGCCGGGATCAGCCTGCCTGGCTGCCCGGGCGCGACCAGGCCTACCTGGGCGTGCTGGTGGACGACCTGATCACCCAGGGTGTGACCGAGCCGTATCGCATGTTTACCAGTCGCGCCGAATTCCGGTTGCAACTGCGTGAGGACAATGCCGACATGCGCCTCACCGAGACGGGTCGGCATCTGGGCTTGGTTGATGATGCCCGTTGGGATGCTTTCAGCCGCAAGCGCGATGCTGTTTCACGTGAAACAGAGCGTCTCAAGTCGCTCTGGGTCAGCCCCAAAAACCTGGCGGTCGCCGAGTCCGAGCGCGTGCTGGGCAAGGCCATCGAACACGAATACCCGTTGTCGGAACTGCTGCGCCGCCCGGACGTGAGCCACGCCGCACTCATGTCCCTGGATGGCGGTCGCTTCGCCAGCGCCGAAATGAAGGCGCTGGCCGATGCCGGCGCCGATGCATTGGAGTCGGCCGGCTTTATTCAGTCGGTGGTGGAGCAGGTGGAGATTGCGGCCAAGTACTCGGGCTACATCGATCGGCAAAAGGACGAGATTGCGCGCGCTGCCCACTACGAAAATCTTCAGCTTCCGCTGGAACTGGACTACCTGCAGGTGACGGCGCTGAGCTTCGAGGCGCGGCAAAAGCTCAACAAACTCCGCCCTGAAACCCTGGGCCAGGCTTCGCGCATCTCGGGCGTCACGCCGGCATCGATTTCGCTGCTGCTGGTGCACCTGAAAAAAGGCGGCTTCAAGGGCTTCGCCCACCTGGCTGCGGCTGAATCGGCATAAGGGGCTCTTCATGAAGTTGCTGGCCTGGGTGGTGGCGGTTGCGGTGCTGGCCTGGGCGGCCTGGGGCTTGCTGCCGCACAAGCCGACGGCCGGAACACCAAAACCTGCTCTTGGCGCTTCCGCGACCAAGGCGGTGGCGTCAGCTGTCGCTGCATCGGCGGCGTCGACTTCGGTCAAACCCATCTCCTATGGCCTGACCTTCGCCCTGGTGGACGATCCGAAGCTGGCCACCGAAACCGCCTATCTGAGCTGTCATGGCGAGCCCCAGCCGGTGGACCGCCCTTACAAGGAATCATGCAACCCGCTTCAGGGAGACACTTCATGCCGCACCGTCTTGCCCGTGCTGTGCGTCAAAGTCACTGGTCTGGAGGCGCCGGCGAATGCGCCGGCCGGTCTTTATCAGGGGTGGATGGGCGGAGTCCTGGGAGCAACCCAGCCGGTCATGGGTGCGGTGCTGGAGTCTGAGGCCTGGGCTTCGGCCCAGTGCGAAAAGGAGTTGGGCGCGGGTTGGCGCATGGCCGAGTTTGTTGACGGCCCGCAGGGCTGGGGTTTACAAGGGCAGCGCGGAATCGGGCTCGGCGGCAATCAGCGTTACTGGGTGCACGCCACGGCCAAGCCCGCGAACTGCTGGAACAGTGCACCCTGATGTCCATGACCCCATCATCGGCTCATCCATTTGTCCGCTGACAGCGAAGCGACAACCCACCTCAATCGGTCAAGGACTCTCATGCCTGAATCAAATAATCTGCGAGAGCGGGGCAGCCCTGCCGAGCGTCTGCAGGCTGCGGCCCAAGCTTTGGGCTGTGACTTGAGCGCGACGCAGCAGGCTCGATTGCTTGACTACCTGGCCATGATGGCGCGCTGGAACAAGGTCTACAACCTGACGGCGGTGCGCGATCCCGACGAGATGCTGACGCTGCACCTGATCGACAGCCTGGCCGTTTTACCGCCATTACGGCGCTGGCTGGATGCGCAGGCAGTTCGCCCGGCGCGCCTGCTCGACGTGGGGTCGGGTGCGGGACTGCCGGGCGTGGTGCTGGCGATTTGCTGCCCGGAACTGTCGGTGACCTGCGTGGACACGGTCGGCAAGAAGGCGGCCTTCATCCAGCAGGTGGCAGCGACGTTGAAGTTACCCAATTTGCGCGGTCTGCACGCCCGCGTGGAGAGCCTGCCGCAGGGCTACGACGTGGTCTGCTCCAGAGCCTTCGCCTCGTTGATTGACTTCGTCACCTGGTCGGCTGCGGCATTGAGCCCCGAGGGGGTCTGGCTCGCCATGAAGGGTAAAGACCCGGTCGAGGAGATGGCTGTTTTGCCCGAAAATATTGACGTGTTTCACGTGGAACAGCTCGCTGTGCCGGGCCTGCAGGCCGATCGCTGCCTGGTTTGGATGCGCAGGAAGTAAACTCGGCTCCTGTGGATCAATCGCCTGGCCCTGAAATTGCGGCGCGCTCCATCCCCTTTCAGGACTCCCCATGTTTGGCATTGCAGATTACGGCGCATTCGTTGCCGCCATCATCATTTTCCTGGCCATCCCCGGCCCCGGCAATCTGGCCCTGATCACTTCGACCGGGAAGGGCGGCCTGCGCGGCGGCGCCGCGGCGACCCTGGGCGTGATCGCGGGTGACCAGGTTTTGCTGTGGCTGGCGGTGGCGGGCGTGGCCGCCTTGCTGGCCACCTACCCCAGGGCCTTCGCCGCCGTGCAGTGGTTGGGCGCTGCCTATCTGGCATGGCTCGGTGCCAGGATGATTCTCGCCAAGCCGGGCGACGCGCCGGTGCTGAAGATGCAGCCGCACCATTTCTTTCGGCAGACGCTGATGATCACGCTGCTCAATCCCAAAGCCATCGTCTTCTACATGGCGTTCTTCCCGCTGTTTGTGGATCCGGCGCAGCACCAGGGCATGCTCACTTTCGGCGTGATGGCTTTGACCATCGCTTTGTTGACAGCGGGCTACGCGCTGGTCGTGATCCTGCTGACGCACTTTCTGGCCGAGCGCATGCGCGCCAGTCCGGTGATCGGCAGCAGCCTGCAGAAACTGGCCGGTGTTTTTCTGATCGGCTTTGGCATCAAGCTGGCCCTGTCCAAATAAATCCACCACTCAAGGGAAGCACTCCATGGCCAGAATTTTTTGCATTGCGAACCAGAAGGGTGGTGTCGGCAAGACCACGACCACCGTGAATCTGGCCGCCGGCCTGGCCAAGGTGGGGCAGCGGGTGTTGATGATCGACCTCGACCCCCAGGGCAACGCCACCATGGGCTCGGGCGTGGACAAACGCCAGCTTGCGCTGTCCGTGTACGACGTGCTGCTGGAGTCGGCGACGATTGCACAAGCGCTTGTGAAGAGCGAAAAGTGCGGCTATGACGTGCTGGGTGCGAACCGCGAACTGGCCGGCGCCGAGGTCGAACTGGTGGACGAGGAGCGGCGCGAAAAGCGCCTGAAGCTGGCGCTGGCGCCGGTGCTGGATGATTACGACTTCGTGCTGATCGACTGCCCACCTTCGCTGTCCATGCTCACACTCAACGGCCTGTGCTGCGCGCACGGCGTGATCGTCCCCATGCAGTGCGAGTACTTTGCGCTGGAGGGCCTGACGGATCTGGTCAACACCATCAAGCAGGTGCACGCCAATCTGAACAAGGACCTGGCCATCATCGGCCTGCTGCGCGTCATGTTCGATCCGCGCATCACCCTGCAGCAGCAGGTCAGCGAGCAACTCAAGTCGCACTTCGGCGACAAGGTTTTCAATACCGTGATTCCGCGCAATGTGCGCCTGGCCGAAGCGCCCAGCTATGGACTGCCGGGCGTGGTGTTCGACCCCGCGGCCAAGGGCAGCCAGGCCTTCGTCGAGTTCGCGCAGGAAATGGTCGAGCGCATCCAGACGCTCTAGACCACCGATGAAGGACTGCAAGGTATTGCTCCTGCCGGGTTGGCAAGATTCCGGCGCCGACCATTGGCAAAGCCGCTGGGAGCGCCTTCATGGCCATGTGCGCGTGCAACAGCACGACTGGTTTCGGCCCCTGCGTGGCGACTGGTGCGCCCGTCTGGAGGAGGTCTTGCTCGACTGCGACGACCCTGTGGTGCTGGTGGCGCACAGCCTGGGCTGCCAGCTGGTGGCGGCCTGGGCCGCGCATTCCGGCCAGACGCATCGGGTGCGGGCCGCCTTGCTGGTGGCACCGGGTGATGTAGAGCTGCCAGCGCTGCGTTCCATGCTGCCGAGCTGGTCGCCCATGGTGCTACAAGCCCTGCCATTCAAGAGTGTGCTGCTCGGCAGCCACGACGATCCTTACTGCAGCTTGGACCGCGCGCAGTGGATGGCGCAGTGCTGGGGCTCGGAATTCATCGACTATGGCCAGCGTGGCCATATCAACGCCGACTCGGGCCTGGATGATTGGGACGAGGGGCGGCGCCTGCTGTCCGGCCTGATGACTGGCTACGCGGATGGCCCAATGTCCGTGCCAGCTGCCTGCATACCGAAATAAATCAACAAGGGGAAATTATGGTCACGAAGAAACTCAAGGGCCTGGGCCGCGGACTCGAGGCGCTGCTGGGCCCCAAGGTGGCTGAGGGCGTGGCCGACAACTCACCGCCCAATCCGGGACTGCCGGCTTCGCTGCTGCTGGCCGACATGGTGCCTGGCCAGTACCAGCCGCGCACCCACATGGACGAGGGCGCCCTCTATGAGCTGGCAGAAAGCATCAAGGCGCAGGGCATCATGCAGCCGATCCTGGTGCGCCAGCTGAGCGAGGAAAAAGCCCGCTTGCACCGCTCCAGCGATTCGCACGGCGCTGTCCAGCAGCGCCCGGTGTACGAGATCATCGCCGGCGAGCGGCGTTTCCGCGCCGCCAAGCTCGCCGGCCTGGACAGCGTGCCGGTGCTGGTGCGCGACGTGCCGGACGAGTCCGCAGCGGCCATGGCGCTGATCGAAAACATCCAGCGCGAAGACCTGAATCCCCTGGAAGAGGCGCAAGGCCTGCAACGCCTGGTGAAAGAGTTTGGGCTCACTCACGAATTGGCGGCGCAGGCCGTGGGACGCTCCCGCAGCGCCGCCAGCAACCTGTTGCGCCTGCTGAATCTGGCGGAGCCGGTGCAGACCATGCTGATGGCGGGCGACCTGGACATGGGCCATGCCCGCGCCTTGTTGAGCCTGGAAAAGGCCACGCAGATCACCGCGGCGAGCCAGATCGCCGCGAAGAAGATGTCGGTGCGCGAGGCCGAAAGCCTGGTGAAAAAACTCGGTGCTGAGTTCAATCTGGTGTCGGCCAAGCCCAAGAAGGAGAAGTCGCGCGACCTCAAGCGCGTGGAGGAAGAACTCTCCGACCTGCTCACCGCCGCGGTCGAAGTGCGCGTGAAGAAGCGCGTCAAGCGCCACGGCCGGATCGAGGAGATGGGCGAACTGGCCATCCAGTTCGGCTCGCTGGAAGAACTCAACGGCCTGATCGACAAGCTCACCCAGGGCGCGACGCGCTAGCGCTGCGGAAGCCTGTCGAGCCCATGGCACGCCTACGCTGGCCCCTTGCTGCGGCGCTGACCTGGGTTGCCTGCTGGGTAATTTATGGCGGGACGCAGCGACTGGGATGGGTTCCCTGGCTGGCGCTGCTGTGCGCCTGCGTCGTCGGTCTGGGCTGCGCCGTTTTCGGCAGCACGCCCTGGCGCCGCACCATCCTGGCCCTGGGTTTCCCGTTGTCGCTGGCGCTGTCCGGTGGCGGTTCTGCCTGGGTCTGGCTGTTGCCGCTGGCGTTGCTGCTGGCGCTCTACCCCCTGAATGCCTGGCGCGACGCGCCGCTGTTTCCCACGCCAGCCCATGCCTTACGCGACCTCGCAGGCGCCGCGTCGTTGCCGCCGCGCGCGCGCGTGCTGGACGCCGGCTGTGGCCTGGGCGACGGCCTCAAAGCCCTGCGTGAAGCCTATCCGGACGCCGAATTGCATGGGGTTGAGTGGAGCTGGCCGCTGCGCGCTGCCTGCGCCTTGCGCTGCCCCTGGGCCAGGGTGCGCCAGGGCGACATCTGGCGCGCCGACTGGAGCGCCTATGCCATGGTCTACCTGTTCCAGCGCCCGGAGAGCATGGCGCGCGCAGCGGCCAAGGCCCGGGCGGAACTGGCCCCCGGCGCCTGGCTGGTGAGTCTGGAGTTTGAGGCCCTGGACCTGCGGCCCACGGGACGGCTCCAGGCGCCGGACGGGCGTGCGGTCTGGCTTTATCGGATGTGACAGTTCAAGGGTGCGCACCGTCTGTCTGCCATCTTTGTCGATGTAACATGCGATGCCAGAACATACACTTGTGTATGACGACATTTCACTGATCCTGATTTCGCAATGAGGCCGGTGTTTCGCCAAACCCAATCCGGATCCGCACATGAGCCATTACCTTGACCCTTACGCCAGCAAGATTCTGACCGCCAGCGCCGCGGCACGAAAAGTCGTTGACGGCCAGCGTGTCTTCCTTGGCACGGCGTGCGCAACGCCCGTCTCCATCGTTCAGGCTTTGGAGGCGCTTCCCAACCCGCCTGCGGACGTGGAGTTTGTGCATTTCCTGACCACGGGCGCCGTGCCCCATGATGCGGACGGAACGTGCATCACCAAGTACCGCCATCGCAGCTTCTTTGTGGGCCAGGATGTACGCATGGCCGTGAAACAGGGGCTCGCCGAATACCTGCCGATTTCACTGGCGAGGGTGCCGCAACTCATTGAAAACGGCCGTCTGCCGATCGATGTCGCGCTCATTCAGGTGTCCTCGCCCGACGAATTCGGTTACGTCAGCATGGGCATTTCCGTCGACATACAGATGTGCGCCGTGAACAACGCCAAACTGGTCATCGCCGAAGTGAATCCAGCTATGCCTTGGACCATGGGCGACAGCACCGTGCACATCGACCAGATCGACTATCTGGTTCCGGTCGAAACTCCTGTCACCGAGTACCGGCATCCGCAGACCAGTGACGAGGTTGTCAAGCAGATTGCGCGCTACATCGCCGGCACCATCAGCGACGGGTCGACACTGCAGATCGGCTTGGGCCGTATTCCCAATGAAGCGCTCAAATACCTGGAAGATCGCAAGGATCTGGGCATCCACTCGGACGTGATCACGGACGCGATCATTCCCTTGCTGGAGAAGAAGATTCTCACCGGACGCCGCAAGTCCAGTCAGAAGGGGAAAATCGTCACCAGCTTTGCGCTCGGATCACGCCGTCTTTACGACATGATCCACCGCAACCCGCTGTTTTCCTTTCAACCCATCGACGTGGTTGCCTTGCCCGACACGATTGCAGCGCAGACCAAGATGGTCTCCATCACGCAGTCTTTTGCCATCGATCTCACCGGCCAGGCCTGCTCGGATCAGTTTGCCGGCGAGTTCTACAGCGGGATAGCGGTTCAGGGCGAGTTCCTGCGTGGCGCCTCCCGATCGCCGGGCGGCAAGCCCATCATCTGCCTGGCGTCGACCACAGACGATGGGGAAACCTCCCGCGTTCGACCCTTGCTGCTCGCCGGCGAGGGCGTCAGCATTGCCCGCACCGACGTGCATTACGTGATCACCGAATATGGCATTGCCTATATTTTTGGCAAGACGATCCGGGAGCGGGCGATTGCACTGATAGAGATTGCCCACCCCAAGTTTCGAGCCTGGCTGCTCGACGAGGCCAAGAAGCTGGGTTACCTGCCGGCAGACCAGCGACTGGAAAACATGCGCGCCTATCCGGTCGAGGACGAGCGTCGCGTCACGCTTAAAAACTCCAAGGAGGTGTTGCTGCGCCCGGCGCAGTCTTCGGATGGGCCGGGCATACGCAGCCTGTTCTTCAAATTACCGGCAGGCGATGTCTACACCCGATTTTTCCGCCGTGTGAAGGCGTTGACCAACAAGGACATCCAGCGGCTGTGCAATTACAGCTACGAAAACGAGGTGGGATTCGTCGCAGTGACCGGGCCGCGTGAGGAGGAAGTCATCGTCGGTCAATGCTGCTACTTTGTGAATCCATCGACCAATCTGGCCGAAACTGCCTTCCTGGTGGACCCTGCCTGGCAAGGCACCGGCCTGGGCAGCGCCATGCAAAGACGCATGGCGGAACATGCCAAGGCCAACGGCCTGCGGGGCTTCGAGGCGGAAATCCTGCCGGAAAACGCCAAGATGCTGGCACTGGCACGTGGGTTTTCCAGCAATGTGGTTGTGGCCAAGGACGAGGACTGCGTGCACGTCACCATGCTCTTTTGAGCACCGGCCAGCCGGCCGGTACTCAACGGCTGAGTCAGCCTCAGCGTGCGAGAGTGAGGCCGTTCAGGCGGTCTGGTTGATGCATTCGCCCAGGGCGTTGACCAGACTGTCGATCTGCGCCGGCGTGCTGATGAAGGGCGGCGCCAGCTGAATGGTGTCGCCGCCGTAACGCACGTAAAAGCCCTTGTTCAGCATCGCCATGGCGATGTCATACGGGCGGCGCGCCGGCTCGCCCGGCAGGGCGTCGATGGTGATGCCGGCGGCCAGGCCGTAGTTGCGGATGTCGGTGATGTGCTTGGCGCCCTTGAGGCTGTGCACCGAATTTTCAAAGTACGGCGCCAGTGCCTTCACCTTTTCGACCATGTTTTCCCGCACCAGGATGTCCAGCGTGGCCAGGCCCACGGCGCAAGGTACGGGGTGGGCCGAGTAGGTGTAGCCATGGGCGAATTCCAGCATATAGTCCGGCCCGCCCTGGGCCATGAAGGTGTCGTAGATGTCCTTCTTCACCAGCACCGCGCCCAGAGGCTGGGAGCCGTTGGTGATCTGCTTGGCCACGTTCATGATGTCGGGCGTGACGCCAAAGGCCTCGGCGCCGGTGTAGGCGCCGGCGCGGCCAAAACCGGTGATGACCTCGTCGAATATCAGCAGGATGTTGTGCGCCGTGCAGATGTCGCGCAGGCGCTGCAGATAGCCCTTGGGCGGGATCACCACGCCGGCCGAGCCCGAGAAGGGCTCTACGATGACGGCGGCGATGTTGCTCGCGTCGTGCAGGGTGATGAGGCGCAGCAGGTCGTCGGCCAGTTCTGCGCCCTTTTCCGGCATGCCGCGCGAGAAGGCGTTGCTGGCGAGCTGGGTGTGCGGCAGGTGGTCGGCGGCGATGCCCTGGCCGAACATCTTGCGGTTCGCGCCAATGCCGCCGACCGAGATGCCACCGAAGTTCACGCCGTGGTAACCCTTTTCGCGGCCGATCAGCAGCGACTTGCTGGCCTGGCCCTTGGCCCGCCAATAGGCGCGCGCCATCTTGAGCGAGGTGTCGGCCGACTCCGAGCCGCTGCCGGTAAAGAACACGTAGTCCAGCCCGGCGGGGGTCAGTTCCTTGAGCTTGTTCGCCAGCGCGAAGGACAGCGGGTGGCCGAACTGGAAGGCCGGCGAGTAGTCCAGCGTCGCCAGCTGGCGCGTCGCCGCTGCGGTGATCTCGGCACGACCGTGGCCCAGGCCGCTGCACCACAGGCCCGACAAGCCGTCAAAGATCTGCTTGCCATGGTTGTCCGTGTAGTAACAGCCCTTGGCTGAAACCATGATGCGCGGGTTCGCCTTGAACTGACGGTTGCCCGTGTAAGGCATCCAGTGTGCGTCGAGCCAGGCGGCGTCGGTGCGGACAGGGGCGAGGGGTGCGTCGTTCATGTTCATGGTCGGGTCCTGAAAGGGGCGGGAGTGGCGATTCTCGGTCGTTCTGATACTCTTATAAATATCTATATTTCACTGTTCAGTGGGTAATTTATGAAACCAATTGGAAAATCAGCCCTGGGCCAGTTGAGCGACATGGACATCCGCCTGCTGCGCGTGTTCAAAAGCGTGGTCGAGTGCGGCGGCATGGCCGCAGCCGAACTGGACCTGAACATCGGCATTTCCACCGTGAGCCGCCACATCAAGGACCTGGAAACACGCCTGGGTCTGACGCTGTGCCGGCGCGGCCGGGCCGGTTTTGCGCTGAGCGCCGAAGGCGAGCAGATCTACACCGAGACCCTGCGCCTGCTCGCCGGGGCTGATGCCTTTCGCGCCCGGGTCGACGAGATCCACCGCCGCATGGGAGGGCAGTTGCACATCGCCGTGTTCGACAAGACCGCCAGCAACCCGACCTCGCAGTTGGGCGCAGCCATCGCCCTGTTCTCTGATCTGGCGCCGGAAGTGAGTCTGCACTTGCATGTGGCGCCTCTGAACGCGATAGAGCGCGGCGTGCTCGACGGGCAATTCCAGGTGGGCGTCATCCCCGGACATCGCAGTTCCGACACCCTGGCCTACGACGAACTGTTCGCTGAAACCATGCTGCTGTATTGCGGCGCCGAACACGCGCTGTTCGCCGGCGAACCGGCCGGGCTGAAGTGGGAAGACCTGCGCGCCCACCGCTTTGCCGGTTTGGGGTACCACTCGCCCAACATGGACATCAGCCAGCAGATGCACTTGACGCGCCAGGCCACGGGTTACGACCAGGAGTCCATTGCGACGCTGATCCTGTCGGGACGTTACCTTGGCTTTCTGCCGGACCACTACGCCCAGGCCTTCGTGCAGACCGGGCGCATGCGCGCCGTGCACCCCGAACTGCTGAACTACGCCTGCAGCTTCTTCAGCATCGTGCGTGCCTCGCCCCAGGCGTCAAGGGTAACGCGGGCGTTTCAGGATTGCCTGCGGAAGGCGCACGCGGTGTGAGTGTCGCCGGCGATAGCGACATGGCCCGCTTTGGCATGGCAAACCCCCCAGCCTACTTGGCGATCAGCCAGGCCGCTGTTTGTTGCACCACTTCGGACTCGAGTCCGTTAAAGCCGTGGTACGCCTGGGCTTCGCACGGATCCCCCACGCTGCGCCCGCCCTTGAAGGCGAGCAACTGCTTACGCGGTGTGTTTGACAGCTTGGCCATCAGCGCTGGCACCTCGGAGAACGAGCACAGCGAACAGCCGTCCTGCTCGTGGTGTACCACCAGCACGGGAATCCGTAGCTTGCCCAGCGGCAGGGCCGGCACGGGCCGGCTTTTGTCATCCGTGAGGATGGTGGAACTCAAGACCACGCCATCCGGTCCGTCGGCGCCGGAAAGCTGTGTGGCGACATATGCGGTCGACTGCGTGCCTCTGCTCGTGCCAATGAGCCAAACGGGCGCCTTGGAATTCTCGCGCAGCCAGGCAATGACGGCCTTGAGATCCGCGGCGTGCTCGGGGGACTGGCGAAAGCCGCCGAGGAAGGGTGCCGACTGGCGATCAGAAGGTGCGTCAACCACCGCTACCATCAGGCCTTGATCGGCGAACAGCTGGCGCGTTCTGACCAGGAAATTGCCATCCCCCCATTTCATGGAGCCGTTGGGAAAGATCTGCAGGCCGCCGTGACCGCCGGCCAGCAGTACGACGGCTGCCTTGGGCTCTGGTGGCGTAAGGACGATCATCCGTTGCGTGACGCCGGGGCGGGTCGGGATGTCGACAACCCGCTGGCTGGTCTGGGCAGTCGCCAGGGAGAGCAGCGTCGTCAAAGCTGCTGCAACAAGGTGCTTGAGGCTGTGCATGAGGGACTCCTTTTCTTGAAACACGCAAGACCATCAGCGCGCGTCCACAACAGACCCAGCAACGCGATGCGGCTTGCGGAAGCTATAGATCTGAGCCGCCATCCCAGCTGAAGATCTTCCCGGGATTCATGATGTTCTTCGGATCCAGGGCGTGCTTGATGGCGCGCATCACCGCCACCGCGCCAGGTCCGGCTTCATCCAGCAGGAAACCCATCTTGTGCAAGCCCACGCCGTGCTCGCCGGAACAGGTGCCTTCCAGCGCCAGGGCGCGCGCCACCAGTTGGTGGTTCAGGCGTTCGGCAGTCTCACGTTCCAGCGGACTCTCGGGGTCGATCAGGTAGCCGAAGTGGAAATTGCCGTCGCCCACATGGCCGACCAAAAAATACGGCAACCCTGCCGCGTCGGCCTCGGCCACGGAATCGAGCAGGCAGTCAGCCAGGCGCGAGATCTGCACACAGGTGTCGGTGGATATGGCGCGGCAGCCCGGCTTGGACTGGATCGCTGCGAAGTAGGCATTGTGTCTGGCGGTCCATAGCCGCGTGCGTTCCTCCGGCGTGCTGGCCCATTCAAAAGCCTGAGCGCCGAATTCGCCGGCGATCTCCTGCACCGCTTCGGCCTGCTCCTTCACGCCCGAGGGTGAGCCATGAAACTCCATCAGCAGCATGGGCTCCTCGCGCAGGCTCAGGTGCGAATGCCGGTTCACCATGCGTACGGTGTTGGCGTCGATCAGTTCCACGCGGGCGATCGGTATGCCCAACTGGATGACCTGGATGGTGGTTCGCACTGCGGCCTCGATGCTGGGGAACGAGCACACCGCAGCCGAGATCGCTTCGGGCAGCGGGTACAGGCGCACCGTGACTTCGGTGATCACGCCCAGCGTGCCTTCGCTGCCCACCATGAGGCGCGTCAGGTCGTAGCCGGCGGCCGACTTTTTGGCGCGGGTTCCGGTGTGAATCACCTCGCCGCTGGCGGTGACGACTTGCAGCGCCAGCACGTTCTCGCGCATGGTGCCGTAGCGCACGGCGTTGGTGCCGCTGGCGCGCGTGGCGCACATGCCACCCAGCGTGGCGTCTGCGCCCGGGTCGATGGGGAAGAACAGGCCGGTGCTCTTTACCGCCTCGTTCAGTTGCTTGCGTGTCACGCCGGTCTGCACCGTCACGGTCAGGTCTTCGGCGTTGATGCGCAGCACCTGGTTCATCCGGCTCAGGTCCAGGCTGATGCCGCCCTGCACCGCCAACAGATGGCCCTCCAGCGAGGAGCCCACACCGAAGGGAATCACCGGCACGCCGAATTCGCTGGCCAGGCGCACGGCGTCGGCCACGTCCTGCGTGCTGTCGGCAAAGACCACGGCGTCGGGGGGCGGCGCGGCCAGCGCAGACTCGTCGCGGCCGTGCTGTTCGCGCAGTACCAAAGCGGTGGACAGCTTGGCGCCAAAGCGGGTCTGAAGCGCCAGCTGCAGAGTCGCAGAAAAAGCAACCGAAGTGGCGCGCGTTGCTTCCGGGGCGCATTCATTGAAACGATTCATTGACGGTTTTCGATGGAATTAAGACGGGCATTTTGCTGCAGCATCCAAGTTCGCGCTCGAAAGAGTTTGCGAATCGCCTAAGCGCGCTGTGTTCCAATACCCTGCCACATGTAATGGACATTGTCCTGTTGGTGGCGTGCGCGTGAGTGAAACCACTGGCGGTACATGCTGCCCGCTTATTCCCCCGACCCCGGAGTAACGATTTGAGCCTCACCCAAGTTTCGGCGCATTCGCCTTCAGTTCGCCAGACTTGCGAATACGTTTCCACCGACCCGATTCCACCGTTCCGGATACGGCTGGCGCGAGGCTTTTTGGGGTTGTGCCTTGCGGTGGCCGGTGGATTGCTGGGCACCTCAGCACAGGCGCAGGCCAACCTGCAGATTTCCAGTTTCACCTACAACACGCCGGTGCTCAATGGGTCGACCAACGCTTTCACGGTGGTCGCCAAGAACGGTGGCGACGCATCCGCCAGCAATGCCCGGCTGCGGGTATTTCTGCCGGCCAACTTCACCTTCAGCGCGGCACCCGCAGGATGCGCCATTGAAAATTCGCCGCACAGCTTCAATGCCACCAACAACCCCGACCCGGCAACAGCCTACACGGCGCCCGCGTATTCTTCGCTGCGCATGCTCTATTGCGACTACGCGAACGTCGCACCCAGCCCGGCTGGCGATATCAGTCTGACCTTTGCCGGTGTTGCCAGCTCCAGCGCAACACCCGAAGTGGCGGACATGGCCGCGGACTTCTATTCGGACACCGTCGAGCCACTGGCTGGGGCGGGCGCCAACAACTTCAGCCAAAAATCCATCACGGTGAACTCCGGCGCTGACCTGGCGCTGCTGAGCCCGGCCATCTACATCTTCAAGGGGGCAACGCAGCTGATTCCGACCGGCATCGCCTCCACCACCAGCGGATCGGCCCTGACCGTCAACGTCAAGACGAAGAACAATGGCCCGGACCCCGCCAGCACGGCCAGCGTGCAGATCGATCTGCCGACGAGCAGCAACTTTGGTTCCGTCGTGGTACCCACCGGAAGCCCCTGGGCTTGCAGCAATGCCTCGAGCAGTGTCACTTGCAGCTATACGGGCGGGGCCGTTTTGGTGGGCTCGAACTTCCCCGACATCGCGATCACGGGCAGCGTGGCGAACGTTCTGACCGGGTCCATTGACTTCAGCGCCAGCATGCCCCTGGGCCTGACCGACCCGGTGGCGAGCAATAACGCCGCGCAAACCGTCACACTCAGCATCAAGGCCGTGGCCGACCTGAGCGTGAGCAAGTCGCTGCTGGCCTACGGTCTGTCCAGCACCCGGGTCGCATTCGGAAAGCCTGCTGTCTACCGCGTCGTCCTGTCGAACAACGGACCGAACGCGGTCCCCTCCACATTGGCGAGCGCGGTCGACACGCTCGGCGCGGGCTGGGTCATAGGCAGCCTTCCGGCCGCGTGCAGCCTTAGCGGCAGCACGGTGACATGCAGCAACACGGCCACGTTGAACTCCGGCGCTTCCCTGAGTTTCGACATCCCTGTCACAGCCCCGCCCTCGGGCACTTGCCCGGCCAACACGGTCACGACGCAGTTGAGCGCGACCATGGCCGACACCACGACGGGCAACGACAGCCAGACGGTGGCCTGTTCCTGGGTGCCGGCTACGGCCGACATCGCCGCCAGCAAGCGGCTGCTGATCGGCGGCAGCGACGTCACTCTGGTGGCGCTGGGGCAGTCGGCGGTGTTTCGCATCGGCATCAGCAACGCTGCCTTGCAGCCGGTGGTTCCCGCCAACGGCGCGCAGGTGGTGGACACTTTTGACGCTGCCTGGACCCTGGGAGCCATGCCATCGGGGTGCAACAAGGTCGGCCAGGTTGTGTCGTGCACCAACCCCAGCGCGATGGCGGCAGGCGGCCCAGCTGTGACCTTCGATATTCCCGTGACGGCGCCGTCCTCCGGTTCGGGCGCGACCAATACGGCAACGGTGTCGCTGTTGGGCGCCTCGGGCTTGACCGATGGCAACGCCAGCAACGACACTGCCTCTGTCACCTACGGCTTTGGCATACCGCAGGTCGACGTCAGCGCCACCAAGGATTTCCTGCTCAATGGCAACTCGGTGAGCGCCGTGGGCTTGGGGCAAGCAGTGGTGTTTCGCATCGGCATCGCAAACAGTGCCGCCAGCCCCCTGCCCGTGCCCATAGGCGGCGCCAATGTAGTGGACACCATCGCCACCGGTTGGACCATCGGTGCCCTGCCCCTCGGTTGCAGCGCGATCGGTCAGCAGGTCACCTGCGTGAATCAGGCCGCGATCAACCCTGGCACCTCGCGCTACTTCGACATCCCGGTGACGTCGCCGAACAGCCCGGACAGTTGCAATGGCGGCAGCAACTCCGCCACCGTGACGCTGACCGATGCCAGCATGGTCGATCCGACCCTGGGCGCTGCCAACACCACCAGCGTCGCCTGCGCCGCGGTCACGTCCAATGCCGACATCTACGTTTACGCCAAGACCAAGGTACGGACCGTGGCCGCCGGAATCCTGCTGGGCAACGGTGAACAAATCACCAACACCATCAAGGTCAAGAACCGCAGCAGTTCCAATGCCTTTGCCACCGGCACCATCACGGTCACCGACACACTGGGCCCGAACGAGGTTTTCGTCAGTGGCGGCGGCGCCGGCGTCGCCGGCGACGGTGTATGGAGCTCCTGCACCAGCAGCGTCGCCCTCGGCGCAGTCAATGGCGTCGTGACCTGCACGATCCTGACGCCGGCCGCCGGCTTGGCGCCGGACGCGGCGCTGGCGGACCTGACCATCATCACCAAGGCCGACCTGAGCGCCGGCACGGCCGACCCGGTGACCGGCCTGTTCACGCTGACCAATAGCGCTTGTGCCGGTCGCGCGGCCGACGCCCTCTACACCCTGGACAGCACCGGCAACGACTGTTTCAGCAAGAGTATCACCGCTTCCCGGGTCACCGCCACGGTGGCCCTAGTCAAGACCGCCACGACCGCCGACAGTGATACCACGCTGAACGGCAACGAGGACACGATCACCTACACCGTGGCCGCGACGGCCAGCGGCTTCAGCGGCGGCACGACCATCCCGACGCTGGTTATTTCGGACACAATTCCAAATACCCTGTATGGCACCTGGGGTTCGGTCAGCCCGAGCACCACCGGGGTCACTGCCGCAGTTGGCGGCGCCGGCAGCGGTGAAGGCTGTTCTGTGTCCCACGCGGTCGTGACCTGTACGCTGAAAAATCTGGTCGACTCGGTTTCGCGTTCCATCACCATCACGTTGACCCGTCCTGTCTTCAGCGGTGCCGGCAAGCTGAATACCGCCACGGCCACCTCACCCGACAGTTTCATCACTGGCACCTTGAGCGCCAATGCGACAGTGACCGTGGAGCCCCGGACCGAGATCTCGGCCACCAAGTCGGCCAATCCCGCGACTGTGCGTACCGGAGTGGACGTGGCTTTCACGGTGACTGTCAATCTCGACGGTCCCGACGGCGCGGCCAACCTGCGGATGCTCGACGCCTTTGATGCCACCAAGTTCGACTATGTCGTAGGGTCCGCCAAGATTGGCGGGGTTCCTGTCAGCTGTGCCGTGCAGACGATGAACGCCGCCACAGGTGACGCCGAGTTTGATGGCGTTACGGGTTTGCAGTGCGACCTGGGAACCATCAACCCGGACATCGTGGGAACGCGCAAGACTTTCAGCGTGGTCTACCACGCGTCGCCCAAGTACCCATACCCCGGGTCCGCATTTCCGACCAACGCCACCTACACCAACAAGGTTCGGCTCAAGACCGACACCTTCGAGTCGAACACGGCCAACAACAAGGCGACGGTGGATGTCAGCATCCAGCCTCCGGTCCTGGACCTGTCGGTCACGAATCGTGATGTAACCGACCCGGTGGAGTGGGACGACAGCGCTTCGCCCAACGCCCAGATCGTTTACCTGGTCAAGGCGATCAGCTCCAACACCTCGCAATCCACGGCGCACAACGTCAGGATGATCGATGTGCCCGTGCCGCCCGCCGGTTTCAACATGACTTTTGCCGGCTACGGCGTCAACGTCAGCAGCCCTTACGTGCCGACAGCCGGTGTGACCTGCACGGCAGACAACGGTGGCGCGACGCCGAGCAGCTACGTCATCTGCAGCTTTGCCGACCTGCCGACGGGCCAGCAGGTCTGGCTGAACATGACGTTCAACCTGGGCCAGACCGCAGGCAGCCCGGCGCGCGCCGTGAGTTTCAACAATGTGGCCAAGATCTGTTCCGACGAAGCGGGGCCCACCGCGGCCAGCCAGGCCGTCGCCCCGGCCGACCCGGCCGGATCGCTGTGCAGTTTTTCCGCTGCCAACTACGATGCCACGCCGGCCGACAACCGCACCACCGAGCCGACCACGGTGCTGCCGTTGACCGATCTGCACGCCTTCTACAAAAAGCCGGTGGCTTTCGGGACAACGACCGAGATCACCAGCATCCAGCTGAACGAAGAGTTCGATTACCTGATCAAGGTCCGAGACAAGGGACCGGTGAGTTCGTTCCTTGCGACGGTGACCGACGCCTTGCCCCATGGCTTTCGACGCACTGCGACCGCCATCACGGTCACCCCCGGGTCGGCCGTGGGCGCAACCAATGGCAACAGCTGCAGCAGCGTGATCGCCGCCAACGTCGAGACGGTGACCTGCAACATAGGTCCTTTGCCCGCCGACAGCAACGCCGATGGCGCAGAGGACGCGACCAAGGCCTGGGTGATCAGAATTCCGGTGAAGGCCGACCCTGTCGCCTTTACCACCGCCCCCGCGCAGCTGTACAACACCAATATCGCCAACACGGTCACCATCATTCCTGCGCAGGACCCGTTGGACCCCACGCGCCCCCTGTCCAAAGACAAGGTCCCGGGCAACAACTCGGCCACGGGCAATATTCTGGTGCCGGTCAAGGCGAAGATCTCGGGGCGGGTTTTTGAAGGCCTGTCGCTCACTGCCGCACCCACCGGTGCCGAGACCGGCATCAACGGCTTCGTCATCACCCTGACGGGTTTGGACGATGCAGGCGCCTTCTGTGTGGCGCCGGGGGTTTCGGTCAACCTGGCCTGCGGCTTGACCCGAACAGCCACCACCGCCACCCTTTCGGGTGTGGTCGGTTCCTATCTGTTCGACGACCTGCCACCCGGCCGCTACACGGTGGAAGAAACACAGCGTTCGAGTCATTTCGACGGACGCGTGTTTGTTGGCTCGCGCACCATAGGCACGGGCCCGGCCGGCACGGCCTCTGTTGGCTTCGTCGCCACAGGTGCCCAGAACAGTATTGCCAATATCCAACTCGCCAACAACGAGGTTGCCGCCGGCTACAACTTCGAGGAATACAAGCCAATCGCCATTTCGGGACTGGTGTTTCAGGACCGTGTTCGCACTGCGGGTAACGCTGGGATCCCGGACGCTCTCGACGCGACCGAACCCCGCATTACCGGCGTCAATATCAGAATTTCGGGCACCGATTACGCCGGCAATGTGCTGGGTGGCGGGACAGCTTACCTAGAACAAACCACTTCCGGCACCGGTGCGACCAACTTCAGCTTCGCCAGCTTGCCGCCACCAAATGGCAGCGGTTACACCTTGACCGAACTTCAGCCCGCGGGCTATGTCAATGGCCCCATCGATCCACCCACCACCGGCGCGAATGCGCCCACGATTGCCAACCTGAGCGGTGCTGCCGCCATTGGCGCGGCAGGCACCTACAGCCAGCCCGACCTGACCGGCAACACCACCTATACCGGCATCAAGATCACAGGCAACCAGGTGGCGACCAACTACAACTTCCCTGAAGTGCGCCGGCCCAGTCTGAGTGGAAGACTCTATATCGATTTGAACACCAATGACACCTACGACAGCGGCACCAGTCCCCCCGATACACCGATTTCCGGCGCGACCGTGATCCTGCGCGACGCAGCGGCCCTGGGTGTAGTTCTGGCAACGACGACCACTGCGGCCAATGGCACCTACAGCTTCAGCAACCTGAACCCGCTGCTCACCTACGTGCTGGAAGAGCCCTTGCCCTCCAGTCCGGCGGGGCTGGCCAACCGGACCACGGCGGTGAACGTCGGCACCGTCAATTCGGTGACGACGGGCACGGCAGCGGCGAACAGCCCTTCGACCGGGACGGACCGCATCACCGGCATCGACCTGTCCGCCGGCTTCGACGGAATCAACTACAACTTCGGCGAAGACCGGACCAGCAGCATCAGTGGCACCGTTTTCCTGGACCGGGATCGGTCCGGAGCGCAGAACGGCGCCGAGCCCGGAATTTCCGGCGTCTCTCTGAAGCTGGTGTTGGGAGCCGACTGCACGGCAGCGGCCTTTGTCTCTCCCGGGCTGGCCAACCCCGTGACCAGCGCCGTGACGACCGGTGGCTACAGTTTCTCGCCTGTGCCATCGGGTTACGCCTACACGGTCTGTGAAACCCAGCCTGCGGGCTATGCCGACAGCAGCGGCTCTGCCGTCACGACCAGCATCGCCACCGGGGTTTTACCGTTCGCCGGACTCACGGGCCAGAACTTCCCGGAAATGCTGGGCAGCATCTCCGGTCTGGTGTTCAATGATTCGGGTTCGGTCACGCCCGCGAACACCGACAACGGCACGCAGCAGTCTGGCGAGACGGGCATAGGCGCCGGCGTACTCGTCACCCTGACTGGAACACCCAGCGCCGGGCCCTCCCTGCCCTCAGGTGGCGTGTTGGTCTACACCGATGCGACGGGCGCGTACCGCTTTGACGACCTGTTCCCCGGCAGCTACACCCTGACCGAAACCCAGCCCGCTGCCTACGTCAACGGCACTGCCACACCGGTGCCCGTGCTCTCCGGCAGCCCGTTGGTGGCGGATCTGGGGACTTACAGCCGCGGCGCCCTGGCTGGCAATTCAAGCTACGCCGGCATCAACTTGGGAATCGCCCAGATTGGATCCGCCTTCAACTTTCCCGAAGTTCGTCGACCGAGCCTGAGCGGAACGGTCTACATCGATCTGAACACCAACAACAGTTACGACGGTAGTTCCACCGATACGCCGATTTCGGGCGCGACCGTGGTCCTGCGCGACGCGGCGCTGACACAGCTGGCTACGACTACCACCGATGGGGCCGGCGCTTACAGCTTCACCCTGCTCGACCCGTTCACGACCTATGTGCTGGAAGAGCCCCTGCCGGTTAGCCCGACAGGTCTGCTGAGTCGCGCGACCGCCATCACCGTCGGCAACGCCGGCGGCACGGCCGCAGCCAACACGCCGAGCGCGGGAACGGACCGCATCACCAGCATCAACTTGGCCCAGGGGCTCGATGCCGGCGGCTACAACTTCGGCGAAGACCGCTCCGCAGCCATCAGCGGCGTCGTCTTCAACGACCGCAACCGCGACGGCGTATTTGCCGGCTCCGACTCCGGCATTTCCGGCGTCACGCTCACCCTGGTGGCCGGCGCCGTTTGCCCGGGAACCACCTTCGTCGCTGCAGGCTTGACCAATCCTGTAACGTCTGCGGTGACGACAGGGGCTTACAGCTTCAGCCCCGTTCCCGTCGGCGCCCAGTACTCGGTGTGCGAAACCCAGCCCACGGGCTACGCCAACGGCCCCAGCGGTCCCTCAACCAGCATCACCATCGCCAGCCTGGCCGCGGGGGGCGCAGCAGGCAACAATTTCCCCGAAGTCCTGGGCGACATTGGCGGCACAGTGTTCGCCGACTTCGGCACCGGCGTACCCGCCAACAACAACAATGGCACGCAGCAGTCCGGCGAGCCGGGCGTGGGCAGCGCCACGGCCAGCGCAGGTGTGCCTGTCACCCTGAGCGGCACGCCGTCAGCCGGCCCGGCCTTGCCGGTCGGGGGCGTCACGGTCTACACCGACGCCTCGGGCAACTACAGCTTCATTGACCTTTACGCTGGCAGCTACACGGTGACACAGGGGGCTGTGCCGGCCGCACTCGGCAGCTACGCCAACGGCATCAACACGGCTGGCGCAGTGAGCGCCGGCGGAACCTCGGGAACGGCAGGGGGTCTGGGTGTGAACAGCATCAGCAATCTGCTGCTGAATGCAGGCTCGCAAAGCCCGGGCAACAATTTTGCCAAGGTGCCGGTGGCGGCCATTGCGGGCACGGTCTACATCGACTTGAACGGCAACACCGTCATGGACGCCGAGCCGACAGACGGTCGGGTTTCCGGCGTCACGCTCAGGCTGTACCAGGGCGCGGCCTGCTCAGGCTCAGTGCTGGCCAGTACCACGACGGGTGTGAGTGGCGCCTACATCTTCAATGGTCTGAACCCCGGCTTGAGCTACACCGTGTGTGAGCTTCAGCCGCCAGCCTATGGCGACGCGACGACCAACCCCGGCGCCGGCAATACCAGCCCTGCGGCCAATGCCATCACGGTGGCGAGCCTGCCGCTGGCGGGCACCAGCAACAACAACTTCGGCGAGTCCCTGGGATCCATCAAGGGGTCGGTTTACCAGGACTTTGGTGGCCCGGTGGCGGCGAATGACCGCAACGGCGTGCGCGACGCCGGCGAGGCTGGTATCGTCAATGTACCGATGACGCTCACCGGTTTGGACGCCCTGGGCGCCGCGGTGAACCTCACGCAGACCACGGATGCGTCCGGCAATTTCAGCTTCGACCGACTGCTCGCGCCCGACAGCGCTGGCTACACGCTGGCCGAAGGCGCCATTCCTGCCGCGTCCGGCACCTATGGCCATGGCCGTGAAAGCGCAGGCAATGCGAGCATCGCCGCGGGAGATGCCACGTCGGTGATCGATCGCATCTCGGGCATTCGCATAGCGGGTGGAGAGAACGCCACGGGCTACAACTTTGGCGAGATCAACGTCTCGACCATCACCGGTCTGGTCTACGTCGACCGGGACCGCAACAACGCACTGGACGCGGGCGATACGGCGCGCATTGCCGGCGTCACCATCAAGCTGGTGCAGGGCGGGAGTTGTGACGCGGGCACCGTGCTGCAAAGCACCACGACCGCAGCCAACGGAAGCTACAGCTTCTCTGGTGTGGTGATCGGTGTCAACTACCTGGTCTGCGAGACCCAGCCCGCCGGCTACGGCAACGGCAACGCCAAGGGCGTGCCCGGCAGCAATACCATCACCATCGCGAATCTTTCGGTCAGCGGCAGCTCCGGCAATGACTTCGGCGAATGGCTGGGCTCCATCGCAGGCTCGGTCTACGAGGACTTCGGCACGGTGCCAGCGGCCCTGAACAACGGCTTGCGCGACGCCGGAGAAAAAGGCATTGCCAATGTGCCCGTCACCCTCACGGGCACCGACCAGAGCGGTGTGGCGGTGAACCGCAGCGCGACGACCGACGCCAGCGGCAACTACC
>CAIKVZ010000006.1 GCA_903830985.1 uncultured beta proteobacterium
CCGCTGCGCGGCTCGCAATGACGAGCATTTATTGCGGCCTCGCAATGACGAGGATTTATGGCGGCCTCGCAGTGACGAGGTTTTATGGCAGGCTCGCACTGACGAGGTGTGGCCGTGCAGTGACGCAGTGGTCTTCACGGCAGGCACAGACGCTGCACGGCATCGATCAGTTTTTCGGGCGCAAAGGGCTTGGCCACCCAGGCCCGGGCGCCAGCGGCCCGGCCTTCGGCCATTTTTGCTTCTTCGGACACGGTGGTGAGCATGATGACGGGCGTGAACTTGTAGGCCGGCAGTTGTTTGACCGCCTTCAGAAAGCTGATGCCGTCCATGTTGGGCATGTTGACGTCGCTGATGATCAGGTGCACCTTTTGGCCGGTAAGCTTGGCCAGAGCGTCGCGGCCGTCACAGCCTTCGATCACCAGATAGCCGGCACCGCGCAGGGCAATGCCCAGCACCTGGCGCATGGTGGGCGAGTCGTCAACGATCAGTATGGTCTTGGCCATGTTGTCCTTGCACAGATAAAGGGATGCCGGGCTACGCCAGCTTTGAAATCAGCGCCGCCAAAGCATCCTTGCGAAAGGGCTTTTTCAACGCCCCGAGCAGAGTGAATTGACTCAGTCGCGCCACCAGGGATGCCGCTTGCACCACCACATCACGTTGGCCTGAAACGATGATCAATGCGCCGCTGTAGACACCCTGCGCAATCGACTCCATGAAAGCAAAGCCATCCATGCTGGGCATGTGCAAGTCCAACAGCAACAGGTCGAAAACTTGCTGCTTTTTACCCAGGATGTCCAGGGCCTGTTGGCCACTGCCGGCCTGCGTGACGTGCGTGATGCCCAGGCTGCGCAAGGCTTCAGAAATCATGTCCAACATGAGCAGGTCATCGTCGACCAGCAGTACCTTGAGCTCACTGCGGCTCAACCGGGGGGGCGGCGGCGGGGGGGTGGTGAAAGTATTCATGGGGTCGGGTGCCGGTAGTGTTGATCAGCCATGTTGGCGTTTTCATTCAAGGCGTGGATCCAGTCCTCAGTGCTCGGAAGCGCGTCTGCGTCTGCTTGAGTCAGCGTCAGGCGCATGAGCTCAATGTTGCCCAGGATGCCGTCGAGCAATTGAGAGATCCGGTCCTGAAACTGCAGGGCCATGAGTTGTTTTTCGACTTCACGGCGCACCACCAGGCCGTGCAACTGCATTTCATCCGCGGATGTTGCCAGTTGCCTGACATGGCTGAGCACGTGTTCCACCAGTTCACTCGACAGGGATACCGCCTCCTTGTCATGAACCATGGACTGTTCTGCCGATTTCAGAGTCGTGTTCATGATGGCCCGAATCTGGTCGACACGAACACCAATTTGTTTGCCGGTCTCTGCAGAGCGCAGCGATAACTTGCGCACTTCAGCGGCCACCACCGCAAAGCCCCGGCCTGATTCGCCAGCGCGCGCCGCCTCAATGGCGGCGTTCAGCGCGAGCAAATTGGTTTGCGCTGCGATGCTGCGCACCTCGGCTGCCATGGTTTGCAGTTCCAGGGTTTCCTTGGCGAGCGAGCGCAGGTCCCCCAGCAAGGCGTCCTTGCCCTCGATGACATTCGTCAAGGACAGCACCACGGGCTTCAATTCACGTTCGCACAGCCCGAGCAAGCCAATCGAGGTGCTGCTGTCGCCGGCGAGTTCGGTCTGAGTCATATTGCCGCCGATGCCAGCCAAGTCAAACTCCTCCAAGACCGAAGAGAAACTGGAGGTGAGCTGCAGCACGGCCTGTTCGGTCTGCGCCTTTACCAGGTCGGTGTGCTGTTGCCACACCGGAAAAATATCCGACAGCAGAGCGGTCAGTGCCTGCCGTGCGTCGGCATGGGCCTCACTTTGACGGCGGGACTCCTCCCCTTGCCGCTGGCTGCTGTACTGGCGCAGCACCAGCCAAAAGATGGCGATGCTGGCGAGCAAACCACTGCCGACTGATGACAACCATGGCTCGACGCCCCAAGCGGGCAATGCAGAAACCAGTGCGATGGACAATGGCACCAATGACCACAGCAACAACCGTCCGGGCGCAGGCATGCGCTTCTGGTTCAACTCTTTGGGCTCGTTCATCGGTCGCGTTGGTAGATTTTGAACAGCAGCCATTGTCAGCGCCGGGCTTGCCAGGTACTACCGGTAAACCGGTACGGCCAGAGCCATTTATTTTGCAAAATGCGGGTGCATAGACAAAAAGACACACTTTCAAGAGGTCAAAGCTACCGAAGGCGGCAGCCAGTCGCAGCAGGCCACCGCGGGCAAGGCTTGGCCGGGGACCCTGGACTGTGCGAGGAATTAGGAACTGTGGACTGAACCGCTGGCTGGCGCAGTGTTCAGTGATGATGGCCGTGGGCGCCGTGCACATGCTTGTGCGCGATCTCTTCCTCGCTCGCGGCACGCACCTCGGTCACGGTCAGACTGAAGCGCAGGGTCTTGCCGGCAAAGGGGTGGTTGCCGTCGAGCAGCACCTGGTCGCCCTTGATCTTCATGACCGTGAAGTGCTGGGCCTGGCCCTGCTCGTCGTGGCCCTGAAGCTGGCCACCGACCTTCACGCCGGGCGGGAACTGGGTCTTGGGGATGGTCTGTACCAGGTTCTCGTCGCGTAATCCGAAGGCATCCTGGGGCGCGAGTTCCAGCGTCGTCTTGAAACCCGGCAGTTGGCCCTCCAGCGCTTCCTCGATCTTGGCGAAGGTATTGCCGTAGCCGCCATGCAGATACACCATGGGTTCGGTGCTTTCCTCGAGCCGGCGACCGGTGGCGTCGGCCACGCTGTAGCGCAGGGTGACTGCTGTATCTTTTTCGATTTTCATAGTTCGGTAGGAGTTGGAGCCCGAATTATCAGGGGCATTTCGGCTCCAAGGTGGCGTTGGCGCGAAGGTGGAATAATCGCTGCCATCCCATCCATTGCATCAAGGAGCAAAAATCATGAGCGACACCCAACAACGCATCGCCGATCTCGTCAAATCCAGCGACGTGCTGCTGTTCATGAAAGGCAATGCAGCCTTTCCGCAGTGCGGCTTCTCGGGCCGAGCCATCCAGATTCTCAAGGCCTGCGGCGTCGAGCCCAAGGCCATCACCACGGTCAACGTGCTGGAAGACGACGCCATCCGCCAGGGCGTCAAGGAGTTCAGCAACTGGCCCACCGTGCCCCAGCTCTTCGTCAAGGGCGAATTCATCGGCGGCTCGGACATCATGATGGAAATGTACGAATCCGGCGAGTTGCAACAAGCATTGGCGGCCCTCAAGGCCTGAACTCCCAGGCCCGCTTGGCCCCGAGCACGGCGTCGGGGTAGGCGGCCTTGCCGCGGCTGCCGTTGTAGCGGCCCAGGCCCAGGAACAGATCCCCGTTTTCCCGGTCCAGGTAGTGGCGCAGGATGACGCAGCCAAAGCGCAGATTGGTCTGCAGATGGAACAGCTTGCCCGCGTCGCCGTCACCCAGCACGCGCGTCCAGAACGGCATCACCTGCATGTAGCCGCGCGCGCCCACGCTGGACACGGCGAACTTTCGGAAGTTGCTCTCCACCTGGATCAGACCCAGCACCAGGGCCACGTCGAGCCCGGCGCGACGGCTTTCGTACCAGACCGTCTGCAGGAAGTCCTTGCGCGTCTGCCAGTCGCTCTTCTTCTTTTTCAGGCGTTCACTCATGGCGCCCAACCAGCGCAGGTAAGCCAGACGGGATTCGGTGTCGGAAAATTCAGGGATGGGAGGCGCGTGGTTGGCGATGGCCGAACTCAGCGCCGTGCGCACGGAATCGATGAGCGGCTCTTCGACCTGAGCCCCAGCCCAGGCTGGCCTGCCCAACGACAGCAGTGCCAGGCCGGCAAGCGATGAAAGCAGGGCATTTCGCCTGGAAATGCCCGCTGCAAACGCGCTGTTCACGGCGCCAGTTTGGCCTTCAGAAAATTCAGCACTTCGGTCGTCGCCAGCTTGGTGGCTGCGCTGTCGCGGCGATGCTGGTATTCCATCTGCCCTTCCTTGAGTCCACGGTCGCCGATGGTCACGCGGTGCGGCACACCGATGAGTTCCCAGTCGGCAAACATGGCACCCGGGCGCTCGCCCCGGTCGTCCAGGATCACGTCCACACCCGCGGCCAGCAGTTCCGCGTACAGCTGGTCGGCTGCCGCCTGAACGTCCGGGAAACGGTCCGGACTGATGGGACAGAGCACAACGGTGAAAGGCGCAATCGCGTCGGGCCAGATGATGCCGCGCTCGTCATGGTTTTGCTCGATCGCCGCGGCCGGCAGACGCGTGATGCCGATGCCGTAACAGCCCATCTCCATGAACTGGGGCTTGCCGTTGACGTCCAGAAAAGTGGCGTTCATGGGCTTGCTGTACTTGGTGCCGAGGACAAACACATGGCCGACCTCGATGCCGCGCTCGATTGCCAGCACGCCCCTGCCGTCGGGCGAGAGATCGCCTTCGACCACGTTGCGCAGGTCCGCCACCAACTCGGGTTCTGGTAAGTCGCGGCCCCAATTCACACCGGTCAGATGGTGGTCGGCCTCGTTGGCGCCGCAGACCCAGTCGTGCAGCGCGGCAACCTCGCGGTCCACCACCAGCTTCACTGGCTGTTGCAAACCGATGGGTCCCAGGTAGCCCGGCTTGCAGCCGAAGTGCGCTTCAATTTCCGGCACCGTGGCAAAGCGGAAAACCTGATCCAGGCCCGGCACCTTGCCGACCTTGACTTCGTTCATGTCGTGGTCGCCGCGCAGCAACAGCAGCCAGACCTGGGTCTTCACGATCGCGCCCTTGTCGTCGAGCTGATCGGTCGCCAGCACCAGCGACTTGACCGTGCGCTGCAGGGCCAAGCCCAACAGTTCGGCCACGTCGGCACAGATGCTCTTGCCCGGCGTCGGCGTGCGTGTCATCGCTTCAGCCGCAGCGCCGCGCGCCGCGCTGGGCGCCAGCGCCTGGGCCTTCTCCATGTTGGCGGCGTAGTCGCTGCCCGGGCAGTAGACGATGGCGTCCTCTCCCGTGGCGGCGATCACCTGGAACTCTTCACTCATGTCGCCGCCGATGGCGCCGCTGTCGGCCGCGACGGCGCGGTAGCGCAAACCGAAACGGTCAAAGATGCGGCGGTACGCGGCCGACATGGTCTGGTAGCTGATTTTGGCCGCGTCCAGATCGCGGTCGAAGCTGTACGCGTCCTTCATGATGAACTCGCGCCCACGCATCAGGCCAAAGCGCGGACGGCGCTCGTCGCGGAACTTGGTCTGGATCTGGTAGAAGTTGCGCGGCAACTGCTTGTA
>CAIKVZ010000007.1 GCA_903830985.1 uncultured beta proteobacterium
GCGGCAATACCGCGCACAAACCAGCGCCCGGAAATAAAATAAATCGTCAGCGGCACCAGCGACGTCAGAATGGTCGCTGCCATGTTCACGTTGTAGAGCCGCGTGCCGGTCGTCGTATTGATCACGTTGTTCAACTGCACCGTCATCGGCAGGTTGTCGCGCCCGGCAAACACCAAACCCAGGATGTAGTCGTTCCAAACGCCGGTGACCTGCATGATCGCCGCCACAATGATGATGGGCGTGGACATGGGCAGCATCAACTGCACAAAGATGCGCACAAAGCCGCCGCCGTCAATACGCGCCGCATTGAACAGTTCCTGCGGAATCGACTGGTAGTAGTTGCGAAACAGCAGCGTCATCACCGGCATGCTGAAAATGATGTGGATCAGCACGATGCCCGACAATGAACTGAACAGGCCCAGCGTGGCCAGGATGCGTACCAGCGGGAAGATCATCACCTGCACCGGTATGAAGGCGCCCAGCATGAGTATCGCAAACAGCAGATTGGCGCCGCGCGGCTTCCAGAAGGACAGCGCGTAGCCGTTGAGCGCACCCAGCAGTATCGGCAGTATGGTTCCCGGAATGACGATGGCCACCGAGTTCCAGAAACCGCCGCGTATGCCTTCGCACGACACGCCCGTGCAGGCCGTGGTCCAGGCCGCCACCCAGGGCTCCACCGTGATGGCGATCGGAAAGGCAAAGATATTGCCCAGGCGGATCTCGTCCATGCTTTTGAAGGAAGTCACCAGCATGATGTACAGCGGCATCAGGAAGAACAGCGCCGCCGTGAGCAGAAAGGCATAGACACCGATGCGCGCCGGGCCGAAGGCAAAGGGGCGCCGTTTTGCTGGCAGCGAGTTCGCGGCTGTCATGCATGTCCTCCAGCCGCTTTGCCGCGGCTGCGCGCATACAAAAGCGGCGCCAGCAGGATCAGCACGGTCAGCAGCAGCACGATGGAACCGGCTGAAGCCAGGGCGATATTGGCTCGGCCAAACAGATGGTCCATGATGAACTTGGCCGGCACCTCGCTGGCCGTACCCGGTCCGCCCTGCGTCATGGAGGCCACTGCGTCGAACAGCTTGATGACGGCGGTGGACAGCAGCACGAACACCGTGGCCACCGAGGGTGCGAGCATGGGCAGGACGATGGAGACGTAGACGCGCCAGGTCGGGATGCCGTCGATGCGCGCAGCCTTCCAGATCTCGTCGTCGATGCCGCGCAAGCCGGCCAGCAGCATGGCCATCACCAGCCCTGAGGCCTGCCAGACGGTGGCGATGACGATGGTGTACATCACCTTGTCCTGGTCGATGATCCAGTCGAAAGTGAAGTCTTCATAGCCCATCAGACGTACCGCCTGCTGTATGCCGTTGCCGGGGTTGAGCAGCCACTGCCAGACCAAGCCGGTGGCGACAAAGGACATGGCGTAGGGGTAAAGAAAAATCGTGCGCAGCGCGCCCTCGCCCATCACCTTCTGGTCGATGAACACCGCGAGCAAAAAGCCCAGCAGCATGCAGATCGCAATGAACAGCACGCCGTACAACGCCAGATTCTGCAGCGACAGCAACCAGCGCTCGTTGTCGAACAGGCGCTCGTACTGGGCCAGGCCCACGAATTCGTCGGAGGGAAAGGTGCGCGAATTGCTCAGCGAGACCTTGAGCGACCACAGCACCGTTCCCAGGTAGGCCACCAGCACCGTGGCCGCCATGGGCAGCAGTGCGCTCCAGGTGATGAGCTGGCGTAGCAACTGTTTGGCTTGGATTTTCATGAACGTGGCCGGCGCTCAGTTCTTCAGCGCGTTGGCAATGTCCTTCTGCACCTTCTCCACCGCCACGGGTTTGTTCCAGTAGGCGGTGAGGATGTCGGCCAGGGAGCCGTTCTGGTCCGGGTTCAGGTAGATCTCGCCGTTGCCCAGATGGCGCGACTTGTCCTTCATGATGGCCAGCCCCTGTTGCGCGCAGATGTCCATGCTGGACGCGTCCACGTCGGTGCGCGCGGGAATAGAACCCTTTTGCTTGCTGAACTCGACCTGTGTCACGGGGTTGAGCATGATGCCGGCCAGCACTTTTTGCGCCTTGATCTGCTCGGCGTTGGTGGTCTTGGGAAAGACGAAGACGTCACCCTGGATGATGTAGGGCGACTTCGCCCCGAAGCCGGCGATGCAGCCATAGTCGCGTCCGGGCAACTGCTTGGCCGCGGTGAACTCACCCTTGGCCCAGTCGCCCATGATCTGCACGCCGGCCTTGCCCGTGATCAGCAGCGCCGTGGCGTCGTTCCAGTTGCGTCCGGGTGAGGCCTTGTCCACATAGCTTTGCAGTCGCTTGTAGGCGAGCAGGACCTTTTTGAAGTCCTCACCTTGTATCGCCTTGGGGTCGCGATCGCGCATCACTTTCAGATACAGCTCGGTGCCACCGACGTTGGCCAGCACGGCGGTGAAAACCGTGTTCTCCTGCCAGGGCTGGCCACCGTGCGCCAGGGGGATGAGGCCTGCGGCCTTGAGCTTGTCCAGCGCCGCAAACAGTTCGTCCATGGTCTTGGGCTCGGCCGCGATGCCGGCCTTCTTGAACGCGGCCTTGGAGTACCAGATCCAGGTCGGCATGTGGATGTTCACCGGTGCGGCGTAGAAATGGCCTTTCACCTTGATCACCTTGAGCACCGTTTCCGGCAGGACCTTGTCCCAGCCGTCACGCAGCGCCACCTCGTCCACATTGTTCAGCATGCCCTGGTCCACGATGTCCAGGAACTGCTTGGAGGTGTTGAACTGCGCCATGGTGGGCGGATTGCCGCCGACGATGCGGTTGATGGCCACGGAGCGCGCCTGCTCGCCCAGCGCCACGGCCGTATCCACCCAGACGCCGCCGGTGGCGTTATAGGCCTCGGAGAATTTCTTCACCGCCGCCGACTCGCCCCCGGAAGTCCACCAGTGGATCACTTCAGCCTTAGGGCCTGCGGCATGGGCCGATGCCGACAACGCCAGTGCGAGGCCCAGGGCCGAATGCTTGAGCAACTTCATGTCTCTTCTCCTTGGAGGAATGCACGGTACCACTTGCCGCTGGCCTTGAGGCGGCGCTGCTGAGTCTGGAAATCGACATGCGTCAGACCAAAGCGCCGGATATAGCCTTCGGCCCACTCAAAATTGTCCAACAGGCTCCAGGCGAAATAGCCCTTCACGGGAATGCCCTGGGCCACGATCTCGCGCGCTGCCGCGAGATGGCGCACCAGGTAGCTGCGGCGCTGTGCGTCGTCGACCTCGCCGTCGACGCCGACCACATCGTCGTAGGTCGAGCCGTTCTCGGTCAGGTAGATCTCGGCCGGCTGGTAGTCACGATGCACACGCCCGAGCAGCGTCACCATGCCCTCGGGCGAGACCTCCCAGCCAAAAGCCGTGCGCTCGACGTTCTTCGTCTCCACGACGCGGGTGGCCATGGCGCCATGCCCCGGCGCGTCGGCGACGATCTCGGGGAAGTAGTAGTTCACGCCCAAAAAATCCGTGGGCGTAGCGATGGTCGCCATGTCACCGTCCTGCACCAGGGGCGCGCTCTCACCCAGCAGGGACCAGATGTCCGCCGGGTAGCCACGGCCGTGCAGCGGGTCCAGAAACCAGCGGTTGCGCAAACCGTCGTGGCGCAGTGTGGCCGCCACGTCGGCAGCACTGTCGCTGGCGGCTTTCAGCGGATGCAGGCTAAGTGCCGCGCCAATGCGCGCATTCGGCACGTTGCGCCGGATCACGGGTACCGCCTGGCCGTGCGACACCAGCACGTTGTGGCAGACCTGCAAGGCGGTCTTGAAATTCTTGATCCCCGGCGCATGCACGCCCTCGTAGTTGCCGTGAAACGCCGTGCACCAGGGCTCGTTGTGCGTGATCCAGTGTGTGATGCGGTCGCCCAGATGCCGGCTCACCACATCGCTGTACTCGACAAAGGCATCCACGGTGGCGCGGTTCGCCCAGCCGCCCTGCTCCTGCAATGCCTGCGGCAGGTCCCAGTGGTAGAGCGTGACCCAGGGCTCCAGACCGCGTTCGAGCATACCGTCGACCAGGCGCGAGTAGAAGTCCAGGCCCTTCTGGTTCGCCACCTTGCCGCGGCCGGTGGGGAATATCCTGGGCCAGGCAATGGAAAAGCGGTAGGCGTTGGTGCCCAGTTCGCGCGCCAGATCCAGATCCTGTGGCCAGCGGTGGTAATGGTCGCAGGCGACACTGCCACTGGAGCCGTCTCGGATATGGCCCCGAGTGGCACAAAAACGGTCCCAGATCGACTCGCCGCGGCCATCCAATTCCGCGCCGCCTTCGATCTGGTACGAGGACGTGGAACAACCCCAGCGAAAGTCAGTGGCAAAGTCGCTTCGTTTCAGTGGCAGCATTTCAGCGGTTCGTGAATTTTTCATAGTTCCTTGGCGTCTGTTCCAATTTTTGGAAAGCATTCCAATTCTATCGACGAAAATCCTGCAAGCTATTGGTGCTGACCCTAGGAAATCAGCTGCGAACGCGCCGTTTGGTTTTGGGAAGTGAGACCGGCAGCGCGCCGCCGGGGGCCATCGCCACCGAAGCCCGCCAGGTCACACTCGCCGGGAAATCGTGCTCCACGGGCAGCGTCATGCCATAGCAGGTATTGAGCAACCAGCGCAAGCCGTTCACGGTCATGAGACGCCAGGGGATGTGCACGGAGGTGAGCTGCGGCGCCGAATATTCGGCGCTGGGCGTGTCGTCGTAGCCCAGCACGGAAACCATGCCCGGCACGTTGATGGCGGCCTGCTGAAAGTACGCCAGCGCACCCACCGCCATTTCGTCGTTGGCACAAAACAGCGCGGTGAATTCGTGGCCGGAAGAAGCCAGGGACCGCGCCGCCGCCCAACCACCTTCCGGCGAAAAATCACTCTCCAACTGCACCAGCTGATTCGCCGGGATGCCCTGACGCTGCAACTCGGCCAGGAAGCCCTCGATCCGCGCAACATTGTCTGGCGATGTGCTGGGGCCGGCGATCACGGCGAATTTCTGATGGGCCATTTTCAGCAAAGCCTGTGCCGCCAGCGTACCGCCGCGGTGATGGTCGGCGGTGAAGCACTGCTCGGCAATGCCATCAAAGCTGTGGTTCAGCACCACCAGTTTGCCCTGTTTGGGTCCCAGCGCCACGATGTCGTCATCCCGTAGCGCGTTGCTCATCAAAACAATGCCATCGCAGCCACGCTCGATCAGGAACTCTATGCCCTCAATGGCCTGCTGGCGCGCGTCACCGTCACCGCAGCCGAAGGCCACCATCATGTGCCGGTCTGCGGCGCGCAGTTCGGTGTCTATGGTCTGTAGGATAGGCGTGTAAAAGGTTCCCTTGAGCACCGGGATGTAGACTCCGATCATTTTGGAGGAACCGGAGAGCAGGGAGCGCGCCGCGTGCGAAGGCCGAAACTCCAGTTCGTCGATGGCCCGGCGCACGCGCTCGGCTGTGGCCAGCGCCACCGCTCCCTTGCCGCTGACAACGCGCGACGCGGTTCCCACGCCAACCCCGGCCAGGCGCGCTACATCCTTGATTGTTGCCATCTGGCGTCCCTAATTTGTTTTCGCCGCAATATCCGGGCACGCCAGTGTATCTGCCTCGTTGGCCGCGCCCGCGATGATGCGAATGTGGGTGAACGCCGCGGAAAATGGTCCGGATGTCGACACGCTGAACGGCACATCCACATTCAGAAAATCGGCACCTGCGTCCTCCAGACAACGCAGCGGAATCTTCAGCGTATGCCGTTTTCCCAAGGGGAGTTTGCGGATGGCCGCGCTCAAGTCCACTTCGCCGCGACAAGGCGCTTCGCACTCGACGGCAAGCTGCACCGGCGCCAGCGGCGCTTGCAGCACCACCATGTCGAACTGCAGCACGCCCTGGTCCAGCACGTAGGAGCGCAAGCCCTGCTTTTGTGCGGCCTGGGCGAAGAACGTGGCCGGACCCATCCAGGTCACAAGCTTGGCGTCCTGCTGGGTGTTGATCTGCGTGGTCTGCACCCGGATGCTCGGTGTAGCCGCCGGAAAATCCAGCGTGCCATTCAGGTCCGAGCCGAGCTTGAGCTTCACCCCTGGCGCCGCTTGCGCAGAGACGTAGAGCGCATAAGGCTTTTGATCGGCCAGGTTGAAGATCGTGACCACGGCCTCTTTACCGCAACCGCCTTGCATCGCCGGGTCGTCCAGAAGCGGGACGGTCTGCGCCACGCCGGCATGCAAACCATGACCACGACTGAACAGCGGTGTCTGGGCACGAAATGAACCGGTCATCGGGCACTCGGCCCCGGGCCAGGAAAAACTCAGGCGACCGCTGAAGTCGTGTTCGATGGCGCCATGCGCATTGCGAAACAGCAAGTCGGTAACGCCCTTGCCTTCAGTTCCCGGCAGCCAGGCTGCGACAAAGGCATCGGAGCGGTTCAGCAGATCGTTCACATAAAGGGGGCGACCGGCAACGAACACCGTGATGACCGGAACGCCCCGGCCCGAGACCGCCTGCAGGACGGACAGGTCTTCCGGGTAGCGATTGGTGTGGCGCAGGGTTTCGGACAGGGGGATGTCGCCGCGGAACTCGGCATAGGGGTTCTCGCCAATGACAGCGATGACGGCGTCAAAGCGGCGCACATCCACGCCCTGCCCGGTCTCGCTGTATTCGACCTGTCCAGCGGCTTCACGAACGCCCTGCAGGATCGAATTGCCTGCAGGGAAGTCGCTGTTGCTGTTTTCCGTCCCCTGCCAGCCCAGGCTCCAGCCACCGGTCTGGTTTTGCAGGCTGTCGGCGCTTTTGCCCACCACCAGAATGCGCTTGCCGCGCGCCAGCGGCAGGACCGACCCATTGTTCTTCAGCAGCACCAGCGACTCGCGCACCGCACGGCGCGCCAGTTCCCGCGCCAGCAAGGCCTCGGGCTTGCCGGCGTACAGCCCCTGAGAAGGCCTGCTGCCAAACAGTCCGGCGCGCAGCTTGACACGCAGTATGCGCGTCACGGCGTCGTCGATACGGGCCAAGGGGATCTCCCCCGTCTGCACCTGGCGCGTGGTGTTGGTGATGAACTCACGCCACTGCTCGGGCACCATGAACATGTCGACCCCGGCATTGACGGCCTGCGGGCAACTGGCCTGCAGGCAACCAGGAACCTGCGCGATGCCGTTCCAATCGGCCACCACAAAGCCGTCAAAACCCATCTTGTCTTTCAGCGCAACGGTAAGCAGGGCCTTGTTGCCGTGCATCTTGCCGTGGTCGACGCCATCGGACGCATCGACCCAACTGTTGAACGAGGCCATCACGGTCTGCACACCGGCGGCGATCGCGCCGTAATAGCCTTGAGCGTGGACGTTGAGCATCTCGTCGCGACTGACACGCGCCACGCCCTGGTCCTTGCCGTTTTCCGTGGCGCCGTCGCCCATGAAATGCTTGGCCGTGGCCACCACATTGCCGGGCTGGGCGAAGCGGCCCTGCAGACCACTCACATAGGCAAAGGCATAAGACTTCACCAGCGCGGGGTCTTCGGAAAAACTCTCGTAGCTGCGACCCCAGCGCTGATCGCGCGACACCGCCAGCGTGGGCCCGAACACCCACTGGATTCCCGTGGCGCGCACCTGGCGTCCCACGGCCTCACCGATCGCCGTGACCAGTTCGGCATCGTGCGCCGCACCCAGTCCGACGTTGTGCGGAAACAGCGTGGCGCCAAACGCATTGCCGTGCCCATGGATCGCGTCCGTACCCCAGATCACCGGCACCTTCACCGCCATGTCGGTGGCCATGGAAGCGTCGTAGTAGGCGTCGGCCAGTTTCAGCCAATCTGCCAGGCTCGCCAGCTTGTTTTTGTTCGGCCACGAGCCGCCGCCGTTGAGCACCGAGCCGATGTAGTACTGCCTCACCTGGGCCTGCGTCACGCTGCCGATTTCCGGCTGCGTCATCTGGCCGATCTTTTGCGCCAGCGTCATGCCGGATAGGATTCGTGCGACCTCGGCCTCAAGTTCGGTCGACTTGGGTAGGGCACTTGTGATATGCGGCCAGTCGGTGAGGCGTGGCACCGTTGCAGATGACGTGGATTCCAAGCTGGCACAGCCCTGCACGCACAACACCGCCAACAGCGCTGCGGCGCAAAATTTCGTCATGATGAAAGTCGTTGCCGAAGGCTAAGCAGGCTTGGCCGAGCAGTGTTCCGCGATGTACTGCTCGTGCGTGGGCATGACGTCCACGCATTTTCGGATGACGGTTTCGATGTCGCCAAGAAACTCGGCAATCTCTTCCTTGGGACGCAGGTCCACCAGCGGGTTGTAGCTTTGCGGCCGAATGCCCTGTCCGTGCATCACCTGCACCCAACTGGTCTCGGCAAACAGTTCGATGCCCTCTCGCACCGCACGGCCATTGCTGCTGAAGAGGTCGATGCGGTGCTGCAGGGTATCCGGAATTGCCATGTTGCGGCAGTGGTTCCAGAAAGGCGAATCGTCGCGTTGCGTGGCCTTGTAGTGCAGGATGATGAAGTCGCGAATTCGCTCGTACTCGAACTGCGTCTGCTTGTTGTATTCGTTGATATCCGCCTGCTGGAAACCGGAGTTGGGAAACAGGTTGATAGTGCGCGCGATGGCGGTCTGTATCAGGTGAATATTCGTCGACTCGATGGGTTCGAAGAATCCGCTCGACAGTCCCACTGCGACACAGTTCTTGTGCCAGGTCTGGCGCCGCCGGCCCGGCACAAAGGGGATGTAGCGCGGCTCGGCCAACTGCTGGCCGTCCAGATTGTTCAGCAGTATCGACGTGGCCTCATCCTGACTCATGAACTCGGCCGAATAGACATGCCCATTGCCGATGCGGTGCTGCAGCGGGATGCGCCATTGCCAACCGGCGGAGTGCGCGGTGGAACGGGTATAGGGCGTGAGCGGCGACACCGAAGCGCAGGGCACGGCAATGGCGCGGTTGCATGGCAGCCAGTGCGACCAGTCTTCGTATTCGCGGCCCATGGCGTCGCCGATCAGCAGCGCGCGCGTGCCCGAGCAGTCAATGAAGAAGTCTCCGCTGACCTTCTCGCCGCTGGCCAGGACCACGGATTCGATGAAGCCATCGGCCGCGCGCAACACGGTTTGCACGATCCGGCCTTCGGTGCGGACCACGCCGCGCCCTTCGGAAATCCTGCGCAGGAATTTCGCGTACAGGCCGGCATCGAAATGAAAAGCGTTGGCAATGTCACCCAGCGGCGACGTCGCCATCTCGGGGACACTTCGCATGTATTTGCCGCGTTTCGGCGCCGTCGTGTTGATGGAATAGTCGCCCAAATCGGGCGCCGCGCCCGCCTGGCTCATCTTGAGCCAGTACTGGTAGCAAGCGATGGAGTCCAGGTCTTGGCCGATCTTGCCGAAGCCGTGGATGTAGGCGTCGCCCAACTGACCCCAGTTGACGAACTCGATGCCGAGCTTGAAAGTGCCCTGGGTCGCACGCAGGAATTCGTCTTCATCAATCCCCACGGCCGCATTAAAGGTCTTGATGATGGGAATCGTCGCCTCGCCCACACCGATGGTGGCGATCTCGTCGGACTCGACCAGGCGGATCCGGTAATGGTCCCCCAGGATTTTGGAAAATGCCGCCGCCGTCATCCAGCCGGCAGTGCCGCCGCCCACGATCACGATGTCTTTTACCGGAGCGATGCTCATGAATATTCCCATTGAAAATAAAGATGGCTGAACTCTGTCAACCGGCGCCCAGAGACTTCTCACGGGACCCGACAGAACGCCAGAGCGGCATTGTGTCATCCCAAGAAAAAACCCCCTGCAGGAAACCAGCAGGGGGCAAAACGTTCCCGGGAATTTACAGCTTGTAAGTCACACCGAGCAGCAACTGACGACCGTAGGTGTTGTATTCCAATGGCCCTGTGACCTTGCCAGAACCGTCGCCTGTGGTCGTCACATAGGGCGAGTTGGTGACGTTGTTGATCTGCATGAGGAACGACAAGCCCTTATAAGAACCAGTCTGGATCTCGTAGCCGATCTGCATGTCGGTCTGCTTGTCCGCACCGATGTCGGTGAACGAGCGCGCGTTGTACAGGCCGGTGATTTCACCACGGAACGACGAGCGATAGCGCTCGCTGACACGTGCCGAGAAACCATTCTTCTCGTAGTACAGCGTCAGGTTGGCCACGGTCTTGGACAGTCCTGGCAGGCGGGTCGGCGCATCAGGACCGTCTGGATGAATCTTGCTCTCCGTGAAGGAGGTGCTGGCCTGCACGCCAAATCCATCCAATGCGGAGGACAACAGGGCTCCTTCAAAGGAACCGCTCAACTCGATGCCCGACAAACTGCCACCCTTGCCGTTCATGGGCGTGCTGAAGGTTCCGATGTTGCCTGCCGGCACGACACCGCTGGTATTCACAACGCCGGTAAAGTCGTAGTTGTTGTTGGTCTGCGTGTAGATGTAAGTGTCCAGGTTCTTGTAAAAACCAGCCACGGCCACATAGCTGCGTTTGCCAAAATACTTCTCGAACGACAGGTCGAACGAAGTGGCGCGCCAAGGAAGAAGATCCGGATTGCCGCCTGAACCGCTCCATTTATGTGTCGTTGCATCCACGCTGGCAGAAGCGCCGGCTTTCATATCGTCCATGCGGCCACGTGCCATGGTCTTGGCCACACCGGCACGCACATAACGGTCGCTACCGAGATCGAAGTTCAGGTTCAGGCTGGGCAGAACATCGTCGTAAGTCGTGCCCTTGGTGAAGGCCGAATCGACATTGTTGACCCGTGTCACGCCGGTGGAACTCTGGTCGGTGTGCACTACTTGCAAACCGAGGTTGCCGCGCACCGGAATCTTGCCAATCTCGGTATCGATGCCGAGCTTGGCGTAGCCCGTCGACACCTTTTCATTGACCGTGTAGTTGCGGTTGTAGACCTGATCCAGCGCCTGCGGTGCCAGGGTGTAGTACTTGTTCAGCACACCCATCACGTCATAGGCCAGTACACCGGGGATGCCGGCAAAGGCGAGTGGCGTGGCGGGCTGCAGCAGATCAGCCGACACCGCAACGGGGGCGCGGTTATTGTTCAGGTTCGCCTGGAATTCGTTCATCTCGCGGAATTTGGTGCGGGTGGAATAGTTCAAGCCCAGGTCGACGCTGCTGAAGAATCCTTCCAGATCACGCTTCGCTTCGAGGCGCAAGGCGTTGATCTCGTCGCTCATCTTGGGCTTCTTCCACAGCGCGTCATGACCCCAGACTGCCGGATCGCTCAACTTGACGGTCGCCGCATCGGCGTAGTTCAAAGTGGGAACAATGCTTGGGAAAGCCGAGCCCGTGGGCAGATTCACGTTGAACGTACCGACGGCCTTGTTCGCGCCAATGTACGGGCCTGCATAGGACTCGATCACATTTTCGCTGCGGTCAGCGCGTGAGTAATTGACGTCGGCCGTGCCGGTCCATTTGTCGGTGAGTTTGGCTTTGGTGTTCCAGCCGAGGGACTTCAATTCGTCATCACGCGTGTTCAGGTCATTGCGCACCACCATCACGTTGTTGTCGATCTTGGCCTGCGTGATCAGCGGACCGGAATCGACATTGGTGGTGGTGATATTGGAAAACTTGGAGCCGGCCACACCATTCCAGTTGTCGCCAAAGCCGCCCATCAGGCCGCGCATGGTTTCGTTCTGCTTGAACTTGGAATAGAACAGATCCACCGTGCTGTGCAGGTCCTTGTTCGGCTTGAACTCGAGCACGCCCATCAGGCCGTCGCGCTTCTGGCTGCGCGACACGGCTTCGGCTTCAAAGCCATTCAGGAAACTGGTGCCAACCGGCACGCCGGAGACGCCGCCGCAACCCCAGTCGGCGTTACATGGGGAAGAGTATTTGGAGAAACCCCAGGCTTTGTAATGCAGTTCCTGCGTCGGCGTATCAAGATGCGCATAGCCCAGGGCCAGGCCCACGGTGTTGTCGGCGAACTGGTCCACATAGGAGATGCTGAAGCGGTTGCCCGTGGTACTGGTGTTGTTGTTCAGCGTGCCGTTCGAATTGGATTCGGTGCGAGCGTTCATCGAGACCTGACGGCTGCGCAGGTCCAGGGGGCGAATGGTCTTCAGATCGACCGTGCCAGACAAGCCCTGACCGATGATGGAAGCGTCAGGCGTCTTGTAGACCGTGGCGCCGTTGATCAGTTCTGACGGGAACTGGTCGTATTCGACGCCGCGGTTGTCGCCGGTAGAAACCTGCTCGCGACCGTTCAGCAAGGTGCCTGCGAAGTCGGGCGACAGACCGCGAATGGAGATCACCTGGGCACGCCCACCGACGCGCTGACCAGCCAAGCCGGGCAGACGCGACAGGGCTTCGGCAATGCTCACATCGGGCAGTTTGCCGATGTCTTCGGCGGAGATGGCCTCGACGATGGATTCGGAATTTCTCTTGACCGCAATCGAACTTTCGATGCTGTGACGTAGACCTGTCACCACGACGGTGTCCAGGTTGGCTGCGGTCTGCGCATTCGCTGCCATGGCAAACAGCAGCGTGGAGCAGGCAGCCGCGATCGGGCTGACACGCAGCGCTGTGCGGCGGCGGGCGATGGCCTGACTGCGCTGGGGTGCGGAATTTTTCATGTAATGTCTCCTAGGGGCAAGGGTGAAAATGCTGCACCTTCCATGCTTCGACCATGAAGGTGCAACGCTCGGTCTGCGCTCGAAATACTTCTTGTGATCATCAAATTGGAATCGTTCCCAATCGATGAATTGAATATATCACCGAAGAAATCGCAGTCTTATACGGGCATTCCCTAGGGTCCGCCGTATCGACAGGCTTTGTCGTTCAATTGCAACGCTGAAAGTCATGCCGCAAACTCAAAACTGGTGTCCGGCTTGGACGCCATTGGCCGCTGCACGGCGCCAGCGCGAGCGCTTGGGCCGTGCGGCCGCAGGGGCTGTGCCTGAGCATGAGCGCAGCCGCGCTGTTGAGTCGAAACCGTCAGGACGGCAACTGTTCCAAGGGGTCCATACAAGGCACACCCAAGGGCTCAAAGTGCTTGAGATTTCGCGTCAGCAACACCAGTTTGGCGTTCCCGGCCAGGGCCGCAATCGCCACGTCGGCAAAGCCTGGATGCCGACCTTGGGCCAGTGCAGCATCCGAAATCTGACCCGCAAGTCTTGCAGCCGCGGCATCCAGGGCCAGTATCCGGTCAGCGTAGCCAACGATCAAACCGTCCAGCCAATGATCGAGCCTTTGGGCGCGCGCCACCGCGCCGCTGCGCCGCAGTTTCTCGATCCCTTGTGCCAGTTCCGCGATGGCAATGCAGGGCAGGAAAAGCTTCTCATCATGGGCTTGTAGCCACGCACCGAAGGCAGCCGGCACATGCTGCTCACGACCCGGTGCCAAGGCAGAGATAACGCTCGTGTCGAGCAGATAGCCGCCAAACAAGCCAACTGGGGGGCGCAAGGCCACATTCACAGTTCGGCACCCCGCAGGGGCGTGTCATCACGCTCGACCTCCAGCGACTCTGGAACACCCAGCAGGTACGACGCCAGTTTGGGCTTGTCAGGTGGATACAGGCGCTGGCCATCGGCCAACGGCACGACCATGGCGCAGGGCCGCCCGTGGCGACTGATGGTGGTGGCGTGCCCTCTTTCCGCTGCGGCAACCACGGCGGAAAAACTGGCTTTGGCTTCGCGGATTTGCAAAATTTCCATGACCCATCTCCCATGTGACTACATAAGGTCATTTTATCGCAAACAGACTCAAGCCGGCACTCGTTCCCCGCTCACCGAATCAAACCAGCTGGCGTGTTCGCCGTGCACCTTCAGGCCCGCGGTGTCGCCCGGCTTGAGGCTCACCTGCGGCGCGGTGCGCACCGTGACTCTTCCCGCCGCAGTGTCGAGCACGACATAGGTGTCGGCACCCGTGGGTTCGACCACGAACACCTGACCGCGCCAGAGGGACGCGTCGTCCAGACTGATGTGCTCGGGCCGCAGGCCCAGTTGCAGCGGGCCGGCGCGCGGCACAGGCAAAGCCAAGATGGCACCCGGGATGTTGAAGGTGCCTGCCGCCCCGCCCTGCCCTTGCACCAGGTTCATGGTGGGCGAGCCGATGAAGCTCGCCACATAGGTGTTCGCCGGGCGCCGGTAGATGTCGTCGGGCGTGCCCAGCTGCTGCAGCACGCCGCCCTTCATCACGGCGATGCGGCTGCCCAGGGTCATGGCCTCGATCTGGTCGTGCGTCACGTAGACGCTGGTGATGCCGCTGAGCTGGTGCAGGCGCTTGATCTCGGCGCGCATCTCGACGCGCAGCTTGGCGTCCAGGTTGCTCAGAGGCTCGTCGAACAGAAACAACTGCGGCTGGCGCGCCAGGGCCCGGCCCATGGCGACGCGCTGGCGCTGCCCGCCCGAGAGCTGGGCCGGTCGGCGCTCCAGCAACTGCTCGATCTGCAGCAGGCGGGCCACCTCCAGCACGCGCGCCTGGCGCTGGGCTTTTGGCATCTTGCGCATCTCCAGCGCAAAGCCGATGTTCTCGGCCACGCTCATGTTGGGGTACAGCGCGTAGCTCTGGAACACCATGGCGATGTCACGCTGTGCCGGCGGCACATGCACCACGTCGCGCCCGCCGATCAGCACCTCGCCGGCGGTCGGCTGCTCCAGACCGGCGATGATGTTGAGCAGCGTGGACTTGCCGCAGCCCGAAGGCCCGACCAGGATCAGGAATTCGCCCGGTGCCACGGCTATGTCGATGCTTTTCAGCACCTCCACCTGTTTGTCGCCCTTGCCAAAACATTTGCGGATGCCGCGTATGGAAAGTGCTGCTGCCATGTTCAACCCTTGACGGCGCCGGCCGTGAGGCCGCGCACAAAATACTGTCCGGCCAGGGCGTAGACCAGCATCGTGGGCAAGCCCGCGATCAACGCCGCCGCCATGTCCACGTTGTAGGCCTTGACCCCGCTGCTGGTGTTCACCAGGTTGTTCAGCCCCACGGTCACGGGCTTGGAGTCCGAGCCGCTGAAGGCCACGCCAAACAAAAAGTCGTTCCAGATGTTGGTGAACTGCCAAATCAACGTGACCATGAGGATGGGCGTGGACAGCGGCAGCACGATGCGAAAGAAGATGGTCCAGAAGCCCGCGCCGTCCATGCGCGCCGCGTTCACCAATTCCTTGGGAATGGCAGCGTAGTAGTTGCGAAAGAACAGCGTGGTGCCGGCCAGCCCCGCCAGGCAGTGCACCAGCACCAGACCGAAGATGGAACTCGATATCCCGAGGTAGCCCAGCACCTGGCTCATGGGCAGCAGCACCACCTGAAACGGCATGAAGACGCCGAACAGCATGAAGCCGAACAGGGTCTCGCTGCCGCGGAATTTCCACAGGCTGAGCACATAGCCATTCACCGCGCCCCAGGCCGTGGAGATCAGCACGGCGGGAACGGTCATCAGCACCGAGTTCCAGAAATACGGCTGCAGTCCGCGGCAATCGGCCCCCGTGCAGGCGGTGGACCAGGCGAGCAGCCAGGCGTCCAGGTTCAGGCTCTGCGGCAGGCTCAGCAGATTGCCTTCGCGGATCTGCTCGGCGTCCTTGAAGGATGTGGCGAGCATGACGTACAGCGGCCCCAGAAAGAACAGCGCCGCCAGCCCCAGCACGAGATAAAGCAGGCCGCGTGCAAGAGTCTTACTGCTCATGGGGTTTGGCGCGCAGTTCGCTGTACAGGTAGGGGACGACGATGGCGGCCACGGTGGCCAGCATCATGGTGGCGCTGGCCGCGCCCAGGCCGATCTGGCCGCGGGTGAAGCTCATGGCGTACATGAATGTGGCAGGCACGTCGGTGGCGTAGCCAGGTCCGCCGGCGGTGAGCGCCATCACCAGGTCGAAGCTCTTGATCGACAGATGCGACAGCACCATCACGGTGGAAAAAACCACGGGGCGCAGCACCGGCAGGATGATGCGCCAGTAGATGGTCGGCAGGCTGGCACCGTCCAGACGGGCGGCCTGGATGATGCCGTCGTCGATGCCGCGCAGCCCCGCCAGAAACAGCGCCATGGCAAAGCCGGCCGACTGCCAGATGCCGGCCAGCACCACACAATAAATCGCCGTGTCGGTCTGCACCAGCCAGTCAAAACCAAAGCTGGCCCAGCCCAGGTCGTGCATGAGCTTTTCCAAGCCCAGGCCGGGGTTCAGGATCCACTTCCAGGCGGTACCGGTGACGATGAAGGACAGCGCCATGGGGTAGAGGTAGATGGTGCGCAAGGCGCCTTCAGCCCGCACCTTCTGGTCCAGCAGAATCGCCAGCATCAGTCCGATCGCCATGGCGCCGCCGACGTAGAGGACGCCGAAGATCCCCAGGTTCTTCAGCGCCACCCACCAGCGGTCCATCTCCCACAGCGCCGCGTAATGCTCGAAGCCCTGGAAGTTGTAGTTCGGCAGCATGCGCGAGGTCGTGAAAGACAGCGCGCCGTTCCAGAGCATGAAGCCGTAGATGAAGGCAAAGCCCAGCACCAAGCCGGGCGCCAGCACCAACTTGGGCAGGACGGATTCGAGGGAGCGGGACATGCGGCGCCTACCCCGTCATTGCCAGGCCACGGATCCGGCGCGAAACCGCACACAGAACTTGAAACTGCGAAGCAAGAATCGTCATTGCGAGCCGCGCCAGCGGCGTGGCAATCCATACCGAAATTCCTGGGCTGCCACGGCCTTCGGCCTCGCAGTGACGAGGCGTTCACATGGACCGTGCATTTACTTCGTCGCCGCGGCCGCAGCAATGTTCTTCATGGCTGTGGCGACTGTCATCTTGTCGTCGTTCCAGAACTGGCTCACGGCGTCCTTCAGGGCGCCTTCCACCGCCGGCTTCACCGCCATGCCGTGCGCCAGCGACGGCACCAGACTGGCGGTCTTGGCGGTGTCGACGAAGTCCTTGCTCGAGGTCTTGGCGCAGTCGTCAAACTTGTCCATCTTCATGCCCAGACGCGCGGGGATGGAACCCTTGTTCAGGTTGAACACCTCCTGGAATTCAGCGCCCATGATGGCCGCACCCAGGTCCGCCTGCGCCTTCTGCGCGTCCGCCGACTTGAGCTTGAACATCGCGATGGAGTCGATGTTGAAGGTAAAGGCGTTGGCCGAGCCCGGCGCGGCCGCACACAAAACGTCCTTGCCCGGAACCTTGCCGGCGGCGAGGAATTCACCCTTGGCCCAGTCGCCCATGAACTGGAAGCCCGCCTTGCCCTGCATCACCATGGCCGTGGCCAGATTCCAGTCGCGCCCGGCAGCGCCCGGATCGGTGTAGGTCTTGAGTTTTCGCAGCGTCTCCAGCGACTTCTTCATGGTGTCGCTGGTCAAGGCCTTGGCATCGAGCTTGACCAGCGCCTCCTGGTAGAACTTCGGCCCACCCACGCCCAGCACCACGTCTTCGAACACCGTCAGGTCCTGCCACGACTGGCCCCCGTGCGCCAGGGGAATCAGTCCCGCGGCCTTGATCTTGTCGGCCGCAGCAAAAAATTCGTCCCAGGTCTTGGGCATGGCGGCGATGCCGGCTTTTTTCAGCACCGCCGGATTGGCCCAGACCCAGTTCACGCGGTGCACGTTCACCGGCGCGGCAACGTAGCTGCCTTGGTATTTCATGACGTCGGCCACCACCTTGGGCAGCAGACTGTCCCACTGCTCCGCCTTGGCCACCGTGTCCAGGTTCGCCAGCACGCCTTCGGCCGCCCACTCCTGGATGGCCGGCCCCTTGATCTGCGCCGCGGCGGGCGGGTTGCCCGAGACCACGCGGCTTTTCAGCACCGTGGCCGCGTTGTCGCCGCCGCCACCGGCGACCGCAAAGTCCTTCCAGGTATGGCCCTTGGCCTGCATGATTTTCTTCAGTTCCGCCACGGACTTGGCCTCGCCGCCCGAGGTCCAGTAGTGCAGCACTTCCACCTCGCCAGCCAGGGTCAGCGAAGGGGCCGCAACCGCCACCAGGGTGAGCAGAGCGGCGGCCGCACTGCGGGTCAGTTTGAGCATTGGATAATCTCCGGGGTCCGATGAAAGAATACGCGCTGGGCACAAGGCTTGAGCGGCGTTGATTATTCGTTAACCCATTGATTCACCCCTAGTGGTTTGCCCTGAGGATCAGGCAATCCAGAACAGCCAACAAGGTCACAAGCATGCTGAACTCGATACTCGTCATCAGTCTGGGCGCTTCCGTCGGCGCCGTGGCGCGCTGGGGCCTGGGCCTGGCCTTGAATGGCCTGTTCGCCACGATTCCTGCGGGAACGCTGGCGGCGAACCTGCTCGGCGGCTATCTGATCGGCATGGCTTTGGCGTTTTTCGCCGACAACCCGGGTTTGCCACCGGAATGGCGGCTGCTGGTGATCACGGGTTTTCTGGGCGGACTCACCACCTTCTCGACCTTCTCGGCCGAGGTGACCGGCTTGCTGCAGCAGGGCCGACTGCTCTGGGCCACGGGCGCGATTGCGGCGCACGTCGTCGGCTCCCTGGGCATGACACTGCTCGGACTGGCCACGGTGGCAGCCCTGAAGCGTTTCTAAGAAAAAAAGGCTGCCGTGGGCAGCCTGGGATCTATGCTGGTTTGTTCTTCAGCTTGCCGCGCGGCATCACCGTCGTTGTGACCGTCGGGCGCACCGGATCGCTGCTCAGCGCCTTGGGTGGTGACGTGTCTTTCTTCGGCTTTTTGCCTTCCTTGTTGGACTTTTGTTGACCTTTGGCCATGATGAACTCCGTTGTTGCTGAGGGATGACGAAATCAGAGTTTAACTGCGCGCAAGGCACTTCAGTCCGGCATGCCGACCTGTTCGCTCGGACTCAGGAAGGCAAGCCCGGCGCAAGCCCACGAAAGGTTGTCGCAACCAGCCACTCGATCATTTGTGGGTCGCTGTACTGCCCGCTGGCCTTGAGCATGCCCAGCACCGGATCGCATGCCCTGGCAAAAAGCGTGTACAGCACCAGTTCCGAGGGCAAGGCAGGGTCGACCTGTCCGTCCTTTTGCGCCTGCTCGATCCAGGCACCGAGCTTGTCACTGAGTTCGAAGAGTCGGTCCATGTACTTGCGGTTGGCGCGCAGCGAGGCGCTGAGCTTGGAGTTCTGCGCCGGCAAAGAGGGCATTTCGCCGGCCAACTGAACCTGCAGCGTCCAGCGCACCACCGATTGCAATTGCGCCACAGGCGTCCTGTCCGGTGCCTTGAGCAACTCGTTCACATGCGCTATGGCCAGCTCCAGCACGCGCACCATGGCGGCGCCTGCGAGTTCGTCTTTGGATGTGAAGTGTTTGTAGAGGCTGGCCTTGGCCAAACCGGCCTCGGCCGCCACCTCGTCCACCGTCATGAGGTCGTAACCCTTGGTCGCGAGCAGACGATTCACCACCTCCACGATGGCGTTCTCGCGCACTTGGAGCATTTGTTCACGGTAGGGGACTCTGGCCATGGGTCTGGATTGTACGCAGAAAAATACCGCGCAGTGCAAGAAAACTACCACATGGTTATAATTTAAACCGATCGGTATTTTTTTAATACCGCCAAGTAACTTCGCAATGATTTTGAAGTACGCACGGTAAGCCGAAACACAGGATTAGCCATGAAAAAATTTGCAGTGATTGGTTCGGGAATTTCAGGACTGGCAGCGGCCCGTGCCCTGACGCAGGGTGGTGCGGGCCAGGTGACACTGTTCGAAGCCGGCGCACATTTTGGTGGACACGCGCACACCGTGGATGTCACGCTGGATGGCTGTACCCATGGCGTGGACACCGGTTTTCTGGTCTACAACGAGCGCACCTACCCGCAACTGGTGCAACTCTTCAGGGAACTGGGCGTGCCCACGGCGCTGTCCGAGATGTCGTTCTCGGTGCAGGCGCGCCGCACCGGACTGGAATGGAGCGGCGTGAGCTTGTCGAGCGTGTTTGCCCAGCGCAGCAACCTGCTGCGCCCAGGCTTCTGGCGCATGCTGGCCGACATCGTGCGCTTCAACCGACTGTGCACCGGCATCGCGTTGCGCGCGCAAGAGGCCCAACTGGAGCAACCGATAGGCATCTTTCTGGACCAGCACGGCTTCAGTCAGGAATTTCGCAACGGCTATTTTCTCCCCATGATCGCCTGCATCTGGTCCTGTCCGACGCAGCAGATGATGGCCTTCCCCGTGGCCACGCTGATCCGTTTCTGCCACAACCACGGGCTGCTGCAGATCGCCGACCGACCCCAGTGGCGCACCGTAGCCGGCGGCTCGCGCAGCTATGTCAAGGCCATGGTCGCGGGCCTGCACGACGCACGCCTGCGCGCGCCGGTGCACCACGTGCGGCGCCATGCCGCCGGTGTGCTGCTGGTCACGGATCATGGCTACGAAGCCTTCGACCAGGTCGTCTTTGCCTGCCACAGCGACCAGGCCCTGCGGCTATTGGGCGAACAGGCCAGCAGCGCGGAACAGCAGGTGCTGGGCGCGATTCGCTACCAGCCGAACCGTGCCGTGTTGCACACCGATGCATCCGTGCTGCCATCGCGGCGCAGCGCCTGGGCGGCGTGGAACTATGAGTCCTCGGCCGGCCCGGATTCCAAGCAGGAGCCCAGCCCGGACCGCGTCTGCCTGCACTACCTGATCAACCAGTTGCAACCCCTGCCCTGGCAGCGCCCGGTGATCGTGTCACTGAACCCGGTGCGCGAGATCCGCCCCGAGGCCCTGATCCGCAGCTTCGACTACGACCATCCGGTGTTCGATCTCGCCGCCATTGCCGCGCAAAAGCGCCTGCCGCAACTGCAGGGCCAGCAGCGCAGTTGGTATTGCGGCGCCTGGACCGGCTACGGTTTCCACGAAGACGGTCTGCGTTCCGGCCTGGCCGTCGCCGAAGCGCTGCTGCAGCAGAGCTCAGTCCCCCAACTGCGCGCCGCATGAAGACAAACGCCATGCAAGCGGCCCAGCCCAGCCCTTCGGCCCAGCCCCTGATCGGCACCGGGCGGGTCTGGCACCAGCGCCTGCGTCCCGTGCAACACAGCTTCAGCTACGCCAGCTACTTCCTGTTGCTGCCCATGCGCACGCTCAGAACCCAGCCCAGCGCGGCCTTGCGCCGCAACCGCTTCGGGGCCCTGTCCTTTTACGACCGCGACCATGGCGACGGCGGCGACGACGCGCTGTCCTGGCTGGAGCAACTGTTGGAACGCGAACAGATTCACGATGCGCTGGGCGAAGTCTGGCTGCATACCTTGCCGCGCGTGCTCGGCTACGCCTTCAAGCCGGTGAGCCTGTGGTACGCACACCGGCTGGACGGGACCCTGGCCGCGGTCGTGGCCGAGGTGAACAACACCTTTGGCGAGCGCCACTGCTACCTGCTCAGCGGTGCCGACCTGGCCTGGGGACGCGTGCTGCAGGCCCGTAAAGTTTTTCATGTTTCGCCGTTTTGCGCAGTCCAGGGCAGCTACAGCTTTCGCTTCGAGTTGAGCCTGGACAACCCGCAAGCGCAGCACACCGCCGTGCGCATCGACCACGCCGACGAAGCCGGGCCGCTGCTGCAAACCGCCGTCAGCGGCAAGCTTGAGGAACTGAGCGCCGCCAGCGCGCGGCGCGCCTTCTGGGGCATGCCGCTGATGACCTTCACCGTGGTGGCGCGCATCCATTGGCAAGCCCTGCGCCTGCTGCTCAAACGCGTCCCCTTCCACCGCCAACCACCAGCGCCCGAGCGCTTTGTCACACGATGAACTCCATTACCCTCAATCCCCAGGCACGCAAGCCAGCGCGCGCACCGGCGGCAGCCCGCGCAGTGCTGGGCATGCTCGATCAACTGCGCCACGGCACGCTGGAGCTGAAACTGCCCGACGGCTCCATGCGCCACTTTGGCCAGGGCCAGCCGCACGCGAGCATGCGAATTCACGACTGGTCGACCCTGGGCCGTACGCTCAAGTCGGGCGACATCGGTTTCGCCGAAGGCTTCATCGCTTCGGAGTGGGATTCGCCCGACGTCACAGCCCTGCTCGAGCTGCTGATCGCCAACCGTGAAGTCCTCGAAGGCGTGCTCTACGGCTCCTGGTGGGGATCGCTGTTGTACCGCGTGAAACACCTGCTGCACCGCAACTCGCGTCGCGGCAGCGAAAAGAACATCCACGCGCACTACGACCTGGGCAACGACTTTTACAGCCAGTGGCTGGACGCCGGAATGAGCTATTCAAGCGCCTGGTTCGACGGCGACCTGACGCGCACCATGGACCAGGCCCAACATGCCAAGATGCGTCGTGCACTGGAGCAGGCGGGGGTCAGCCAAGGCAGTCGCGTGCTGGAGATCGGCTGCGGCTGGGGCGGTCTGGCCGAAGTTGCCGCGCGCGACTTCGGTGCCAGGGTCACTGGCGTGACGCTGTCGCGCGAGCAATTGCGCTGGGCGCAACAGCGCCTGGCCAATGCGGGGCTGGCCGCGCAATGCGATTTGCGATATCAGGACTACCGCGACCTGGGCCCGGAGTTCCAGTCCAAGCCGTTTGACGCGGTGGTGTCCATTGAGATGTTCGAAGCCGTCGGACAGGAATATTGGGAGAGCTATTTCGACACCTTGCAGCGCTGCCTCAAACCCGGCGGGCGCGCCTGCATCCAGACCATCACCATCCGCGACGACCTGTTCGAACGCTATAGCCGCTCCACCGACTTCATCCAGCAGTACATCTTTCCCGGTGGGCTGTTGCCCAGCCAGTCGTGCTTCGAAGCGCAGGCACGGAGCGCCGGCTTCACCGTGGAACGCGTTCTGGCGTTCGGCACCGACTACGCCGAAACGCTCAAACGCTGGCGCAGCGACTTCCTGCAGCGCGCGCAGGAGGTGCAGGCCCAGGGCTTTGATGCACGCTTCATGCGCATCTGGGAGTTCTATCTGGCGTACTGCGAGGCCGCTTTCACGCGCGGCAACACCAATGTGCTGCAATTCACGCTGAGGCGCGTTTGAGGACAGGGACCATGGCAAGCAAGCCGACGCCTGCGCGGCTGCTGTGTTGCCTGGCGGCCTGGCTGGCAACTGCGGCGCCGCTGTCGGCCGCTGACAGCCCGGCGCCCGTCGGCATCGCACGGATCCAGCCGGAGTTGCGCCTGCACGGCCAAGGGACGCTGCACTTCTGGGGACTGAACGTGTACCAGGCGCGACTGTGGACACGACCCGATTTCGCACCGCTGCAGTACCAGAACCAGGCACTGGCACTGGAGTTGCAGTACGCCCGCAGCCTGGACGGCGCGGCCATGGCGCAGCGCGCCATCGCCGAGATGCGACGCGTGGGCAGCTTCGACGAGCAACGCGCCAACAACTGGCTAACCGCGATGGTACAGGCCTTCCCTTCAGTGCACTCGGGCGACCGCATCACGGGCTTCTACCTGGCCAACGGCACGACGCAGTTCCAGCACAACGACAAACCCACCGTGCTCATCGCCGACCCCGAATTCGGCCGCCTGTTTTTCGGCATCTGGCTGGACCCAAAGACCTCCGAACCGGCACTGCGCCGAAGCCTGCTGGGGCTGGGTTCGTGAGCGGCGCGGCGCCCACCGTCTGGCGCACATTGGACGGCCTGCGCTACGGCGCGCTGGCGCTCCCCCTGGCCTTCCTGTCGCTGCCGCTGTACGTCACCCTGCCCAGCCACTACGCTGCGAATTTCGGCATGCCGCTGGCCCTGCTGGGTTTCATCCTGTTGGCCACGCGCGCGCTGGATGCCCTGGCCGACCCCTTCATTGGCCAGGCGCTGGACCGGGTCTTTGCCCGAGCCGGGCGCAGCGCCCTGGGATTGGCTGGCGTGGCCGCATGCGGTGTTGCCGCAGGTTTTGCCGCGCTGTTCTTCCCTGCCGTCGGCGCCCAATGGCTGCCGCTGTGGCTGGCGGCGACGTTGCTGCTCACCTACCTGAGCTTCAGCGTGCTCGCCGTGCTGCACCAGGCCTGGGGCGCACGCCTGGGCGGCGACGCTGCACAACGGGCACGCATCGTGGCGTGGCGCGAAGGCTTGGGGCTGGTGGGCGTGCTGGTGGCCAGCGTGCTGCCGGGGCTGTTCGGCATGGGCCTGACCACGGCCGTGCTCGCCGCCCTGCTGCTGGCGGGACTGGCCTTCCTGTCGGTTGCACCGCGAGGCCTTTCGGCAACGCACACAGCGCACTTGCACTGGGCCCTGCCCTGGCGCAACCCGCGCTTTCGGACCCTGCTGGGGGTGTTCATGCTCAACGGCATCGCCAGCGCCATCCCCGCCACTCTGGTGCTGTTTTTCGTGCGTGACCGGCTCCAGGCCTCAGAGGGCGAAGGGATGTTTCTGGGCGCGTATTTCCTGTGCGCCGCGCTGTCCACGCCGCTGTGGGTGCGCGCCGTGCGGGCCTTGGGTCTGGTGCGCTGCTGGCTGCTCGGCATGGCGTTGGCGATCACCGCCTTTTCTGCAGTGCTGGCCCTGGGCGCTGGCGACAGCACAGGTTTCCTGGCCGTTTGCTGCCTCAGCGGGCTGGCGCTGGGTGCTGACCTGACGATCCCCGGCGCGCTGCTCACGGGCGTGATCCAGCGTGCCGGGCACGGCGCACAGGCCGAGGGGGTCTACCTTGGCTGGTGGAACTCTGCGACCAAGCTGAACCTGGCGCTGGCCGCCGGAGCGGCCCTGCCACTGCTGGACTGGGCCGGCTACGCGCCGGGGCAGCGCGACGCACAGGCCTTGAACGCCTTGAGCCTGGCCTATGTGGCCGTGCCTTGTGCACTGAAATTGATGGCTGCGGCCCTGCTGGTGCGCGCCTGGAAAACCACGAAAGGATTCGAATGAAACACCCCCAACTCACGGTCTCGGCACGCTGCACACGCGGTTTGGCTCGACTCGCTGCGGCCTGCGCGCTGACGGGGCTGCTGTGCGGCTGCGCCGCCCCCAAGCTCGGCGACTACGCGGGCGAACTGCCGGCCTTCGACCTGCAGCAGTACTTCAATGGCCGGGTGCTGGCGCAAGGCATGTTCAGCGACCGCAACGGCCGCGTGCTGCGCCGCTTCACCGTCACCATGGACTGCCGGTGGTTGGGCGACAACGGAACGCTCGACGAACAGTTTGTCTACAACGATGGCGAACGCCAGCGTCGCGTCTGGCGCCTGGTCAAGCAGGCCGATGGCAGCTTCATCGGTAGCGCCGACGATGTGCTGGGTCAGGCAGTGGGAGCAACCGCTGGCGCCGCCTTCAACTGGCGCTACACGCTCAAGCTGCCGGTGGACGGAGCCGTCTACGAGGTGCAGTTCGACGACTGGATGCACCGTATCGACAGCAGAAACGTCATCAACAAAGCAGTGATGCGCAAGTTCGGCTTCGCGCTGGGTGAAGTCACTCTGGCGTTTCAAAAAGAATAGTCGCCCATGTCACTGAACCCCCGCATCGAAGACTGGCACGACCGCGTGGTCTGGATCGTCGGCGCCTCCTCGGGCATCGGCCGCGCCACCGCTTCGCGCCTGCACGCCCTGGGCGCCGTCGTCGTGGTGTCGGCGCGCAACGCCGCCGCGCTGAACCAGTTTGTCGTCGCGCATCCAGGCAGCCTGGCGCTGCCTTTGGACGTCACGGACAAGGCTGCCATGGCCGCTGCATTGCAACAGCTGCTGGCCTTGCGGGGACGGGTCGACCTGGCGCTGTACTGTGCCGGGCATTACCAGGCGATGCGCGCCCAGGCATTCGACCTGCAGGAAATGCAGCGCCACATGCAGGTGAACTACGGTGGCGCCCTGGTGCTGCTCAACGTGCTGCTGCCCGTCTTGCTGGCACAGCGCCACGGCCACATCAGCCTGGTGGCCAGCGTGGCGGGCTGGCGTGCCCTGCCCAACGCCCTGGCCTACGGGCCCACCAAAGCAGCGCTGTTGCACCTGGGGGAAGCGCTTTACCTTGACTTGCACGGCAGCGGAATTGGCGCCTCGGTCATTTGCCCCGGCTTCGTCGAAACCCCGCTGACGGCCGGCAACGCCTTTGCCATGCCGGCCCTGCTCACACCGGAGCAGGCCGCTGCGCACATCGTCCAGGGTTGGCGCGCAGGCAGTTTCGAGATCCACTTCCCGAAGCGCTTCACCCTGTGGCTCAAGCTGTTGCGCGTCCTGCCGTATGTCTGGTACTTCACGGCCGTGCGCCGCTTCACCGGCGCAGTTTGAGCGAGGTACAAGCGGCGACACTGGCCAGTGGCACTCTCACCTGCTGACGAAGCTCATGCGCCCCTGGGCGGGGCTCAGGCGCGGTTCAACACCCAGGCCAGCACCGCGGCACTGCAAAGGCTCGCAGCCCAAGGAACCAGCACCTGACTGGCCACGGGCTTGAGCTCGACCACGGCGCTGATCGCAGCCACCAGATCGTCGGCCGAGGGCCAGCTGCTTCCCAGGTAGGCGATGCCCGTGCCCACGACGGCGCCGATCAGGGTGAAGCGCTCGAAGGTCCTCGGAGCTTTGGCGGCAGGCAGGCACTGCATGACATGCTGTGTGAACCCGTCATCCGCCAGCTCAGGCCCGCCCGAGGCCCGCAGCGCCGACTCCAGCCAGTCGTCATCTTCAAGCGGTGTTGCTTTCATGTTGTTTTCTCCGGTGCCCAGGCCGACAGCAACTCACGCAACCGGGCTTTGGCGCGCAGAACCTGTGACTTGAGTGTACCCAGCGGCAGTCCCAGCACCTGTGCCGCTTCCTCGTGGGACAGGTCGAGATGGTAGCAATGCAGCATGGCCACGCGTTCGTTTTCGGGCAATCGCGCCAGCGCGGCCTGCACATCGAGACGCGCAGCGCTGGCCCGTGCCGGATGCTCTGTGGCGAGACCGCTCAGCTGCTCGTCCCCTTCATCCGGCAAGGATTGCGTTGCCTTGTGGCTGCGCAAGTGCATCAGGAAGCAGTTGTAGGCGATGCGGTACAGCCAGGTCGCAAAGCGCGACTGGCCCTGAAACTGCGACAGTTGGGTCCAGGCCTGGATGAAGCTTTCCTGCGCGAGGTCGTCGGCCAGGGCAGCGTCGCCGAGTGCCAGCCGGCGCAGTTGCTTGCGCACAGCGCTCTGGTGCAGACGCACCAGCTGCACAAAAGCTGCACGATCGCCGGCGCGCGCCTGCTCGCACCATCCGGCCTCCAAGGAGGCATCATCCGACATGCGGTGCGCAGTCGAAGCGGGCTATTGACTGACGCCACCTGCGCCACCGTCCTTGGGTTTTTCCAGTTTCCAGGCCAGCAGTTGCGCCAGGCCAATCGCCAGGGGAATGGCGCCTATGCCCCAGTTGTCGCCGCCCTTGGCCACAAAGAAAATGATCAAGCCGATGCCCAGACCCAGCAAGGTCAGTGCAGTACGCAGCGACGAGGTCGGCAGGCTCTTCGGCACCAATGAATCCTGCTGCATCAATTCGGGCGGGATCGGTAAACCCTTCTCCACCAGCCGGCTGATGATGTCATTGCGCTGACGGGAACTGGCGCCGCGCGCATACACGACGATGCCCACGATGATGACCGGCAGCATCAAGGCAAAAAGCGGCACCAGCAGGCCGGTCAGGCCGTGAAGAAAAACAGAATCCATGAAGCACTCCTTGGGGTTGAGCAGCATCGCCCTGCCCGTCCATCGGACAGATTGCGCCTGCATGCCTCGTTAGATGCAGGCCGTGCGACAAACAGATGTCGAAAGCCTAAATATATTTAGCGCTGGGCCGGGCCGGTCTGTTCGTCGTTGTCGTAAACCCCTTCCCAGCGCTCGCCGCTGCCCCAGGTAAAGACGCCAGCGCCATGCTTTTTGCCGGCCTTCCACAGGCCGACATAGTTGTCGCCGTTGCTCCAGGTGTAGGTGCCCTGCCCCTCGGGCACGCCGTTGACGAACTGACCGTCGTAGCTTTCGCCGGCCTTCATGACGATCTTGCCCTGGCCGTTCGGTACGCCATCGACCACCGCACCGGTGTAGTGCGAGCCGTTGACGAACTGCAGCTTGCCCGATCCATTGGGTTTGCCAGCCTTCCATTCGCCGTCAAACTGCTGGCCATTTTTCCAGACATAGTTGCCGCGCCCCTGTGGCTCACCGGCCTGAAAATCCCCGTTGAAGGTGTCGCCCGAGGCGTAGCGCATGCGCCCGGCACCCTGGGGAATTCCCGCCAGCACCGCGCCCTCGTACTGGTTGCCGTTGGCAAACTGCACGCTGGCCTGGCCCTGGGGCTTGTCATTCACCCAGTCGCCGCTGTAACGCTGGCCGTTGGCCCAAACGAATGTGCCCTTGCCATGGCGCTGTCCCTTGCTCAGCGTGCCCTCGAACACATCGCCATTGGCCCAGACCAGCTTGCCCGTGCCCGAGTAGGTCGTGCCGTCCGCGTCCTGCACAAACTGCCCCTTGAAGCGCGTCGTGCCCGCAGTGAATTCCCCCGCCTGAACGATGGCCTGAGGCAGAGCAGGCGGTGCAGAAGCAACGGCAGAAGCAACGGCAGAAGCAAGCGCCACGGCGGGCAGCGCGGCGGCAGTGGCAACAGGAACTGGTGCGGCGGCCGCGCTGGCGCGGCCCGTTTTTCCGGCTTCAGCCTGCCTGGGCGCAGCGCCGGCTGGCAGATTTGCTGCAGCTGCAGGTGTGCTCGGTGCAGCGCTCGGCTTGGCCACGGCCACAACCGCCGGTGCGACACGCGCCACCCAGGGCGTGCCGCGTTCACGCGCCAGGGCCTGCGCGTTGTTGCGCGCCGCGTCCTGCACGGCCGCGCCCTTGCACTGGCTCAGGGCGTCGCGCCACAGGGTTTCGGCGATCTGCGACGCGTCCTGTTTTTCCTCGCGCGACAAGCCGGCCGCCATGGCGCGCAGCTTTTGCGTCTGCTCGCGCGCCTGGGCGAACAGCGGCGCGCAGAACTCGGCATTCTGCCCGTCGATATCCGACTGGTCGCGCCGGCGCAGTGCGATTTCCTGCTGGGCCCCGGTGCAACGCTCGGACGCCGCGTCCCACATGTTCTCGGCCTTGCGAAACAGCAGCGCAGCTTCGCTCCATTTCCGGTCGCTCAGGGCCTGGCGCGCCATGTCCTGCAAGGCGCCGGCATCCTTTTGGGCAGCCGCGCATTCCGGGCCTGAACCCAGCTGCTCGCTCAGCGCGCCGCGCACCTTCTGGCTGTCCGCCAGATTGCGTTGGGCCCGCTCCTTGGCGCGACCGTCGCACTGCGCCTGGGCCAGCGACCACAGCGACACCGACTCGTCGAACAGGCGCAGTTGCTCGGCCAGTTCCAGTTTTTGCGACTGCGCCGTCATCGCCTTCATGTCTGCCGCCATGGCACGATCGGTGAGCGGGCGACAGCCTTCCACCACGGGCGGCGCCACCGCTGGCCCGGCCTGCGCAGCCGTCAGGTTCAACGGCGCCAGCGGTAGCGGCGGTATGCCCTCGGCGGCAGATGCAGAAGCTGCAGGCGGGGCAGCTGCTGCCACCGGTGCTGCTGCGGCTGCCGGCGCATCGACCGGTGGCGGGGTCTGAGCCCACAGCGGAAGGCTCAGGCACAGCGCCAGCACAGTGCAACGCAGGCGAAGGGAGAAAGGTTTACTTGGCATTGGCGGACTCCAGGGGCATGCCCAGCATGCCATCGATCAGTCCATGGGCAAAAGGCTGGGACTCTGTGGCCAGGTCGCTCTGGTCTTCATAGGAAAAAGCCTTCGGCGCCGAAGCCACAGGCATGTCGAGGATCGCCACCTGCAGGTCTTCGGGTTTCAGGCCTTGCAAAATCGCCACCACGTCGTCGCCACGCCCCCGAGTCTCGGCAATTTTGTTCAACGCGCTCATGCGTTCGGGATCGAGCACCAGCGAATTGGCCGCCAGACCTTTTTCGATCAGCTTCTGGTGCAGAGAGAAGGCAGCCAAGGGATTTGCATTGAGCTTCTCGACACGTGCGTAGGCCCAGGCGTCGGCCTTTTCGAACACGGTGGACGCAACCCAGGCCACGCCTGAGAGCGAACCCCGGTTGGCCGCGGCCATTTGCATCGCGTTGATGGCCTGCTGCTGGGTGATCTTTTGCGCTGCTTCCGTGATGCCGTCGCGGATCTTGGCGGTGGCCGCCGCCGTGGCCTGGTCAATCAGCTGTTGTTTCAGCACCGCCGTGGCCGCGCCCGCCGCGGCTGACTGTGCGGCCTTGATGGCCGCGTCGGCCGCCAGCGCCGCGCCCTTGATGCCGGACGCGATGGTGAACAGGTTGTACACCGTGCCCACGATCTTGCTGCCGTAGTGGTAGGTCTTCATGCGCGCGCCGCCTTCCTCCGACACACCCTGCGCCCACAACACCGTCCACAGTGCTTCATCCTCGCTCATGTCGACGCGCGCCACCTCGAGCGGGTGCACCGTCATGAGCCAGTGGTAGTCCTGGATGACGGGGCTATTCGGCGGCGCGAGTCGGGTGTAGCCACGACACAGCTTGAAGGGGACGACGCTGACCACCTTGCCGCCGGCCAGCTTGACCGAAAAAGGCCGTCCCGCGTCGCGCCGATCCGCCAGCTCGAGCAGCATCTTCTCGGTGTTCTCGCGCTTGTAGCCGACGATCTCCTCGATCTTGTCGCGCAACTTCACCGGGCTGTCGGGCGCCGCACCGACCACCGTCAGGCGTTCGTCGACGCCCAAGCCGCGCACCCAGGCGACGCGGTCGACCTCGCTCCAGTCGTAACTCGACGCCACGGAAAAAGGCAATTCCCACTGCGTGTCGCAGTCGGCGTCTTTCAACGAGCCGGCGCGAACGATCGCCGGACGCAAGGCCTTTTCGCCGGCGCCAAAACTGCGGATATGCCCCAGCAACTCCTCGTTGACCTTGCGGCCGTCATCCACGGTGTAGCTGGGCCCGGCACAGGCGGCCAGCAGGCTGACGGCGAGCAGCGCAAAGAGGGATCGCATGGGGGCAGGCTCCGATGAGTAAGGACTTGTAACCGCGTCATTCTATGCACGCCGAGCCCATGATCCGGTTCCGCTTGGTACCCATTGCCTATTGATCCGGCCCTGTGAAGTATCAAGCTGCATAGCGGACCCGACGGTCCTGAAAATAGCCGATTACACGCTCGGGGGTACGCTGCAGCATCGACATATGCTCGTTGGCGGCATCGCGTAACTTGGCTTTGGTGCGCAC
>CAIKVZ010000008.1 GCA_903830985.1 uncultured beta proteobacterium
GTCCAGTGTGTCAAAGGCGTGGCGCAGCATGAGCAGCTTGCACACGCTGTTCACATGTGTGCGCTGGCAGCGTTTGGCGTACCAGGTCCAGCCGATCTCGACGCGCCGCACGGCCGGCAGGATGTCGTGGTAGCTGGTGCAGCCCAGCACCGTGCCGCTGGCCACGTCGATCACGGCAAAGGCAAAGCGCTGGCCCGCCTCGCGCTGCGCCAGGGCGTTCTCGATGTAGGCGCGCGTATCCTGCGGCTCGGGCACGGAGGTGACGCGCAGTTTCCACAACTCTCCGTCGGCCGCTGCCGCGCGCAGGCCGTCCTCGTGCGCCAGTGTCAGCGGCTCCAGGCGCAGGCCGCGCTCCTGCAGGGTGACGGGTTCGACAAAGGCCATGAATCAATCCTTGGTTTGTTTGTTTCTGGCAGCACGCCATCGGCGCGCGCCCTGCAGCCCCAGGCCGCCGCCCAGGCCCACCAGCACGATGCCGAAGACGCTGGCGTTGCCGTAGCCGGAACTGAACACGTCCAGTCCGAGCAGGCGCCCGATCCAGAAGCCCGCCAGCGCGCCGCCGACAAAGCCTATTGCGTCGGACAGGCCTTCGATGAGCAGTGCCTTGTCCACGGGCAGATCAGCGGTTGCGGCTTTGCATGAACACCAGTTTTTCAAACAGCGTCACGTCCTGCTCGTTTTTCAGCAGCGCGCCCAGCAGCGGCGGCACGGCGACCTTGTCGTCGGCCGTGTGCAAGGCGTGGGCCGGGATGTCTTCGGCCAGCAGCAGCTTGAGCCAGTCCAGCAGTTCGCTGGTGGAGGGCTTTTTCTTCAGGCCCGGCAGGTTGCGCACGTCGAAGAAGGTCTTCATCGCAGCGACCAGCAGTTCGCGCTTGAGGCCCGGGAAGTGCACGTCCACGATCTGCTGCATGGTGGTGGCGTCGGGGAACTTGATGTAGTGGTACAAGCAGCGGCGCAGGAAAGCGTCGGGCAGTTCCTTCTCGTTGTTCGAGGTGATGAACACCAGCGGGCGGTGCTTGGCGCGTATCCATTCTCGCGTCTCGTAGCAGTAGAACTCCATGCGGTCGATCTCGCGCAGCAAGTCGTTGGGGAATTCGATGTCCGCCTTGTCGATCTCGTCGATCAGCAGCGCCACCGGCTCGTCGGCGGTGAAGGCCTGCCACAGCACGCCCTTGAGGATGTAGTTGTGGATGTTCTTCACGCGCTCGCCACCGTCCACGTCGGACAGCTGCGAATCGCGCAGGCGGCTCACGGCGTCGTATTCGTACAGGCCTTGCTGCGCCTTGGTGGTGGACTTGATGTGCCACTGCAGCAGCGGCAGCTTCAGCGCCGTGGCCACTTCTTCGGCCAGCATGGTCTTGCCGGTGCCAGGCTCCCCCTTGACGAGCAGGGGGCGCTTCAATGTGATGGCGGCGTTCACGGCCAGCATCAAATCCTGGGTGGCGATATAGGAGGAAGAACCTTGAAATTTCATGGGAGGCCAGCAACGAAAAAGTGGAAGCGAAGTGGAAAGTGTGCGCCTGTTCCGTGATCAACCGGCAAGGGTATTCAGGGGTGGCGTACACCGGGAAGGGTCAAATCACGTCGATATAATCGGCCCTTGATTTTTCCCAACTACGACGATTGTGCGCGCAAAATGAAGCATTTACTGATGACCCTGGTGGCGTTTGCTGTCGCTGGCGTGACCACTCTGGCGAACGCGCAGGAGCTCAAGGGGAATGTGATCGAGGGTGAAAAGAAGATCGCCATGTGCATGGGTTGCCACGGCATCCTGGGCTTTCACACCGGTTTCCCCGAGGTTTATCGGGTGCCGATGATCGCTGGCCAGGGCCCGAAATACATCGTCGCTGCGCTCACAGCCTACAAGAAAGGCGAACGCAAGAACCCCTCCATGCGCGCCGTGGCCGAGACCCTGACCGAGCAGGACATGGCCGATGTGGCGGCGTATTACGGCGCCCAGGGCGTCGTGCCAGGAGCCACCCTGCCAGCCAAGGCCAAGGCGCCCAGCCCGGACGTGGCGGCGCTGATCGCCAAGGTGGGATGTACTTCATGCCATGGCGAAAACTTCTCCAGGCCCATCGATCCGAGCTACCCGAAGATCGCCGGGCAACACCCCGACTACCTGTACTTTGCCCTGATGTCGTACAAGACCGAAGGCAAGCCCATGATCGGTCGCGCCAACCCCGTGATGGGCGGCATGGCCAAGCAGTTCTCCAACGACGAACTGCACCTGCTGGCCACTTACCTGGGTTCGCTGGACAGCGACCTGAAGCAGATTCAGCGCCCGCGTCTGCGCTAGTCCGTCAGCTCGTAAAAAAGCCCGCATGACGCGGGCTTTTTTACGGGTGCGCGGGCTGATTGCCACGAAGCTCGCAGAGATCGAAGCTGCCCGGCTCTGTTGCGGTCCTGCCCTGAACCGCCCCCGCTAACTCAGGTTCACGGCCTGCCCTTGTCGATCAAAGGGGATCATGTGGGACAGGGCGCCGGCCTGTATCGATTCCACCATGCGCTGCAGCGGCTTCTCGGCCGCGTCGCTGCCGGGTGGCAGTCCGACGACGTCCGACATGGCCGAGACAAAGACCATGCTCCAGTCCTTGCCGAACTGCTTGGAGTCCTGCGCCAGTTGCGCGAAATCACGCAGCTCCTGCGGCGTCTTGTCGACGCACATCACAGGCACGAGGGCGCCGCCCTGGCCGCTGCTAAAGCGCTCGCGTTGCGCGGGCGTGGCGTCGTCTGGCAGGTCGGCCTTCGCAAACACCAGCAGCAGGCGCTGTGGCGTGGCCTGCGCGCGCGATTGGTTTAGCAGGTCGTCAAAACTGGAGATGTTCATGGCTTGCGATGAGGTGTGGCGTGGTGGGCTTGTCACTGAACCAGGGGGGTCTCGGCCGCTTCAAGGTCGACGCCTTCCATGACGGCAAGTCCGGCCAGCAGGCTCAGGTACTGGCGCAGCGCCGTGACATAGCTCTGCTGCTGCAGCGCCATCGCGACCGCGCCCTGCACCGCTGCAAACGGCTGGTCACGACCCGGGTCGCGCTCCAGCACTTCGACCACATGCAAGCCGAAGCGGCTGTGCACCAGGCGCGGCAGCACGCCCACTTCGGCGTGGCCGAACAGCTCCTTGGCGAATTCCGGCGCGCAGTCCGCGTTGCCCAGCCAGCCCAGGTCGCCGCCTTCGGCGCCGCTGGGGCAGTTGGACTGCTGGCGGGCTGCGACGGCAAAGGCGTCTTGCTGAGCCTTGCCATCGTGGCAGCGCACGTCGAGCAGCGTGGTCTCGGCGCGGTTGCGCAAAGCCACCACGTCCACGCCCTGGGTCACGGCAAACAGGATGTGGCGCGCACGCACGCGCTCTCCGGTGCGGTACGTGGCCTGATGCGCCGCATGGTGGCGCACGCAGGCCTCTGGCGAGGGTTCGGGAATCTGCAGTTGCTGCTCGAGCAGCTGCTCGATCGCCAGGCTGGCGGCTTCGCTGAGCACGCCGTCCACGGTCAGTTCATCGGCCGCGAGCAGGCCGGCGGCCACGGCGGCCTGGCGCAGCAGTTCCGAGCAGGCGCGCTGGCGCAGTTCGTCGGCGCTCAGTGCGGCACCGGCTTCATGCAGCGCCACACCGTTGATGCTGGCGGTTTTTTCCAGGGTCGTAGTCATGCGCAATCCTCAGACGCCAGCGCCAGGGTGGCGTGGCTGGTTTTGCCCTGCGGGCACATTCAGGCGCCGGGCCCGCACCACCTGGTAGGGACGCATCAGGTAGCCGACGGTGGCAAAGCCGCTCCAGACATGGACCAGGCGGGTGAAGGGGAATACCAGGAAGATGCTCATTCCCAGGAACATGTGCAGCTTGAACAGCCAGCCCACTTCGCCCAGCAGTTCAGGCGCACCGGCGCGGAAGGTGACGATGTGCTGCGCCCAGTCGCCCAGCTTCATCATCATGCCGCCGTCCAGGTGGTGTGCCGACACCGGCACCGTGGCCAGGCCGAGCGCAAACTGCAGCCACAGCAGCACCAGCAGCAGGATGTCGCTGGTCCTGGAGTTGATGCGGATGCGTGGCTCGAACAATCGGCGCATCAGCAGCAGGCTCACGCCGATAAAGCCCAGCAGTCCGAACAGTCCGCCGCTGATCATGGCCATGAGCTGTTTGCTGCTCGCCGCGATGAACGGCTCGTAGACAAAGTGCGGCGTCAGCAGGCCGGCGAAGTGGCCAAAGAACAGGAACAGGATGCCGACGTGGAACAGGTTGCTGCCCCAGCGCAGCTGCCCGGCCTTGAGCAACTGGGAGGAGTCGCTCTTCCAGGTGTACTGGTCGCGGTCAAAGCGGATCAGGCTGCCCAGCAGGAACACCGTGAGGCAGATGTAGGGGTAGAGCCCGAACAGGAAATTGTCGAGTGCATTCATGGGGTGACTCCTTGGGCCAGCGCGCTGCTGGCGCGGGCGGTCTCGTTCTTGACAAAGTGAATCGGCTGGGTCTGGCCCGGTCCGGCCTGGCCCTTGGTGGAGCAGCCGTCAAAGACCACGGGCTCTTCCCAAGCCTTGTCCATGTCCTCGTCGGGTGTGATCTTCACGGCATGGGCTTTTTCCCCGGCCAGTTCCAGCAGGGCGCCGAGCACGGCGGCGTAAGGGCTTTGGCGCTGCTGCAAGGCGTTGAAGATGGCGTTGAAGATGTGCGCCATCTCGCCCAGAAAGGCGCGCGCCTCCTTGGGCGGCTGGGTCGAGACGAATTCCAGCACCACCGGCAGGTAGTCGGGCATCTCGTCGGGGCCCAGGAACAGCCCGGCCTTTTCGTAGGTCTGCGTCAGATCGATCATGGCCGGGCCGCGCTCGCGCGAGTCGCCGTGCACATGCTCGAACAAATGCAGCGAGGTCGCGCGTCCCCGGTCAAAGACCTCGACGTAGTGCGCCTCGTTGTCCAGCGCCGAGCCGCGCTCGAGCGTGCTGATCAGCGCCTCGAGTTCGGCCAGCCGTTGCTCCGGCACGGTCTGGTCGCCGTGCAGGGCCACACGCAGGTCGACCAGGTCGGCGCGCAGCGCCGCGTCGGGGTAGGCGAGCAGGCGCGCCAGCACCCGCAGGCTGATGGAAGCATTGGGCAGCTTCATCTCAGACCCCCGCCTTGATCGGGATGGTGCGGCGCTTGGCGCCGCCGAACAGGCTGGCCTCGCCGGCGCCGTCGGAGCAGCCGTTGCCAAAGGAGAAGCCGCAACCGCCGCGCATGTCGAAGGTGTTCTCCGCGTACTCGCGGTGCGAGCTCGGGATCACGAAGCGGTCTTCGTAGTTGGCGATCGCCATCACCTGGTACATGTGCTCGACCTCGGCCTGGCTCATGCCGACCTGGTCGATGGCGGCCGTGTTGATGCGGCCCTCGACGTGCTTTTCACGCTGGTAGGCGCGCATCGCCAGCAGGCGTTCCAGGGAGCGCACCACCGGCCCCGTGTCACCGGCAGTGAGCAGGTTCGCCAGGTACTTGACGGGGATGCGCAACTGACCCACGTCCGGGATCTGGCCGTTCACGCCGATCTGTCCCGCGTTGGCCGCGGCGCTGATGGGCGAGAGCGGTGGCACGTACCAGACCATGGGCAGGGTGCGGTATTCCGGGTGCAAGGGCAGGGCGACCTTCCACTCCACGGCCATCTTGTAGACCGGGCTGTTGCGCGCGGCTTCCATCCACTTGTCGGGGATGCCGTCGAGCTGCGCCTGGGCGATGACCTTGGGGTCATGCGGGTCCAGGAACAGGTTGAGCTGGGCCTGGTACAGGTCGCGGTCGTGCTCCACGCTCGCCGCTTCCTGGATGCGGTCCGCGTCGTACAGCAGCACGCCCAGGTAGCGGATGCGTCCCACACAGGTTTCCGAGCACACCGTGGGCTGGCCGGCTTCGATGCGCGGGTAGCAGAAGATGCACTTCTCGGCCTTGCCCGATTTCCAGTTGTAGTAGATCTTCTTGTACGGGCAGCCGGAGACGCACATGCGCCAGCCGCGGCACTTGTCCTGGTCGATCAGCACGATGCCGTCTTCCTCGCGCTTGTAGATCGAGCCCGATGGGCACGATGCCACGCAGGCCGGATTCAGGCAGTGCTCGCACAGCCGCGGCAGGTA
>CAIKVZ010000009.1 GCA_903830985.1 uncultured beta proteobacterium
ATCGTGATGACCAGCAACATCGGCTCGCCCATCATTCAGAGCATGGTGGGGCAGGACTCGGAGGACATCAAGGACGCGGTCATGGGCGAATTAAAGAACCACTTCCGGCCCGAGTTCCTGAACCGCATCGATGAGACCGTGGTGTTCCACGCGCTGGACGCCAAGCACATCGAGGCCATTGCGGGCATACAGCTCAAACTGCTGCAGGCCCGGCTGGCGAAGATGGACCTTTACTTGGAGGTGTCGCCTGCGGCCCTGGCCGAATTGGCCAAGGTGGGGTTCGATCCGGTGTTTGGTGCGCGGCCCCTGAAGCGCGCCATCCAGCAGCGCATCGAGAATCCGCTGTCCAAGCTGCTGCTCGAAGGCAAGTTCGGTCCCAAGGATGTGATTCCAGTGGACGTCGATCCCATCCAGGCGCCGGGGCAATTCAGCTTTTCACGCGTCGTCTGAGGCGGGTTTCGGTTACGCTCAGGCTTTTAACGGGGGCTCGTGCCCCCGTTGATCGTATTGCGGAAAGCCGAATTTGAACCGTCCCCTCGCACGCCTGATCACCGGTCAGGTCTGCATCCACGCCAGCATGGCCGGGCTTCGCATGGCCGCCCCCCTGCTCGCCTTGACGCAGGGCTACAGCGCAGCGGCGGTCGGTGTGCTGCTGGCGCTGTTCTCACTGTCCCAGGTTTTTCTCGCCTTGCCGGCCGGGCGTTACGCTGATCGACATGGCTTGAAGCGCCCGGTGCGTCTGGCCGTGATCGTTGCGGCCAGTGGAGCCGGTTTGGCAGCGGCGTTCCCGTTATTCCCGGTGCTGTGTCTGAGCGCGCTGCTGACCGGCGGCGCCACGGGCGCGGCTTCCCTGGCCTTGCAGCGCCATGTCGGGCGCGCGGCAGAGAATCCGACCCAACTCAAGCAGGTCTTCAGTTGGCTGGCCATAGGCCCGGCCGTCTCCAATTTTTTGGGCCCCTTTTGTGCCGGCCTGCTGATCGACTACGCGGGCGTGTCCGCGGGTGATCTGACTGGATTTCGCGCGGCCTTCCTGTTTGCTGCCGTGTTGCCGCTGGCCACCTGGTGGTGGGTGCGGCGCACGCGGGAACTGCCGCCCGTGGCGGCCCCTGCGGGTACGCAGCCGAGCAAGACCTGGCACCTGCTGCGCGAACCCATGATGCGGCGACTGCTGCTGGTGAACTGGTTCCTGTCGTCCTGCTGGGACGTGCATACCTTTGTGTTGCCGGTGCTGGGCCACGAGCGCGGCTACAGTGCCTCGGTCATCGGCAGCATCCTGGGCTCCTTTGCCATTGCCGCCGCCTTGGTGCGCGTGCTGTTGCCGTTGGTGGCGGAGCGACTGCGCGAGTCGGTGGTGGTGACGTCGGCAATGCTGCTCACGGCCTTGCTGTTCCTCGTCTACCCTTTCATGCAGTCGCCGCTCAGCATGGGTCTGTGCTCCGTGCTGCTGGGCCTGGTGCTCGGGTCCGTGCAACCCATGATCATGAGCACCCTGCACCAGATCACGCCGGCGCACCGCCACGGCGAGGCCCTGGGCCTGCGCCAGATGACGATCAACGGCTCCAGCGTGCTCATGCCCATGCTGTTCGGCACGGTCGGTGCAGTGGTCGGCGTGTCGGTGGTGTTCTGGACCGTGGGCGCGATGGTGGGACTGGGCGCACGCGCCGCCTGGCAACTCAAGCCGGCACGCCATTCCTGAGTTGGCGCAGGGGGATGACGCACGCTGCAGCGAGGGTGCGGCGCGTCCCTTAACATCGCCGCATGTCACCTGCAACCCTTGCCTCCAACCCCTCTGCTGCGGCCGTTCCACTGCAGCAGGACGCCAGCGTCATCGGCCTGGTGGGTCTGGCGCACGCCAGTTCCCATTTTGCACACCTGTTGTTGCCGCTGATGTTTCCGGTGTTCATGCAGGAGTTCGGGCTGAGCTTCTCGCAACTGGGCCTGTTGATGACGGTGTTTTTTGTCATCTCCGGCTCGGGCCAGGCCATGGCAGGCTTCGTCGTTGACCGGGTGGGCGCGCGTCCCATGCTGTTCGTGGCCTTGTCCTTTCTGCTCCTGGCCTGCTTGGCAGCCTCCCTGTCGAGCGGCTACGCCGCGCTGTTCGGCGTGGCGGCGCTGGCCGGTCTGGGCAATGCCTCATTTCATCCGGTGGACTTCACGATTTTGAACCAGCGCGTCTCTGCACCCCGACTGGGCTATGCCTTCAGCGTGCACGGGCTCACCGGTAACCTGGGCTGGGCTGCAGCCCCGGTGTTTCTGGTGGGCATCAGCAGCCTGGCGGGCTGGCGCTGGGCCTACGCCAGCGCGGCGCTGATGTATGTCCTGATCCTGTTGCTGCTGCTGAGCCAGCGCGACAAGCTGCGCACCGAGGTGGCGCCGCGCCACCCCGAGGCGACCCCTGGCCACGACGTGGCCTTCATGAAGCTGCCGGTGGTGTGGTGGTGCTTTGCCTTCTTTTTTCTCTCCACCATGACGCTGGCCGTGGTGCAGAGTTTTTCCGTCTCCATTCTCAAAGCCCTGCACGGCGTGAGCTTCGAGGCCGCCACGGTCACGCTCACGGCCTACATGTTGTGCGGTGCCGTGGGTGTGGCGCTGGGCGGCTGGGTGGCGGCGCGCACGCGCCACAGCGACCGCGTTGTCGCCTGGTGCATGGGTGCTGGTGCTGTGCTGCTGGCGCTGTGCGGTACCGGCATCTTTGGCGGTACCGGGACCATGGCGGTGCTGGCCGCCACCGGCCTGGCCATCGGCATCGGCGGCCCCTCACGCGACATGATGATCAAGAAGGCCACGCCCAAGGGCGCCACGGGTCGCGTGTACGGGCTGGTGTATTCCGGCCTGGACACCGGTTTTGCCGTGTCGCCCCTGCTGTTCGGCGGCTTCATGGACCGCGGCTGGTACGCCGCCACGCTGGTGGGGGCTGCGCTGATGCTGGCGCTGTCGGTGCTGGTGGCTTTAGGCGTGGGGCGCCGCACGATGGCCTGACCGGGCGGCCGGTCAGCTCGCACTTGACGGATCAGCCTGACTTGGCCATCTGGCCCAACTTGCGGTAGACCGTGGCCCGACTGATGCCGAGCAGGCGCGCAGCTTGCGCCACATTGCCCCTGGCGTCGCGCACGGCCTTCTGGATCAGCGCAGATTCCACGTCCTTCAGCGGCATGGCAGGCGCGGCAGCGCCGGTTTGCGCCGGGGCGGTGCTGCGTGCCAGGACATGGCGCGACTGCCGCCGCGCCAACAACTGCAGGCGCAGTCCGCTCCACAGCGGTACTTCCAGGGGCGGGCCATCGCGGCGCGCGGCGTCGAACAGTTTTTCAAATGGCAGGGCAAAAAAGTCCCGGCAGTGCCAGCCCTCAAGCACATCCTGGTTGAGCTGGGGCATCAGTTGACGTGCGGCGGAGTTGGCGCTGGTGATGCCTCCGTCGACGTCCAGGCCCAGCAGACCATCGGTTTCGTCGCCCAGTGTGCGACCCGGCCAGTTCAGGCGTAGCAGCACGGCATGCGCTTGCGCCAGCGTGAGTGCATTCTCGATGCTGCGCGCCGACTGCACCACCAGATGGCGCAGTTCGGGACGCTCCACCGCCTGCACGCCGGTCAGGTCCAGCATGCCGACGCATTGGCCATGCGGCCCGAAAAGCGGGGCGCCGGCGCAACTGTAATCCGACGTGTCGTCAAAGAAATGCTCACCCCGGTGCAGCCACACGGGTGCCAACTCGCTTAAGGCGGCGCCGATGGCGGTGGTGCCGACACTGGATTCCGACAGGTCGGTGCCGATGCGGGTGATGAGGTCGGCGCGCCGGTCGCTGCGGTCGATGGCGCCGTGGGCATCCACCACCACGCCGTGCTGGTTGGTCAGGATCGCAAAGTAGCGTGTGTCCATCATTGCGCGTCCCAATTGCTCCAGTACCGGTCGCGCGGCGAGCACCAGCGCACGATTCGCTTCCTCTGTGCGATGCCTTTCGGCGCTGGAAACGGCAGCAAAGGCGACGCGCTGCGTCGGCGCCAGGCCCAGTGCCAGGCAGCGCTCCCAGGAGCGCGCGATCCAGGGCTCGATCAGGCTGCTGTCCGGTGCGAGGGTCTGCTGCAGGGCTTGTTGCCGCGCCTGCGCAATGCGCAATAGTCGATCGGGATCGCGAGGTACGGCCATGGCTGGATGGGTTGCTGCTGAGGATGCCGAGTATTCACGAATGCCAGCGATTGCGCCAGCGGTGTCGCATTTTGAGAATTTATCTGCATCAGATCTTTCCTGACTAGGGTTGTCCCTAGGTTGGGAATCGGCGACACGTCGAACAATGCCTATGCAGTTTTATTCATAGGCAAAGTACTTCATAGGAGAGAGACATGCAGAAGGTCTTGCATATCAACCCGGACAAATGCACTGGCTGCTTGCAGTGCGAGATGGCGTGTTCCTTCGAGAACTACGGCACTTTCGCTACCGCCAAGTCGCGCATCAAGGTGTTCGATTTTCATCACACGGGTAAGAAAGTGCCTTACACCTGCACCCAGTGCGACGAGGCCTGGTGCCTGCACGCCTGCCCGGTGGAGGCCATCACGGTCGACAAGCTGACCGGAGCCAAGGTGGTGAACGACAGCACCTGTGTGGGTTGCAAGGTTTGCACGATTGCCTGCCCGTTTGGCACGATCAACTACGTGGAGCAGACTGGCAAGGTGCAGAAGTGCGACCTCTGCGGCGGCGAACCCGCCTGTGCCGACGCCTGCCCGACCGGCGCCATCACCTTCATCGACGCCAACTGGACCGGCCTGGGCAAGATGGCCCAGTGGGCCGACAAGCTTGGCAACCAACCCACCGCGGCTTAAGGAGCATCCATCATGTCATGGGCAGGAAAAATTCTTCGCGTCAACTTGAGCGCCGGTACCGTCAAGTCTGAACCCCTCAATATGGAATGGGCGCAGGCCTATCTGGGCTCACGCGGCCTGGGAACAAAGTACTTTGTGGAAGAGGTCAGTGCCAATGTCGACCCCTTGTCGGCCGAGAACAAGATCATCTGGGCCACGGGACCGCTGACCGGCACCATGGCCTCCACGGGCGGGCGCTACACCGTCATCACCAAGGGACCGCTGACTGGCGCTATTGCATGCTCGAATTCGGGTGGCTACTGGGGCGCCGAGTTCAAGATGGCCGGCTGGGACATGGTGATCTTCGAAGGCAAGTCGGCCAAGCCGGTTTATCTTTACGTGAATGACGATCAGGTGGAACTGCGCGATGCGGCTCACCTCTGGGGCAAGAGCGTCTGGGAAACCGAAGAGACGCTCAAAAAGAGCCTGCAGGATCCACTCACGCGCGTCTCCAGCATCGGCAAGGCGGGAGAGAACGGTGTGCTGTTTGCCGCCGTGGTGAACGACCTGCACCGTGCGGCCGGACGCTCGGGCGTGGGTGCTGTCATGGGCAGCAAGAATCTGAAAGCCATTGCCGTGCGCGGCACCAAGGGCGTGGGCAATATCCGCGACCCCAAGGCCTTCATGGTGGCGGTGAAAGCCGCCAAGAAGGTGCTGGCCGACAACGGCGTCACGGGTCAGGGCCTGCCGGCTTTCGGCACCCAGGTGCTGATGAGCGTGGTGAACGAGGTGGGCGCTTTGCCCACCCGCAACCACCGCGACAACCAGTTTGAAGGTGCCAAGGACATTGGCGCCGAGGCCATGGCGACGCCGCGCAAGACCGACGGTAAGAAGCACCTCGTGACCAATCAGGCCTGCTTTGGCTGCACCATCGCTTGTGGGCGCATCAGCAAGATGGACGAAGGCCACTTCACCATCGTGAACAAGCCCCAGTACCGCGGCGCCAATGGCGGGCTAGAGTATGAAGCGGCTTGGGCCCTGGGTGCAGCCAACGGCGTGAACGACCTGGAGGCGCTGCAATACGCGAATCTGCTGTGCAACGAAGAGGGTATCGATCCCATCAGCTTCGGCGCCACCGTGGGTGCGGTGATGGAGCTGTACGAAATGGGGGTGCTGACCAAGGAGCAAATCGGCATCGACGCCAAGTTTGGCTCGGCCCAGACCCTGGCCTTTCTGGCGGAAGAGACCATCTACGGTCGCGGCTTTGGCAAGGAGATCGGTCAGGGCTCCAAACGCCTCACCGCCAAGTACGGACACCCCGAGCTGAGCATGAGCTCCAAGGGCCAGGAGTTCCCGGCTTACGACGGGCGCGCGATTCAAGGTATCGGTCTGGCCTACGCTACGTCCAATCGTGGCGGCTGCCATCTGCGCGGCTACACCATCGCTTCGGAATTGCTGGGCATTCCGGTCAAGACCGATCCGCTGGAGTCCGAAGGCAAACCCGAACTGGTGAA
>CAIKVZ010000010.1 GCA_903830985.1 uncultured beta proteobacterium
CCTCGCCCACCAAATAGGCGTCTGGGACTTTGAAATAAGCAATTTTCGCCCCTCTGATGAAAAGCTAAAATTGCTCCAATGTTGAAATATCAAACACCCCGCAAAGCCAATATCCATGCGGGTTTTGGCACCGGCCTGTCACGCCGGGGGTCGCGGGTTCGAGTCCCGTCCGCTCCGCCAAAATATCGTTGTGAATCAACGACTTAAGAAGGCCCTTCGAGAAATCGGAGGGCCTTTTTTCTTAACTTATTTCAAACTTTGAAATAAGAATCGGAATACCGGCACCGTTTAGCTGGTGTTCTTGCCCAGTTTTGCACCGGTCGCCACGCGCTGCGGCCTGCGGTCGTAGACCGTCGCGATCATCTTGTCGCTGGTGTGGCCGGTCGCCGTCTTGGTGTCCTGGTCGCCGCGCTCCAGCTTGTCGGTCACGGCCATCGGTCTGCAATCCTGCAGGCTGAACCGGGCGAACGCGATCCCGCGCTTCGCCGCTTCCACCACGCACGGGAACATCAGGTCGTCCAGCGACGACTTCCACCCACCTTTGGTGTACTTCTGCCCCTGCATGTTCCCGAACAGGTACATCGTCCCGGCCACCTTGTTGCGCTTGATCGCCAGGGTCTCGGTGATGGTGGCACGCAGCTCGGGCGTCCACTCGATCAGGATCGCTGGCTTGGTCGGGTCTTTGCCGTCCTTCCAGCGGATGCCCTGGTCGGTGATGGCATCGCGGGTGATGGCGCGAACCTCCACGGAACGGCGCACGCACAGGTAGGCCGTCTGCAGCGCCATCGCCACCACGTACTGCGGCCCACCGATCTTGCGGCCCAGCTCCACGGCCAGCGCCAGCTCTTGCGGTGTCACCAGTCGCTTGGCCGTGACCGTCTTGTTCCTGGTCAGGTCATCGAACGGGTTGGCTGAGAGCATGTCCTTGCGGATACCGTACTCCAGGATCAGCCGGGCCAGCGCGATCTCCTTGTTGCCTTTGATCGGCCTGGGCCTGGGCTTGCCGTTCTTGTCGGTGGCCGTGAGGCACGCATCCAGGTAGGCATAGCCCATGCTGCGGGTTATCTCATGGGGCTCCAGGTGGCCGAAAGCCTTCTTCAACATTTCCGCTTCAGGCTTGTTGCCAGCGATGGTGCTGCTGGCGCGTTTACGGGTGTCGTTCATCGGCAGGTCTTCCTGCCACTTGAACCAGGCTTTCACCAGCCCGGTGAAGCCACCAGGTGGCCGGTCGTAATCCACCACGCTGATCCGCGCCGACTCGGCAATCGCCTTGGCCCTGAGCTTTGCCACCTCGCCAGCGTCGTGTACCGGGCAGGAGTAGCGGAAGGCCCACTTGCCGGTGGGCAGCATGTAGCCCACGCTGTAGACGCGCACACCGAACCGCTCGTACACGCGGTACGGCAGTCCGTCAGCAACGTCGCGTCGTCTGGTCATTTCCGTGCCCCAAAAAAGGATAGATTAGCTTCCTTTGCCACGGGCCTGTCAATCTGGCCCCGGCAGACGGCCTCGTAGTGGGCACGCTCCAGCACCAGGCCACGCCGTCCGATGAAGGCCCGGTTGAAGCCGCGCTTGTGCAGCACATCGAGCTGCTTGGTGGCCTGCTCATAGCCGGTGAGCTGCTCCAGCTCGTCGGGTTGCAAGGTGACTGCGGTCATCGGTCGTCCTCCTCAAAGCACTCGCGTATGGCCTGCGGGTCGGTCACCATCTTGGGCGGCGCTGGCGCTTCGCTCACGATTGGCGAGTCCATACTGTCACGCAGCCACCGATACCGCTCCGCATCCCGCACCAGCGCCTCTATGGCGTCGAACAGGGATTTACGATACTGCCGGACTGCGGAAATGTGGTCGGCTCTTGCATAC
>CAIKVZ010000011.1 GCA_903830985.1 uncultured beta proteobacterium
CACCAGCATCCAACACCATAACTGACCGCCAGATTCTGCCGCCAAATATCGCCGCCATTTACGGTATCCAGATTTGTGCGGATTAAGTCCGCCGCCAACAGGTGCTGGCCAGTCCGGTTCTGGACCGGATTTCAGGGGGCAGGTAACGACTGCGACGCCTTTTGCTGCGCGATGCAGCAGGGCCAGGACGGCCCTCGGGAACCCGTAGTTGACGCCGACCCCGCGCCGGGGTCAAGAGCGGTTGCCGCAAGGGCACTGAAACGTGGGGGATTTTTGGTGGCGAATTCGGTGTCGGAACGTTGCAATGAGTAGCACTTATCTTCCGACAGTCCATGAAACCCAGGCTGGATGCGGGCTTGACAAGGGAAATTGTGGCCTCTGGTTCCGAAAGGGGTCAAGCGCCCGCTGCGGCGGCCGCGCGCAGAGCCATGCGCGATGTGGCGCTCACGGGGTTGACAACTGCGACTCCAGTGCGACTGTAGGTCGACCCGCGGAGCTTTTTGCGAAAACCCGATGCGCTCGGTCTCACTCCAGTGCGACTCCACTGCGACTGCAGTCGGACTCCAGTGCGAGTTGAGCCCGAAATCGGGTTCCATGACCGGGCTTTCTGCGTGGCTGGATCGGCTCGGGCAACCGATGCTGATGTTCTTGCAATCTATTTTGGAGTTCACTCATGGACATGATCGTTCGAGCGGTGGACGTCGGCTACGGCGTCACCAAGTACGTCACTGGCATCAGCGGCGATGAAATTCGTTGCGCCAGCTTTCCTTCACTTGCTTACCCCTATCCCAGGGATCCGTCCAGCACCCTGGGCGCGGAGCGTCGTAAAACCGTCGCGGTTCCCATCGGCGGCATGTTCTACGAGGTCGGCCCGGACGTGATGCTGGCGGCAGACAGTTTTCGGGCCATGCAGATTCATGACGGCTACATCGACACCCCAGAATACCTGGCGCTGGCGCGTGGCGCGCTGCGAATGATGAAGGTCGACACCATCGATCTGCTGGTGGTCGGCTTGCCAGTGTCGCTGTTCGGTGCCAGGAAGACGGCGCTGGAGAAATTGATGACCGGCAGCCACGACGTGGGCAACGGCAAGACGGTGCTGGTGCGCAAGGCACTGGCCATGGCCCAGCCCAACGGGGCGCTGATTGATTTCGCTTCGCAGCACGACAAGGTGCTGGCGATGGAGAACGAGCACAGCCTGGTGATCGATCCGGGCGCACGCACCTTTGACTGGCTGGTGGCGCGCGGAATGAAGCTGTCGCACAAGCGCAGCCATTCGGTGAACCGAGGCGTATCCGACATCCTGCAGATCATTGCGGACGACATCAGTGCCGAGATCGGCAGGCCCTACAACCAGTTGGACGCCATCGACCTGGCCTTGCGCAGCGGCAAGAATCTGTCGATATTTCAGCGGACATACAGTCTGGCGCGCATGAAACCGGTTGTCGAGAGCGTCACCAAACAGGCTGTCGGGGCCATGATGCGCCGCATCGGGGAGTACTACGACGTCCAGCACGTCATTCTGGTCGGTGGCGGTGCCTACCTGTTCAAGAAGGCCGTGAAGGAAGCCTTCTTGACGCACAGGATCCTGGAGGTCAGGGAACCTATGTACGCCAACCTGCGGGGTTACCAGATCGCGGGCACCCAGTATGCGGCCACTGCGCTGCAGCATCCAGGCGGCCGCGGCACGCGATCCAGCCGCCTGGAAGGAGAGGGCGCATGACACAGGCCGCCGACCTCAGCATCGAGCCGCTGCGACTGCTGTTCGAAATGGAGCGGGACGAAAACCCGCGGCTCTATGACGATCTGATCAGGTTCAACAAGGGCACAAAGCGGGTCAACCGTCTGCGCTTTCTGGCCCATGAAGGCTTGCTGGCCCAGCAGGAGATGGCTGCATCGACATTGCTCGCCATGCCTCATGGGGCGGCCGTGGGTTTGTCGGCCACCCGACATCTCAACCTGGTCGCGGCCGGTCAGGTAGTCCAGGCATTTGATGCGCCGTCCCCCGGTGAGGAGGATTGACCATGACAATGGGACGGAATCCGAGGCGCAAGAAGCCATCGGTCAGCGCCTCGGAGTTGGCGCAAATGGGGGTGTGCGAGCGGATGGTGGTGATGGAACATCGATACGGGAAGTGCGCTACCGAGGGACAGCAACGGGCCATGCGTCGAGGCAGACTGGCGCATCGGCGGTTCTACCTCGAACCGCATACCACCCTGAGCGGCCTGTGGTTGTGCATTCTTGCGTGGCTTTTCCCGGAGCGGGGACTGGTCAGGCGAATTCTGAAGTGGTTTGGGGGCTGACGATCGTGACGACGCTTGAAGCTGTTGCCGCTCTTGCCCTGGCTTTGGTCGCTGCCATCATGGTGCGGCATTGGCCCAGGGCCGAGCGCGCATTCAGAGCAACCTGGCCGCTGGAGTTGAGGCAAGCCCGGCTGATTCACGCCGAGGAGTTGTTCCGTTCAGTCGGCGCGGAAGCTATCACCGCCAGGGTGGACCGGGCCTACCGGACGCGGGAGGGTTGCTTGGTGCTGGTCGAACTGAAGACGCGCAATGGGAATCGAACCTACCGGTCGGATGTCATCGGACTCTCTGCACAGCGCCTGGCGATGATGTCGCAGACCGGTGAGTTCGTCGCCGACCGTGGCTATGTCTTGATGCAGCGGACCGACGGCAACTGGGCGGGATGGCATCGGGTGAGGCTCATGGCGCAAAGCGATGTGATCGCCCTTGCGGCTAAGCGAGAAGGGTTGGTCGCTGGCAAAGCGAGCCCTCGTATCCGAGGTTCACAAGGTTTGTGTCAAACCTGTGCATACCGCCGTTCATGCCGTCGCCGATTCCCTTGAGAGCTTAAAGCCATTGCGGTCACAAAGTGGAACCAAACTTTGACCCGCATCAAGGTTGGAATGATGCTCGAGGGTGTGAACGGACTCCGGATTGGGTTCGTGTTCTTGAGAGGAGAACGGCAGAACAGGTTCGCCCGGTTCCGTGCGGGGCCTTACAAAAATTTACCGCCATTTTGGTCACGGCCCCGTATCCTCAGCGGCATCCGTCTTTGCGCGTATCCAGTGAGGGGCGGCTAGGGGGTTGGTCAGCGCAAGCCAACTTCCCCCGCCTATATTTCAGCGAGTTGGAGCTTTTCGCAGATAGAGTGACACCGGGGCAGGTTGTTCGACACTGAGCCGGGCTCATGCTGGCAGCAGCCTTTGAGTAATCATGGGGTAGGGAAACCACACACCGGCATGTTTAGCGGTGTTTTTTCGACTCGAAATGTGGGGGTGTTTGAGGGGTTGATCCCATTGAATAATAAAATATTCAATGAAATCAACCACTTACAAGCACAACTGGCGGAGAAGGCGGGATTCGAACCCGCGGAGGGTTTTACCCCTCGCACGCTTTCCAGGCGTGTGACTTAAACCGCTCATCCACCTCTCCAGAGTCTCGTATTCTAGCAGTGCACGAACCCTTTTTCCGGCGGTAGCAGAAACAATGCGCGGGTCAATTCAGCTTCTGCCCCTGAACCAACTTCATGGCGGAGCCGATCAGGCTTGCCACTTCGGTCATGTTGCTTGGAACGATCAGGGTAGTGGCCGCGTTCGCCGCAACCCGGCTGTAGGCGTCGACAGCGCGTTCTGCCACTTTGAGCTGCACTGCTTCGGCACCGCCGGGCTGTCGGATGGCCGCGGCGATGGCAGAGATCGCCTGGGCGGTGGCGTCTGCCACTGCCATGATGGACTGTGCCTCACCCTGTGCCTTGTTGATGACGGCCTGCTTTTCTCCCTCAGAGCGGGCGATAAAGGCCTCGCGCTCACCTGTGGCGATGTTGATCTGCTCCTGGCGGCGTCCTTCGGATGCGGCGATCAGGGCGCGCTTGCCGCGCTCGGCCGTTATCTGGGCCTGCATGGCGTGCAAAATTTCCTTCGGTGGGGTCAGATCCTTGATCTCGTAGCGCAGCACCTTGACACCCCAGTTCAGCGCCGCTTCGTCGATGGCGGCCACGACCTGGGCATTGATGATGTCGCGCTCTTCAAAGGTCTTGTCCAACTCGAGCTTGCCGATCACGGAGCGCAGCGAAGTTTGCGCCAATTGGGAAATGGCCACGATGTAGTTTGACGAGCCGTAGCTGGCGCGCATCGCGTCCGTCACTTGAAAATAAAGGATGCCATCCACTTGCAGTTGGGTATTGTCGCGGGTGATGCAGACCTGGCTGGCAAAGTCCAGGGGGATTTCCTTCAGCACATGCTTGTAGGCCACCCGGTCGACGAAGGGGATGAGAAAATTCAGCCCCGGCGTGAGCGTGTCGTTGTATTTCCCCAGGCGCTCAATGACCCAGGCGTGCTGCTGCGGCACGACCTTGATGGACTGCGTGATGAAGAGGACGGCGATGACGAACAGAATAACGGCGATTTCCATGAGCGAGCTCCGGTAGGTGGGCGAGGCGACGCCTTGCAGCGTCAAAGATTTAGTGTTTGTCGACGACCAGCCGGCTGCCGACGACTTCCACGACGGTGTGAGCACCAGTAGAAGGTACCTGCCCGGTACGATGCATCACGGTCCATTGGGCTCCGCGGTATTTGACCGTGGCGGTGCCGTCCGGATTCCATGCCTCTACCTGTACGGTCTCGCCCACATCCAGATTGACGTCCCGATTGGACCCGGCCGGCGCGCTCACCGCGTGTCTCTTTCTTATCAGGCGCCACGCCGTTACTGCGCCGCCCCCCACGGCGGCGGCAACCAGCAACTGAACCGCGCTGGATGCACCCGCGTGCGCCGCCAGAGCGCCGGCACACAGGCCCAAGGCCAGCATCAGCAGGTAAAACGTGCCGCTGAGCAGTTCTAAGGCCACAGCCCCGCCTGCCAGGAACCACCAGATAGTCGATTGCGCCATGCATGCTCCTATGTGTTGCCAGGCCCACATTCTGGGACTAAAAGAGACGTGCGCAAGGGATCGGTCACATTATTTCCTTACACTTCGCGTTCTTTCCACGATTGCTTGAAGCGCCCGCCATGAAATTTCGTTTCCCCATCGTCATCATCGATGAAGATTTTCGTTCTGAAAATACTTCAGGTTCGGGCATTCGCGCGCTGGCGCAGGCGATCGAAACCGAGGGTTTTGAGGTGCTTGGTGCTACAAGTTATGGCGACCTGGCACAGTTTGCGCAGCAGCAAAGCCGTGCCAGCGCATTTATCCTGTCCATTGACGACGAGGAGTTCACGCCCGGGCCCGACCTCGACCCTGCGGTGTTGAACCTGCGCCACTTCATCGAAGAGGTGCGGCGCAAGAACCTCGACGTGCCGATCTACATCTACGGCGAGACCAAGACCTCTCGCCACCTGCCCAACGACATACTGCGCGAGTTGCACGGCTTCATTCACATGTTCGAGGACACGCCGGAGTTTGTGGCGCGCCACATCATCCGCGAGGCCAAGAGCTATCTGGAAGGCGTGCAACCGCCGTTCTTTAAGGCTTTGCTGGACTATGCAGAAAACGGCTCGTACTCCTGGCATTGTCCGGGGCATTCGGGTGGCGTGGCTTTTCTGAAAAGCCCGGTGGGGCAGATGTACCACCAGTTCTATGGCGAGAACATGTTGCGCGCCGACGTGTGCAATGCGGTGGAAGAACTCGGCCAGTTGCTCGATCACGACGGCGCCATTGGCAAGAGCGAGCGCAATGCGGCGCGCATCTTCAATGCGGACCATTGCTTCTTTGTCACCAATGGCACCAGCACCAGCAACAAGATGGTGTGGCATCACACGGTGGCGCCCAACGACGTGGTGGTGGTGGACCGCAACTGCCACAAGTCGATTCTGCACGCGATCATCATGACGGGCGCCATTCCGGTGTTCCTCAAGCCCACTCGCAACCATTTCGGCATCATCGGTCCTATTCCCAAGAGTGAGTTTGAGCCTGCCGCCATCAAGGCCAAGATCAAGGCGAATCCGCTGATTCGAGAGCACCTGCAGGGCGTGGACATCGACAACATCAAGCCCAGGGTGCTGACCTTGACGCAGTCCACCTACGACGGCGTGCTGTACAACACCGAAACCGTCAAGGGCATGCTGGATGGCTACGTGGAGAACATCCACTTTGACGAAGCCTGGCTGCCGCACGCGGCGTTCCACCCGTTCTACGGCTCCTACCATGCCATGGGCAAGAAGCGCGCACGCCCCAAGCACGCCATGGTCTACGCCACGCAGTCGATCCATAAACTGCTCGCCGGCATCAGCCAGGCCAGCCACGTGCTGGTGCAGGATTCCCAGACCGTCAAGTTGGACAAACACCTGTTCAACGAGGCTTACCTGATGCACACCTCCACTTCGCCGCAGTACAGCATCATTGCCAGTTGCGACGTCGCCGCCGCCATGATGGAGCCGCCCGGTGGCACAGCATTGGTGGAGGAAAGCATCGCCGAAGCGCTGGATTTTCGCCGGGCCATGCGCAAGATCGACGACGAGTATGGTGCCGACTGGTGGTTCAAGGTCTGGGGGCCGGACAAACTGGTGGACGAAGGCATCGGCCGTGCAGACGCCTGGGTCATCAAGGGCGAATCAGCCAAGGCCAAGGCCGGCGTCAACTGGCACGGCTTTGGCAAGATGGCGACGGGCTTCAACATGCTGGATCCGATCAAGTCGACGGTCGTGACGCCTGGCATGGACTTGAACGGCAAGTTCGCAAAGACCGGGATTCCCGCCAGCGTGGTGACCAAGTTCCTGTCGGAGCACGGCGTGGTGGTGGAAAAAACCGGTCTCTACAGCTTTTTCATCATGTTCACCATCGGCATCACTAAGGGGCGCTGGAACAGCATGTTGACGGCCTTGCAGCAGTTCAAGGACGATTACGCCAAGAACCAGCCGATGTGGCGTGTGCTGCCGGAGTTTTGTCAAAAGTATCCCAAGTACGAAAAAATGGGACTGACCGACCTGTGCCAGCATGTGCACCAGCTGTACGCGAAATACGACATTGCGCGCCTTACGACCGACATGTACCTGAGTGATTTGATGCCTGCCATGAAGCCCAGCGACGCCTACGCGCACATCGCCTTGCGCAAGACCGAGCGCGTGGAAATTGACGCTCTGGAAGGCCGCATCACCGTCGGGCTGGTGACGCCTTACCCACCCGGCATCCCGTTGCTGATACCCGGCGAGGTTTTCAACAAGAAGATCGTCGACTACCTGAAATTTTCACGCGAGTTCAATGCGCAATGCCCCGGTTTCGAGACCGACATCCACGGGCTGGTGGAAGAAGTGGGCGCCGATGGGCAAACCCACTATTACGCCGATTGCGTCAAAGCCTGATCAGGCCTTGTCGGTTTCCACGACCGCCACGGCGGTCTGGCTGACGCCGCAGTCGACGTAGGAGATCTGGCCCGTCATGCCCGATGACAAATCGCTCAGCAGGAAGGCGGCGACGTTGCCCACCTCGTCAATTGTCACGTTGCGCTTGAGCGGTGACGCACTGGCCGATATGGCCAACAGTTTGCCAAAGTCCTTGATGCCGCTGGCCGCCAGTGTCTTCACGGCACCGGCACTCAGACCGTTGACGCGCATGCCGCGCGGGCCGATGGCGTCTGCCAGGTAGCGCACCGAAGCCTCCAGCGAGGCCTTGGCCAAGCCCATGGTGTTGTAGCTGGGCACCACGCGCACTCCGCCCAGGTAAGTCAGGGTGAGCAGCGACGATTTGTCGTTCAGGTAGGGCAGGGCGGCCTTGGCCATGGCGGGGAAACTGTAGGCACTGATGTCATGTGCAATACGAAAATTTTCGCGTGTCAGGCCGTCCAGCAAATTGCCAGCAATGGATTCACGTGGCGCAAAGCCAATGCTGTGCACGAATCCGTCGAAGTGGGGCCAATGAACGGCCAGATCAGTGAACATCTGAGCGATCTGCTCGTCGCTGCCGACATCGCAGTCGAATATCAGCTTGGAGCCAAATTCAGCGGCAAAATCCGTGATGCGTTCCTTGAAACGTTCACCCACATAGCTGAAGGCCAGCTCTGCCCCCTGCGCATGGCAGGCTCGGGCAATCCCGTAGGCAATGGAACGGTTGGACAGCACGCCCGTGATGAGTAGTTTTTTACCAACCAGAAAACCCATGAGACAGTCTCCAAAAAAAGATGGCGGAATTGTCGCACGAGCGTCAACGCTATGGAAAACCCTAGGTCGAAGTAGCAAAACTACAGAAAATCAAAGCGTCAGTCCATCTATACTCTCCATTCCGGAAAAAAGGTCGATTCTGGCTCCATGATCTACGCGCAAGAAAAGTTGCGTGCGCTCTCAACAAAGGAAACTGCTGTGCCCATCCAATCTGGTTTTTCTCTCAAGTCATTGCTAGCTGCCGTTGCGCTGGCCTCGGTCGCGATGTTTGGCGCCGTTGCCCAGGCACAGCCCGCAGCACCTGCTGCACCGGCTGTGGCCGAAGCGTCCAGTGCTGCTCCTGCGGCCCTGCCCGCTGCCCCTGGCGTGGCGGTCGACGCTAAAAAGGCCGAAGGCGCAGCAAGCCCCTACGGCTTTGAAGCCCTGCTGCATGACTCCGATGTTGTGACCAAGACCGTGCTCGCCTTGTTGCTCATCATGAGCATCAGCAGCTGGTACGTGTTGATCGTCAAGTTGCTGGAGCAGGCCAAGATCGGCAACCAGTCCAAGGCTGCTGCCAAGGACTTCTGGTCCGCCGGCACGATCCAGCAAGGATGCGCCAAGCTGGCCGAGAACAGCCCGTTCCGCTTCATCGCCGAAGCCGGTCTGGAAGCCACCAAGAAGCATGAAGGGCTGATGGGTCATGTGCCGTTGAACGACTGGGTCACGATGGGCATCCAGCGCTCTGTCGACCGCGTTCAGGGCAACATGCAGGGTGGCCTGTCGGTGCTGGCCACGGTGGGCTCCATTTCCCCCTTCGTCGGCCTGTTCGGCACGGTCTGGGGCATCATGCATGCCCTGACCGCCATCGGCATCTCCGGCCAGGCATCGATCGACAAGGTCGCCGGCCCCGTGGGCGAGGCGCTGCTCATGACCGCCATCGGCCTGGCCGTGGCTGTGCCTGCGGTGCTGGCCTACAACTGGCTGGTGGGTCGCAACAAAAACGTGATGGCCGACGTTCGCGCCTTTGGCGGCGACCTGCACGCTGTCATTCTCGGTTCGGTCAAGGCCGCCTGATCCCGCAGCAGTGCGGCATCCCAGGAACACTTTATGTCAATGAATGTTGGCTCACCGGATGACGGCGAAGACGCCGTCATGTCGGCCATCAACACCACGCCCCTGGTGGACGTGATGCTGGTGCTGTTGATCATCTTTTTGATCACCATTCCCGTGGTCACGACCTCGATCCCCGTGGCACTGCCCAAAGAGCGTGTCGAGGTGCGGGAATCCAAACCTGAAAACGTCATCATTTCGGTGGACCAGAAGGGCAACATCTTCTATTACGAGGCACGCATCAACAGCGTGGACGCACTCGTGGATAAGCTCAAGAAGGTCTCCATGCTCAAGCCCCAGCCAGAAGTTCAGGTGCGCGGCGACTTTGCCGCAACCTACGAAGGCGTGGGCAAGGTGCTGCTGGCTTGCCAGCGCGCCGGCATCGTGAAGGTCGCCTTCATCACTGAACCACCGCCTCTGGGCGGTTGATAACCAAGGATTCTTCCCATGGGAATGAACGTAGGAAGCGCCAGTGGCTCCGATGAACCCGAGGTGCTGATGGACATCAACACCACGCCG
>CAIKVZ010000012.1 GCA_903830985.1 uncultured beta proteobacterium
CAGCTTCTTGTCGCCGATCCAGGTCAGCGGGCGCAGGTAGCAGGACTCCAGTTTGTTCTCGCGCACCACGGCTTTTTGCGCCTCCATGACTTCTTCCTGGGTGAAGGGGATGTTCATGCGCAGGATCTTGGCGCTGTTGAACAGGCGCTGCGTATGCTCCTGCAGCCGGAAGATCGCCGTACCGTCGACCGTGTTGTAGGCGCGCACGCCCTCGAAAGCGCCGCAGCCGTAGTGCAGGGTATGCGTCAGCACATGAATCTTGGCGTCGCGCCACTCGACCATCTGGCCGTCCATCCAGATCTTGCCATCGCGGTCGGCCATGGAGGGGGGTAAGCTGCTCATCGTGTTTCCTTAGCGTTGGTTGGCCCTCGCGCTTATCCGAGGGGAAAGGTGCGGCTGCTTTCAGCCAATGCGGTGATTTTACGAGCCGGCGCTGACCGGTGAACCGGTCCCGGGCAAAGGCGCGGCTTACACTGCACCATCAACGCAGAATCCACGCACTCCATGCCGCAACGCGCCCCATGCACCTCGCCCCACACCGGCCGCGGCGCGGGCGCCGGTCCTGGAGCCTGGGCGCGCTTGACAGGCGCTGCGGCATGCGTTTGGGGACTGGCCGGCTGCGCCGACAGCGCCTACCTTTTGCAAGCCGTTCGGGGTCATCTGCAGGTCATGCAGGCGGCCAAACCCGTGACGCAATGGCTGGAGGACGGGAACACGCCCAGCGCACTCAAGGAACGACTTGCACTGGCGCAGCGACTGCGCACCTTCGCCGTGGTCGAACTGCATTTGCCGGATAACCCCAGCTACCACCGCTACGCCGAGTTGCAGCGCCGCGCCGTGGTCTGGAACGTGGTGGCAGCCCCCCCTTTTTCCCTGACGCTCAACACCTGGTGTTTCCCAGTTTTTGGCTGTGTCGGCTATCGGGGTTATTTCGAGGAAGCACAGGCCAAAGCTGAAAGCCTGCGCCTGCAGGGGCAGGGGCTGGAGGTGGCCGTCTACGGCGTTGCGGCCTACTCCACCCTGGGCTGGATGAACTGGGCTGGTGGCGACCCGCTGCTCGACACATTCATCCACTACCCCGAAGGCGAGTTGGCGCGCATGCTGTTTCATGAACTGGCGCATCAGGTGCTGTATGTGCAGGACGACACCGCCTTCAACGAATCCTTCGCCACGGCCGTGGAGCGCCTGGCGACCGACCAGTGGCTGGCAGCGCAAGGCTCAGACGCCGCGCGCCAGGAATACGGTCGACTGCAGGTGCGCCGCCGGCAATTCTCCTCTCTGGTGCGGGACACCAGAGAGGCACTTGGGACGCTCTACGCCGCGCATCCGGACGGCAGCGCGGCGAATGCCGAACTGCTTGCAGGCAAACAGCGCCTGCTGGACGGTTTTCGCTCGCGCTATGCCGAGTTGAAAACGCAATGGAGCGGCTACGCCGGCTACGACACTTGGGTGGCGCGTGCCAACAACGCCAGCTTCGGTGCAAGCGCGGCCTACAGCGATCTGGTGCCCGGCTTTGAAGCGCTGTTTCGCCACGCGGGGCGGGACTGGCCCAGGTTCTATGATGCAGTGAAGCGTCTCGCCAAACTGTCCAAGGCTGAACGCAGCCAATCCCTGAAAACCATGACATTCCCGGAGGCCCCCGGTGGCTGAAATCCAGATACAACGCAAACACAAGCTGGGCCTGGCTCAGGCACGCAAGGTGGCCTTTCGCTGGGCCGAGCAGGTCGAGGAAGAGTTTGACATGGCATGCACCTACGAAGAGGGCAAAACGCATGACGAAGTCTGCTTCAGCCGCTCCGGCGTCAGCGGCACGCTCATGGTCACGAAAGACCACTTTGAACTCAACGCCAAGCTCGGCTTCCTGCTGGGCGCCTTCCGGGAACGCATCGAGAGCGAAATCGTGAAGAACCTGGACACCCTGCTGGCGCAAACGCCAGCGCACAAAAAGAAATGACCCACGCACTCGGTCCGCTGCAGGGACTCAGGGTCATCGAACTGGGCCAACTCATCGCCGGACCCTTTGCCGCCAAGACGCTGGCCGACTTTGGAGCCGATGTCATCAAAATTGAAACCCCGGGCAGCGGTGACCCGCTGCGCCGTTGGCGACTCCTCAAGGACGGCACCTCGGTATGGTGGCAGGTGCAGTCGCGCAACAAGCGTTCGCTCGCCCTGGACCTGAAGCAGCCCCAGGGGCAAGACATCGTGCGCCGACTGGCTGAGGATGCCGACGTACTGATAGAAAATTTCCGTCCTGGCGCCATGGAAGCCTGGGGACTGGGCCCGGACGCGCTGCTGGCGCTGAACCCGGGGCTCATCATGCTGCGCATCAGCGGCTATGGCCAGACCGGCCCGTATCGCGAACGCCCGGGCTTCGGCGTGGTGGCCGAGGCCATGGGTGGCATGCGCCACCTCACGGGTGAAGCGGGCCAGGTTCCCGTGCGCGTCGGCGTGAGCATCGGCGACACGCTGGCGGCGCTGCACGGTGTGATCGGCATCCTGCTGGCCTTGCACCATCGGCACGCCAGCGTGAGCCCGCAGGCGCCCCGGGGCCGGGGCCAGGTGATCGACGTGGCTTTATACGAGGCGGTTTTCAACTGCATGGAAAGCCTGCTGCCCGAATACAGCGCCTTTGGTGCGGTGCGTGGGCCTGCCGGCTCGGCCATGCCGGGCATCGCCCCCACCAACGCCTACCTCTGCGCCGACGGGGCCTATGCCCTGATAGCGGGCAATGGCGACAGCATCTTCAAGCGTCTCATGCATTGCATCGGGCGCCCTGATCTGGCCGATGATCCCGGCCTGGCCGACAACGCCGCGCGCGTGCAACGCGTGCAGGAACTGGATGCGGCGATTGGTCAATGGGCGCGGGGACTGGGCGTGCAGGAGGTGCTCGATGCGCTGGAAAAAGCCTCGGTTCCCGCCGGCAAGATCTACACCGTCGCCGACATTGCTGCAGACCCACACTTTGCGGCGCGCGGCATGCTGCAACAACTGACGATGGCCGACGGCTCCGCACTGACCGTACCGGGATTTGTGCCCAAGCTCAGCGTGACGCCGGGCGGCCAGCAACGCAACGCGCCGGCACTGGGCCAGGATACCGATGCCGTGCTGCGCGAAGTCGGTCTGACGTCAGAGCAGATTGCCCAACTGCGCTCGCGCGGCATCGTGGCTTGACGGCCCCGTCGATCAGCTCAGGCTCTCGATCAGGTCGATGTACTGCTGCATGGCAACCTGGGCGTCCGTGCCTTTGAGGCCGTTCCACGCATCCCATTTGGCACGGCCCACCATGTCGCCAAAGCCGGGTTTCTTCTCGGTGTTGTCGCCCACGCTGCCCTGCTTGTACAGGGCGTAGAGCTTCAGCAGGGTCGCGTTGTCGGGGCGCTCGCTGAGGTTCTTGGACTCGGCGACAGCGGCTTCAAATTTGCTTTTCAGGTCGGACATGGGATTCTCCTTGAGGGTCGGGTATGTGCTCATTATCGTCAGCACGCTGTTGCCCGCAAAATAGCCCGGTCCAACGGTCGAAGGTTTACGAGGAATTGTCATGGTCACCCGAATCCAAGCAAAGCAAGTCGTCTCGCAAGCCAGGCAGGAAGTCGCGTCGCGCGTGGGGCCGGCCGTCGCACGCGCCGGCAAGGTCGCGCGCAAGACGGCCATACGCGCCGCCCGCGCCGTGCCGGAGTCGGTGACGGCCGCCGTCAGTGGCGCGCTGGGGCTGGGTGGTGAACGCATGAGCAAGGTCGACACCGCCTGGCTGCGCATGGACAGCGCGTCCAACCTGATGATGATCGTGGGCATCTGGATCCACAAGCCCGGCCTGACCATCGCACCGCTGCGCCAGCGCCTGAGTGAACGGCTGCTGAAGTACCGGCGCTTCACCCAGCGCGCCGAGCAGGACGCCACCGGCGCGAGCTGGGTCGACGACTTGAGCTTCGATATCGCGCGTCACGTCATTGTGGAAAAGCTGCCCAAACACGCCAAGGGCCGGGAGCAGGCCGCGCTGCAGGAGCGCGTCGCCGAGCTGACCATGCAGCCGCTGGACCCGCGCAACCCGCTGTGGCAATTCCACCTGGTGGAGGATTACCAGGGCGGCTCGGCGATGATCCTGCGCATCCACCACTGCATTGCCGACGGCATAGCGCTGATCTCGGTAACCATGTCGCTGATGGACGGTGGACTGGCCCCGCCCGAACGCGCACCCGGTAAAGTCCACCGTGACGGCCTGGAAGGGGCCGAAGACTGGATCAACGACAGCGTGCTCAAGCCTCTGACTGAAGCGGCCGTGATGGCCCTGGACGTGGCAGGCAGTGGCGCGGTCAAGTCGCTGGGCCTGCTCAATGACCCGCACAAGGGCGTGAGCGGATCCGTTGAGATGGCCAAGCTGGCCTATCACGTGGTGACCGATTTGGCCGCGCTGGCGCTCATGCCGGACGACTCCAAGACCCGGCTCAAGGGCCAGCCCGGAACGCAGAAACGCGTCGCCTGGTGCGAGCCGATTCCACTGGACCAAGTCAAGGCCGTGGGGCAGGCGCTGAACTGCTCGATCAACGACGTGTTGATGAGTTGTGTCGCTGGCGCCTTGGGCGAGTACCTCCAGGCCAAGGGCGACTCGGTGAGTGGTCAGGAAATCCGCGCCATGGTGCCGGTGAATCTGCGCCCACTGGACCAGGCCTACAAACTGGGCAACCGCTTCGGGCTGGCGCCAGTGGTGCTGCCTATCGGCATCGACAACCCCATCGAGCGCGTGTACGAGGTGCGCCGGCGCATGGCCCAGCTCAAGGGCTCCATGCAACCGCTGCTCGCCTTTGGTCTGCTGGCCGTGGCCGGGCTGCTCATCAAGCCGGCGCAGGACGCCATGCTGGGCCTTTTCTCCAAGAAGACCACGGCCGTCATGACCAACGTTCCGGGACCGGCCAGAAAGCTCACGCTGTGCGGCTGCACACTGGAGCAAAGCCTGTTCTGGGTGCCACAGTCGGGTTCGGTGGGACTGGGCGTGTCGATCCTGAGCTATGGCGGCGGCGTGCAGTTTGGCGTCATCACCGACACCACCCTGTGCCCGGACCCGCAGGCCATCATCGACGCCTTCGAGCCCGAGTTTGCCAAGCTGGCGTGGACCGTGCTGATGCTGCCCTGGGGCGAGGACTGACTCAGGCCGCGCGCGGCTTGACCAGGGAAGCTGCCAGCTTGGCGTTGACGCGCGCCACTTGCACGTCGGCGTCGAAGGCCAGGGCCACACCCATGCGGCGCTTCACAAAGCTCTCGGGCTTGCCAAACAGCCGGATGTCCGTATTGGGTACGCGCAGCGCCTCGGCCACACCGTCAAACACGATGCCTTTGGCTTCCACGCCGCCGTAGATCACGGCGCTGGCGCCCGGGCTTTTCAGCGCGGTGTTCACCGGCAGTCCCAGGATGGCGCGGGCGTGCAGTTCGAACTCGTTTTGCCATTGCGTGGTCATGGTCACCATGCCGGTGTCGTGCGGGCGCGGGCTGACTTCGCTGAACCACACCTGATCCCCCTTGACGAACAACTCCACGCCGAACAAGCCCAGTCCTGCGGTGGCGCCGTTGCTGGCGTCGCCGTCCAGGCCCTGGCCCAGGTTGTCGGTCACCGTTTTGGCAATGTGGCGCGCCAGTTCCAGTGCGGCCGGGTGCATGGGATGGGGCTGCCAGCTTTCCACATAGTCGCCGCTGACCTGCACATGGCCGATGGGCGCGCAAAAATGCGTCTCCACCTGACCATCGGCGCCGACGGCGCGCACCGTGAGCAGGGTGATCTCGTAGTCGAAGTCGATGAAGCCTTCGACGATGACGCGGCCGTGGCTGACACGTCCGCCGGCCATGGCGTAGTCCCAGGCCTTGGCCACATCGGCCGGACCATCGATCTTGCTCTGCCCTTTGCCGGAGCTGCTCATCACCGGTTTCACGATGCAGGGGTAGCCGATGCCGCCGTCGATGGCCGCCTGCAGCTCGTCCAGCGAGTCGCAGAACTGGTAGGGGCTGGTGGGCAGGCCCAGCGTTTCCGCCGCAAGCCGGCGTATGCCTTCGCGGTCCATGGTGAGGCGCGCGGCGCGTGCCGTGGGGATCACGCGCACCACGCCCGCCGCTTCCAGCTCCTGCAGCATGGGCGTGGCAATGGCCTCGATCTCCGGCACCACCAAATGCGGCCGCTCCGATTCGATCAGCGCCTTGAGTTGCAAAGGGTCGCTCATGCTGATGGTGCGCGCGTGGTGCGCCACCTGTTGCCCGGGCGCGTTTTCGTAACGGTCCACGGCGATGGTTTCCACGCCCAGGCGCTGCAGGGCAATCAGCACCTCCTTGCCGAGTTCGCCCGATCCGAGCAGCATGACGCGTGTCGCGTGGGATGAGAGCGGTGTGCCGAAAGTTTTCATGGTGCAGGGTTTCTGGTTGGGATCGAACGCAGCCGATCGTTGGAGAGAGAAATCTTTAGACCGCCAAGGGACTGCTCATGGCTTCCCCCATGCGGATAGCGCGCGCCGGCGCCCATGCCGAATTGAACTGCAGCATGCCCTTGGGAAACAGCATGACCACGGTCGAGCCCAGCATGAAGCGGCCCATTTCCTGGCCTTGGTTCAAGTCGATGCGCTGCTCGTCGTAACGCCATTCGCGCAGCACACCCGGGCGCGGCGGATTCACCTGCCCGTGCCACACCGTGGCCATGCTGCCCACGATGGTGGCGCCCACCAGTGTCAGCACGAAGGGGCCGCGCGCGGACTCGAACACACAGACCACCCGCTCGTTGCGCGCGAACAGCCCCGGGACGCCGCGCGCCGTGGTCGGATTCACCGAGAACAACGACCCGGGCACATAGATCATGCGCAGCAGGCGCACGGCAATGGGCATGTGGATGCGGTGGTAGTCGCGCGGGCTCAGATACAGCGTGGCAAAGCTGCCGTCCTGAAACTGCGCCGCCAATGCTGCGTCGCCGCCCACCAGCGCGGTGGTGCTGTAGCGGTGGCCCTTGGCCTGAAAGATCTGGTCGCGCTCGATCGCACCGTACTGGCTGATCGCGCCGTCCACCGGACAGACAAAATCGGCTTGCGCCAGCGGGCGCGCACCCGCGCGCAACGGCCGCGTGAAGAAGGCGTTGAAGCTGGCATAGCTGGCGATGTCGGGATTTTCCGCCTCGCTCATGTCGACGCCGTAGCGCGCCACAAAGCGGCGAATCATGCCGGTGGTGAAGCGCCCGGCCTGGGCGCTGGCGAGTCGTCCCGCCAGGGAGGTCAAGGCCTGCTTGGGCAGCAGGTACTGCGGCAGCACCGCAAGGGAATCGGACATGGACGCTACCGTTCGGAACAATGGGCTGGCGATTATAAATTTCGGCCCGGCGGCCCGCGCTTACGCCGGCGCGTTGATGCGCTTGACCCCGGCGACAAAGCGCGACAGCGTCTGCGACAGCACACCGCGCGGGATCGTGATGTCGATCAACTGGAAGCGCCCGCGCGTCGCCACGGCATGCGCCAGCGCCGCCTGCAACTCGGAGCGGGTGTTCACGCGCACGCCGTCGCCGCCCATGCCGGCGGCCATTTCGGCAAAGCCCCAGCGGTCCAGGTTGTTGAAGGACGACTCGCTCTGGAAAGTGCGCAGCATTTCCCAACTGGCGTTGTTGAACACCAGCACGATCGGGTCCCAGCCGTAGCGCCGGCAGTTGCCCAGTTCCCAGCCCGTCATCTGGAAAGCGCCGTCGCCCACCAGGATCAAGGGACGCTCGCCGGTAGCCGCCTGCACGCCCAGACCCGCCGGCACGCCGAATCCCATGGTGGCGTAGTAGCCGGGCGCCACCAGGGCGGTCTGGCTGATGTCCATGGCGGTAAAGAAGCAGTCGCCCATGTCGCTGGCAATCGGCATCTTCCCAAAGCGCGCCATCAGGTCGTTCACCGCCGTGGCGATGTCGGTGGGCGAGATGCTGGCCCCGTCGGCCACCAGGCCGTGCGGAAACACCTGGGGCGCCACGCTGAAGGCCTGGACGTTGACGGGCACGCGCTCCAGCAGGCGCTCCACCAGCGCGTTCAAGGGAATCTGGGCATAGGTGTGGTAGCCCATGGTGACCTGGCCGTTGAGCGCCTGTATGGTCTTGCGCAGGTCGATCTTCTGCGCCGACACGCCAAAGTTGGTGTCGCACACGATCACGCCCAGCAGGAACAGACCGTCCGAGCCCTCCACGCGGGCGGTGATTTCCGGCAGGCCCGCCACACCCATGTAGGTACCCAGCAGCGGCGTGTCCCCCTGGGACAGCAGACCGCGCCCCATCAGGCTGGTCACCACGGGCAGGCTCAGGCGGCGCGACAGCTCGACCACCTTGTCTTCCAGTCCGAAGCGGCGCACCTCCACACCCACCATCAGCACCGGCGAGTTGGCTTGGCGCAGGCGCTGCAGGATTTCCGTGACACACGCTTCCAGTGCCTCCGGGTCCACAGCCGGCGGCGGTTCGGCCACGACCGGAGCGCAGGCAACGGCCACCATGTCGCGCGGGATTTCGATGTACACCGGCTGCGACAGGCGCAGGCAGCTGGCCAGGGCGCGGGCGATGTCGGCGGGGGCCCGCTGCGCATCGTCGAGACGCACCTGGTCGCAGGTAATTTCCTTGTAGATCTGGTACTGCGAGTCCAGCGTCTTGGCCTGATGGTGCAGCAGCAGCCCCGACTGCGATTCGCCCTGGCCCGGACCGCCGGACAGTATGACCAGCGGCGACTTCTCGGCAAAGGCCGCCGCCACCGCGTTCACCATGTTCAGCGCACCGGCGCCGTAGGTCACCGCCGCCACGCCCAGGCCGCCGCCGATGCGCCCGGCGGCGTCGGCCGCAAAGCCCACGCCCGGCTCATGCGACAGCGTGTACAGCGGCAGAATCGCCGACTCTTCGATGATGCGGAAATACGGCAGGGCGAAGTCGCCCGGGATGCCGAAGATCTGGCGCGCGCCGTGCGCCTTGAGTGCGTGAAGCAGGGATTCGGTGAGGTTCATCCCGCCGATTAGACACCCGTCGCAGCGTTCGCTGTCTTGATCATGTCCGCCGCCTTCTCGGCAATCATGATCACCGGCGCATTGGTGTTGCCAGCGACGATGCTGGGCATGATGGACGCGTCGACCACGCGCAGGCCCTCGATGCCGTGCACGCGCAGCTGCGCGTCCACCACGTCCATGGGCCCGTTGCCCATGCGGCACGAGCCGACCGGGTGGTAGACGGTGTCGGCGTGATCGCGAATGAACTGTTCGATCTGCTCGTCGCTCTGCGCGCCCGCCGAAGCTCTTGACTCGCGCCCGCCAAAACGAGACAAGGCGGGCTGCGACAGCAACTTGCGCGTGGCCTTGAAGCCGCGAATGAGCCGGTCCACGTCGTCACGGTTGCCCAGGAAATTCGGGTCGATCAGGGGCGCTGCCAGCGGATCTTTGCTGGCCAGTTTGAGGCTTCCGCGGCTTAAGGGACGCAGCAGGCACACGTGGCAGGAATAGCCCAGACCGAACACGGTCTTGCGGCCATGGTCCACCAGTTTGGCGATGACGAAGTGAAACTGCAGATCGGGCAGTGCCTCGCCCGGTGTGCTCTTCACGAAGCCGCCGGCCTCGGCAAAGTTGGTCGTGAGCATGCCGCTGCGCCGGCTGCGCCACTCGAAGATGCCCTTGATGACGCGCCAGGCACAGCCCAGCGTCAAGCCGATCAGATCAGTCTGATCAGGCGCCTGCACCACCGTAACCACATCCACGTGGTCGTGCAGGTTTTGTCCCACCCCCGGCAGGTCGTGCAGCGTGGCAATGCCGTTTTGTACCAGGTGCGCGTGCGGGCCAATGCCCGACAGCATGAGCAGTTGGGGCGACTGCAGGGCACCGGCGCTGAGCAGCACCTCGCGCTTGCACAGGATCTGCTTGTGCTCGCCGTTTTGCAGGTACTCGACGCCGATGGCGCGCTTCTTGTCCATCAGAATGCGCGTCGCATGGGCTGCCGTGATGACATGCAGATTGGGCCGACTCAGATTCGGCGTGAGGTAGGCCTTGGCCGCGCTGTGGCGCTCGCCGTTCTTGTGCGTAACCTGGTACATGCCCACGCCCTCCTGCTCGGGCCCGTTGAAGTCCTGGTTCTCGACATAGCCCGCCTCGACCCCGGCCTTGACGAAGTGCGGGCCAAAACGGTTCGGGCTGCGCAGGTCCATCACATTGAGTGGGCCTCCACTGCCATGCCAGGCGTCGCCGCCGCGCTCGTTATGCTCAGACTTCCTGAAATAGGGCAGGACTTCGTCGTAGCTCCAGCCGGCGTTGCCCTCGGCGGCCCACTCGTCGTAGTCTTGGCGATGACCTCGGGTGTAGATCATGGCGTTGATGGAACTCGAGCCGCCCAGCACCATGCCGCGCGGCTGATAACCCTGGCGCCCGTTGAGTCCGGGTTGCGGCACGGTATCGAAAGCCCAGTTGGCCTGACCCGTCTGCCCCAGCAACGCCAAGCCAGCCGGGCAATGGATAAGCACATTGTTGTCGGCCGGCCCGGCCTCCAGCAGCGCCACTTTGACCGACGGGTCCTCGCTCAAACGGGCGGCCAGCACGCAACCCGCCGAGCCGCCGCCAATGATGATGTAGTCCTGCATTTATTGCCTCCATAGCGCTTGTTTGTCATTTTTAATCTGACTCGCTTTTCACCTTAACCCATTCCGGGCGTGAACCCAATAGCCTTGGCGACAAGGCTGTCACTTTAGATCGCCACCCCTATGTCGCAAGCACGGCGACAATGACTGCATGACAGCGCCACAAAAACCCCCCAGCCATCCCTACGAACAACTCACGCCGGACGTGGTGCTGGACGCGCTGGCCAGCGTGGGCCTGCATGGCGACGGGCGCCTCATGGCGTTGAGCTCCTACGAAAACCGCGTCTACCAGATCCCGCTGGAAGACGCCGTTGACGGCCACGCCGTGGTGGTCGCCAAGTTCTACCGCCCGGGCCGCTGGAGCGAGGCCCAGATCGGCGAGGAGCACAGCTTCGCCGCCGAGTTGATGGCGGCGGAAATCCCGGTGATCGGGCCGCTGCCGCTGCTTGGTGCCACGCTGCACCACTTTGCCGGCTTCAGTTTTTCCGTGAGTCCGCGCCGCGGCGGGCGTCCGCCCGAGCTGGACAACTTCGAGGTGCTGGAGTGGATTGGCCGATTCCTGGCGCGCATCCACGCCGTGGGCGCAACCCGGCCCTTCGTCAGCCGCCCGGCGCTGGACCTGGCCAGCTTTGGCTCCGAGTCTTGCGACTGGCTGCTGGCGCACGAAAAAGTGCCACTGGACGTGCAGTCGTCCTGGGAAAAGGCCTGCCGCGAGGCGCTGGCCGCAATCGCCCAGGGTCCACTCGGCACGGGCGACTTTCGCGCCATCCGGCTGCATGGCGACTGCCACCCGGGCAACATCCTCTGGACCCCGGTGGACGCACCGAGCAGCGCCGGCCCGGGTCCCCACTTTGTCGATCTGGACGATGCCCGCTCCGGCCCCTCGGTGCAGGACTTGTGGATGCTGCTCAGCGGCGAGCGCGCGCAACGCACGCAGCAACTGTCGGCGCTGGTCGACGGCTACGAGCAGTTCCGCTCGTTTGACCGGCGTGAGCTGGCCCTGATAGAGCCGCTGCGCACCCTGCGCCTGATCCACTACAGCGCCTGGCTGGCGCGACGCTTTGACGACCCGATCTTCCCGATCAACTTTCCGTGGTTCGGCAGCTCGGATTACTGGAAGGGTCAGGTGCAGATGCTGCAGGACCAGGTTGAGGCCATGCAGGAAGAACCGCTGTACGCCTGAGACATCTCGCGCGACGCCTCGTCTCCCCTACCAGGGAACGAAATCGCCCTGGTAGTCGACAAAGTGGGCGCCGCTTTGCGCTGGCAAGCCGTCCAGCGCCTGCAGCATTCCCGCCACCGACTGCGCGGGTGTCAGGGCGTCGGCAGTGCCAACAAAGGGTGCCGACAGGGGTGAGCGCACCGTTCCCGGCTGCAGGGCGGCAAGCACCCACTGGGGCTGTTTGCGATGGCATTCGATGGCGGCCGTCTGCAGCAGCATGTTCAATGCAGCCTTCGAGGCGCGATAGCCATACCAGCCCCCCTTGCGGTTGTCGCTGATGCTGCCGACGCGGGCCGACAGCTTGGCGTAGATGGCCCGTCGCCCAGGTTCCAGCAGGGGGGTGAAATGCTTGAGCAGCAGTGCCGGCCCCACGCTGTTGAGCTGAAAACTGCGCAGCAAGGCGGTAGCGTTCAAGGCGCCCAGATGCTTCTCGGGGCCCTGGCCGTCGATGGTCAAGGTGCCCGTGGCATCGATGATCAGTTGAAACGGACCCAGGGGGCTCAGGCCCTGAGCTGCCTGCGCCATGCTGGCTTCATCTTCCAGCGAAAAAGCGGGAGCGGTGTGACGCGACAACTCGCTCACGCAAGCGCAAGCCGGGTCATTCCGCAAGGCCACCACAAAGGCCGCTCCGATGGCCCCCGAGGAGCCAATGACCAGAGCGCGGAAGGCTGAACCCAGACTGTTCATGGGTCTGTCCCAGAATCTCAATCAGTTGGGGACAGAGCAAGGCTCGCTGCGCGTAGCTCGTGGTCTGTCCCACAATGCATCAGAAGGGAATATCGTCGTCCATGTCGTCAAAGCCGCTGGACGGTTTGGCCGCAGCTGCCGGCGCCTGACGCGCCGCAGCCGGTGCAGGACGCGCAGCCTGGGGCGGGCGCGAATAGCCGCCGGAAGCCTCGCCTTCGCCACCGCTGGACGGCTCTCCCATGCCTTCACGGCCGCCGAGCATCTGCATCTCGTTGGCAATGATGTCGGTCGCGTATTTTTCCACGCCGTCCTTGTCCTGGTACTTGCGCGTCTTGATGCGGCCTTCAATGTAGACCGGGCGGCCTTTTTTCAGGTACTGCCCGGCGATCTCTGCCAGCTTGCCGAAAAAGGTCACACGGTGCCACTCGGTTTCTTCGACCATCTCGCCGGTCTTGCCCTTGTACTTGCTGCTGGTGGCGAGCGTGATGTTGGCCACGGCGTCGCCGCTGGGCAGGTAGCGGACTTCCGGGTCCTTGCCCAGATTGCCGACGAGAATGACTTTGTTGACGGATGCCATGGTGTATTCCTTTTAGCTATCGGTTGGGGGCAGATTATCGCGCCTTGGGCGCCGTTGCTGCCATGGGCCAGGCCAGCGCCAGCCACACGAGCATGGCGGCGGTACAGACGGCAAAAAGCGTTTGCGTGCCAAAGTTCTTCAGCAACAGGCCGCCGACCAGGCCGCCGACAAAGAAGCCCAGCGACTGCAGCGTGTTGTAGATTCCGAGCGCCGTGCCGCGCACATGCGCCGGCGCCAGGCGCGACGCCATGCTGGGCTGGCTTGCCTCGAGCACGTTGAAGCCGCAAAAGAACAGAAACAGCAGCACGCTGAGCGCCGCCAGGCTTGGCGCGGCGGTGCCAACCCACCAGAAGCCGACCTGCACCAAGGCGATCAGGCCGACAGCGCCCAGGAAGGCAGCGCGCAGGTAGCCGCGCCGCTCCATCGGAAACAGCGTGCCGCCCATCACAAGAAACGAGCCCAGCACCGCGGGCAGATAAACCCACCAGTGGTGGTCCTTGGGCAGGCCTGCCTGCACCAGCAAAGCCGGCACCGCCATCCACATCGCCAGTTGCACGGCGTGCAGTATGAAGACACCCAGGTCCAGGCGCAGCAACGCCGGGTTCGCCAGCACCTCGGACCACTTGCCGCGCGCCGCGTCCTTGTGCTGCACCGGCTCGGGCGGCGCCACCCAAAGCACCACGACCACACCGGCCATGGCCAGCAGGGCGGTCAGGATGAAGACGCCGCTCAGGCCCACGGCGCCGGCCAGCAGGGGTGCCAGCACCAGCGACAAGGCAAACATCAGCGCAATGCTGCCGCCCACCAGGGCCATGGCCTTGGTGCGAACCTCGTCACGCGTCTGGTCGGCCAGCAAGGCCGTGACCGCCGCCGAAATGGCGCCGGCGCCCTGCAGGGCGCGACCGATCATCAATCCGTTCAGGCTGGTGGCGGCCGCGGCCAGCAGGCTGCCCGCGGCAAACACCAGCAGACCGAAGACGATCACGCGCTTGCGTCCGAGCCGGTCCGAGGCCAGGCCATAAGGCATCTGCAAGAAGGCCTGGGTCAATCCGTAAATGCCCATGGCCAGACCCACGGCCGCCGCGTCATCGCCGCCGGGGTACTTGCTGGCCTCCAGCGCGAACACCGGCAACACCAGGAACAAGCCCAGCATGCGCAGGGCAAAAATGAAAGCCAGCGAAAAACTGGCGCGCCGCTCCACCGGCGTCATGGCGGTGGAACTTCGGGCCGGTATTGAGCCCGGGCCGGAAACAGGCAAAGCAGTGGAATCAGTCACGCGAAAAAGCCGCAGGCAGCGTTGTTCTTGAAGGCTTCATTGTCCCTGATTCAGGAGTGCGGCCAAGTTTGCTCCCCGATTTCATTATCATGGTCAGTTTCGCTTACGGCTTTCCCACCTTGAAACCCCCTTCCGACGAACTGACCGGTGCGGTCCCGCACGACGGCTTGTATCTGGCGCGCGCCATGCATCAACACATCAGCATCCGCGGCGCCCGCACGCACAACCTCAAGAACATCGACCTGGACATTCCGCGCAACCAGTTGGTGGTGATCACCGGACTGTCAGGCTCCGGCAAATCGAGTCTGGCGTTCGACACGCTGTACGCCGAAGGGCAGCGCCGCTATGTGGAAAGCCTGAGCGCCTACGCACGCCAGTTCCTGCAACGCATGGACAAGCCCGATGTGGACGTGATCGAGGGCCTGAGCCCGGCCATTTCCATCGAGCAAAAGGCCACCAGCCACAACCCTCGCTCCACAGTGGGCACGGTGACCGAGATCCATGACTACCTGCGCCTGCTGTTTGCCCGTGCCGGCACGCCCTATTGTCCCGAGCATGATTTGCCGCTGCAGGCGCAGACAGTGAGCCAGATGGTGGACGCCGTACTGGCGCTGCCGGCCGACACGCGAGTCATGATCCTTGCCCCCATTGCGCGTGAGCGCAAGGGCGAATACACCGATATTTTTGGCCAGATGCAGGCTCAGGGCTATGTGCGTTTTCGCGTCGAAGGTGAGCTCTTTGAATACGACAACCTGCCCAAGCTGAAGAAGACCGAGAAGCACAACATCGACGTGGTCATCGACCGCATCAAGGTGCGCCACACGCCCGCATTGTCCGAGCCAGGCGCGGTTGCGAGCGAAGCCGTCTCGGACCAGCAAAACACCCGGCAACGCCTGGCCGAGAGCTTCGAGGCTGCGCTGCGCCTGGCCGAGGGCCGCGCCATTGCGCTGGAGATGGACAGCGGCGTCGAACACCTGTTCAACGCCAAGTTTGCCTGTCCGATATGCCACTACTCGATCAGCGAACTCGAGCCCAGGCTGTTTTCCTTCAACTCTCCCGTGGGCGCCTGCCCCACCTGCGACGGACTGGGCAGCATGGATTTCTTCGATCCGGCACGGGTTGTGGCCTTCCCCACGCTGAGCCTGGCCAGCGGCGCCATCAAGGGCTGGGACCGGCGCAACGGCTACTACTTCGCCCTGCTGGAAAGCCTGGCCAAACACTACAAGTTCGACGTCGAAGCGCCCTTCGAATCCCTGCCCGAGGCAGTCCAGCAGGCGGTGCTGCAGGGTTCGGGCGAAGAGGAAATCAAGTTCAGCTACATCATGGATTCTGGCGCCTCGCAGGGGAAGAAGCAGAGCAAGAAGCACCCGTTCGAAGGCGTCATTCCGAACATGCAGCGGCGTTACCACGAGACCGACTCGGTGCTGGTGCGTGAAGACCTGGCGCGTTACCGCAGCAACCAGGCCTGCACCGAGTGCGCAGGCACAAGGTTGCGCCGCGAGGCACGCCATGTGCGTGTCGGTGACGGTGTACAGGCGCGCGCCATCTTCGAGATCAGCCGCGCCACGCTGGGCGAGTCCTGGCGCTACTTCAGTGCCCTGCAACTGCAGGGATCCAAGGGCGAGATCGCGCGCAAGATCGTGCTGGAAATCGCGGCGCGCCTGAAGTTTCTGAACGACGTGGGGCTGAACTACCTGAGTCTGGACCGCAGCGCGGAGACGCTCAGCGGCGGCGAATCGCAGCGCATCCGACTGGCCTCGCAGATCGGCTCGGGGCTCACCGGCGTGATGTATGTGCTGGACGAACCCAGCATCGGGTTGCACCAGCGCGACAACGACCGGCTCATCGAAACCCTGAAGCACCTGCGCAACATCGGCAATTCGGTGCTGGTGGTGGAACACGACGAAGACATGATGCGCGCGGCCGATTTCTGTGTCGACATGGGTCTGGGTGCAGGCATCCACGGCGGGCGCGTGATCGCCCAGGGCACGTTCGAGCAGATCAAGGCCAATCCGGAGTCCCTCACGGGCCAATACCTGGCTGGCACGCGGCAGATTGCCGTGCCGAAGCGGCGCACGCCGTGGCTGGCCAACGAGGCCGGCCCGCTGGCGATTCGCGTGCTCGGAGCGCACGGCAACAACCTGAAGCACGTCAAGGTAGATTTCCCGGTGGGACTGTTCACCTGCGTTACCGGCGTTTCCGGCTCGGGCAAGTCCACGCTGGTGAACGACACGCTGTACGCGGCCGTGGCGCAGCAGTTGTACCGCTCGCACGAAGAGCCCGCGCCGCACGAGGGCATGGAAGGCATCGAGCACTTTGACAAGGTCATCAACGTGGATCAGTCGCCCATCGGCCGCACACCACGCTCCAACCCGGCCACCTACACCGGGCTGTTCACGCCGATACGCGAGCTCATGGCAGAGACCAACACGGCACGCGAGCGCGGCTACGGCCCCGGGCGCTTCAGCTTCAACGTGGCCGGCGGGCGCTGCGAAACCAGCCAGGGCGACGGTGTCATGCGTGTGGAGATGCACTTCCTGCCCGACGTGTACGTACCCTGCGACACTTGCCACGGCCAGCGCTACAACCGCGAGACGCTGGAAGTGCAGTACAAGGGCAGGAACATCGCCCAGCTGCTGGACATGACAGTCGAAGACGCTTACGCCTTTCTCCAAGCCGTGCCTACGATTGCGCGCAAGCTGCACACCCTGCTGGACGTGGGGCTGAGCTACATCAAGCTGGGCCAGGCCGCCACCACGCTGTCTGGCGGCGAGGCGCAGCGCGTCAAGCTGGCGCTGGAGCTCTCCAAGCGCGACACCGGGCGCACGCTGTACATCCTGGACGAGCCCACCACCGGACTGCACTTTGCCGACATCGACCTGCTGCTCAAGGTACTGCACCAACTGCGCGACGCGGGCAACACCATCGTCGTGATCGAGCACAACCTGGACGTGATCAAGACCGCTGACTGGCTGATCGACATGGGGCCCGAAGGCGGCGCTGGCGGTGGTCAGGTGGTCGGCGTCGGTACGCCGGAAACGCTGGCGGCCAATCCCGACAGCCACACCGGTCGCTACCTCAAACGCTACCTGGCATGAACCGCAACCTGTGGCTGTTGGCCGTCGCCCAAGGCCTGTTCCTGACCAACAACGTGACCTTCATCGCCATCAACGGCCTGGTGGGTTTGAGCCTGGCGCCGCAGGGCTGGATGGCCACGCTGCCGGTCATGGGCTATGTGGTCGGCGGCGCACTGAGCACCGGACTGGTGGCGCGCACGCAATCGCGCTTTGGCCGCCGCAGCTCGTTCCAGTTGGGGTTGCTGGTGGCCTGCGCATCGGCGCTGCTGTGCGCCTACGCGGTGTTCAGCCGGCAATTCTGGCTGCTCGTGAGCGCCACGCTGATCGCCGGCTATTACAGCGCCAACGGCCAACTGTACCGCTTTGCCGCGGCCGAACTGGCGGAGCCCGCCGTGCGGGAAAAGGCCGTGTCCTGGGTCATGGCGGGCGGCCTGATCGGCGCCGTGGCGGGCCCGAACCTCGCCAAATACGGCAAGAACCTGTTGTCCGTGCCTTTCGCCGGCGCCTATCTGGCGCTCGCCCTGCTGGCGCTGCTGTCCATGGCCGTGGTGTCCGGCCTGCGCTTCCCGCCAGCCGCCACCAAGACGGCCGACAGCTCTGGAGGACGCCCCCTGTCGGTCATCATGCGCCAGCCGGTATTTTTGGTGGCGGCGGCCGGTGCCGCGCTGGGCTACGGCGTGATGAACCTGCTCATGGCGGCCACGCCGCTGGCCATGCAGGTCTGCGGCTTGCCGTTCGAGGACGCGGCGCTGGTGCTGCAATGGCACGTGATCGGCATGTTCGCGCCGGGATTCTTCACCGGCCATCTGATCAAGCGCTTCGGCACGCTGCCCGTCATGGCCGTGGGCGTGCTGCTCAACGGCGCCTGCATCGCCGTGGCACTCACGGGGGTCGAGCTGCACCAGTTTTTGCTGGCACTTTTTCTGCTCGGTGTGGGCTGGAATTTTTTGTTCACCGGCAGCACCACGCTGGCGCTGCGCGCCTATCGGCCCGAGGAAAAAGACCGGGCCCAAGCCGCCATCAACTTCTGCGTGTTCGCCGTCATGGCGGTCACGTCGTTCGCCTCGGGCGCCCTGGTCACGACGCAGGGCTGGTTCTGGCTGAACATCGGCTCGCTGCTGCCGGTGCTGCTCACGGCGCTGGGACTGGCCTGGCTGGCCTTCAAAGGCGAGGCGGCAGGAGCGGACAAGCTCTGATCAGAACGCCTCCCAGTCCCCCTCGGACGAGGCTGGGGCGGCGGGCTTGGGCGCAGCCTTCGGCGCCACCGACGGCTTGGATGAGACCGTGCCCACGGCGGGGCGTGGCAACTTCGTGGCCACACTTTGTGGGGCCGCCGGGGCCTTGGCGCCGCCCATCTCCTTGCGCAACTGCATGATGGCACCACCAACCTCGCTGGAGGCGCGGGAAAACTCGGTGTTGCCCGCAAGCATGTCCTTGCCGGCCTGGGTTTGCATTGAAGTCGCCCCAGTGGCTGCGCGCCCCATCCACAGCGGCATTGGCATCGACCTTGGACTCAAGGACTTTGCAGTTCTGTCCAATGGTGAAAAGATTGCTGCGCCCGCTCTGTACCGGGACGCTGAATGCGCCCTGGCTCAAGCACAACGAGCCCACAAGCAGCGGCGCGTCAAAGCGATACAAGCCAGGACAGCGAACCGAAGAGCTGATTTCTTGCACAAACTCAGCACTCGCATCGTGCGTGAGTTTGATTTGATTGCAGTAGGCGATGTGTCTGCTGGTGGGCTTGCCAGAACCAAGCTGGCCAAGTCTGTAATGGATGCGAGTTGGTCGTCCTTCCGAAGTCAACTTGCGTACAAGGCTGTTAAGCATGGCGCGTGGTTTGAGGAAGTCAACGAGTGCTATACCACCCAGACCTGCTCGGATTGCGGCGCCAAGCCCGATTCGAGGCCGA
>CAIKVZ010000013.1 GCA_903830985.1 uncultured beta proteobacterium
CGTTACACCACGTTTGACGCGAGGCATGTGTTTACTCCTTGTTCGTCGTTAATTAAATACCACGGCCTGGCAGCATTTGCGATACCGAGGCCATATTGGTCTCGTGCACCGCCGTTGCTCCACGCAGATGGCGTTTATTTTTGGTGGTCTTCTTCGTCAAGATGTGACGTTTGAAGGCTTGGCCGCGCTTGACGGTGCCACCTGGACGAACGCGAAAACGTTTTTTCGCACCGCTCTTGGTCTTCATTTTGGGCATTTGAATGCTCCTTCTCATTTGTGCTCGTGAGGCGTCCGGAAAACCGATCCCGAACTTGTTGGCCCCGAGCCACTTTTAGTGGCGAGCGTGAACTCACCACTTTTAGTGGCGAGCGTGAACCCGCCACTTTCAGTGTCGGGTGTGAACCCTCCACTGCTTGTGACGGTTCAAGCCCGTCACACCGGAAAGCAGCAAGCTCCCCGGCGATTCCCCGCCGGTTTTTCAACCCACAGGGAAAGTTTTATTACGCGGCGCTGACCGCTTCAGCCGCTGGCTTGGGGGCGCCACCGCCACCACCGCCGGCCTTCTTGCGACCCGGCGCAATCATCATGATCATCTGCCGGCCTTCCAGGCGGGGGAACTGCTCCACCACGATCAGGTCTGCCAGTTCATCGCGAATGCGATTGAGCAAGGCCATGCCCAACTCCTGGTGCGTGATCTCGCGACCGCGAAAGCGCAGCGTGATCTTGCATTTGTCACCCTCAGCCAAGAAACGCTTGATGTTGCGCATCTTGATGTTGTAGTCACCGTCATCCGTACCCGGACGAAACTTGACTTCCTTGATCTCGATCACCGTCTGCTTGGCTTTCGCCTCCGCCGCCTTCTTCTGTTCCAAATACTTGAACTTCCCGTAGTCCATCAAACGACAGACGGGGGGAATGGCCGTGGCCACAGTTTCAACCAAGTCGACATCGAGTTCACCGGCCATGCGCAGGGCTTCGGTGATGCTCACCACACCCAAAGGCTCGTTCTCAGGACCGGACAGACGGACTTCCGGGGCCATGATTTCCCGGTTCAGGCGGTGTTTGCGTTCTTCGCGGTGGCGACGATCACGGAATTCAGTAGCGATGGCTTCAATCCTTCAAATAAACTTTGCTACAAAAAATGTAGCCTCCCCGGCACAGCCCACGCGAACAAACGGCCAATCAAAACTCAACCGAACAAGGCCGATGGAGATCGACCCTGGTCATCAAGTCAACGTTTGCTAGCGATGTCAGCCGAGATTTTTTGCGCGAACGCTTCGAGGGACATCACACCGAGGTCAAGATTGCCCCGGGCGCGCACTGCAACGGCGCCTGCTGCCTTCTCCTTGTCGCCTACGACGAGGATGTACGGCAGCTTCTGCATTGAATGCTCGCGTATTTTATACGTTATTTTTTCGTTGCGCAGATCCAGCTCAACCCTAAGCCCTTGATTCTGCAGAGTTTTGGTAATTTCACGACAGTATTCGGCCTGCGCATCGGTGATATTGAGCACCGCCACCTGCACCGGCGCCAGCCAGGTGGGCAGCGCGCCTGCGTGTTCCTCGATCAAAATTCCGATGAAACGCTCCAGGCTGCCGACGATGGCGCGGTGCAACATCACGGGCCGATGGCGCGCACTGTCTTCGCCCACATAGTCCGCATCCAGGCGTTCTGGCATGGAGAAGTCGACCTGCATGGTGCCGCACTGCCACTGGCGGCCGATGGCGTCCTTCAGCGTGTACTCGATCTTCGGGCCGTAAAAAGCGCCGTCGCCCGGAGAAATCACGTACTCGCAGCCAGACGCGTTCAGGCTCTGGATCAGCGCGGCCTCGGCCTTGTCCCAGCTCTCGTCGCTGCCGATGCGCTTTTCCGGGCGCGTGGCGATCTTGTAGATGATGTTCTTGAAGCCGAAGTCGGCGTACACCTTTTGCAGCAAGGCCGTGTAGTTGACGCACTCCGACAGGATCTGCTCTTCGGTGCAGAAGATGTGGCCGTCGTCCTGCGTGAAGCCGCGCACGCGCATGATGCCGTGCAGACCGCCAGTCGGCTCGTTGCGGTGGCACTGGCCGAACTCGCCGTAGCGCAGCGGCAGGTCGCGGTAGCTCTTGATGCCCTGCTTGAAGATCAGGATGTGGCCCGGGCAATTCATCGGCTTGAGCGCGTACTCGCGCTTCTCGCTCTCGGTGACGAACATGTTCTCGCGGTACTTGTCCCAGTGGCCCGTCTTCTCCCACAGCGTCTTGTCGATGATCTGCGGGCCCTTGACCTCGAGGTAGCCGTTGTCGCGGTAGACCTGGCGCATGTACTGCTCCACCCCCTGCCACACGGTCCAGCCCTTGGGGTGCCAGAACACCAGGCCCGGCGCGTGCTCGTCGATGTGGAACAGATCCAACTCGCGGCCGAGCTTGCGGTGGTCGCGCTTTTCCGCTTCTTCCAGCATCGTCAAATGCTGCTGCAGTTCGTCCTTGGTGGCCCAGGCCGTTCCGTAGATGCGCTGCAGCATCTCGTTCTTGTGATCGCCGCGCCAGTAGGCGCCGGCCAGCTTCATGAGCTTGAAGTGCTTGAGCTTGCCGGTGCTGGGCACGTGCGGCCCCCGGCACAGATCCTCGAACTGACCTTCACGGTACAGCGACACCTCCTGGTCGGCGGGAATGCTGGAAATGATCTCGGCCTTGTAGTGCTCTCCCAGACCCTTGAAGTAGTCCACGGCGGCGTCGCGCGGCAGCACGCGGCGCGTCACCGGTTCGTCCTTTTCCGCCAGGTTGTGCATCTTCTTTTCAATCACAGCCAGGTCTTCCGGCGTGAACGGGCGCTTGTACGAGAAGTCGTAGAAAAAGCCGTTTTCGATCACCGGGCCGATGGTCACTTGGGCATCGGGGAACAGCGACTTCACGGCGTAGGCCAGCAAGTGCGCCGTGGAATGGCGAATCAGTTCCAGCCCGTCGGCGTCCTTGGCCGTGACGATGGACAGCGGGCTGTCGGTGGCGATGAGGTAACTGGTGTCGACCACTTTTCCGTCGACGTTGCCGCCCAGCGCAGCCTTGGCCAGACCCGCGCCGATGGAGGCGGCCACTTCGGCCACCGTGACCGGACCGGGAAATTCACGTTTCGAACCGTCGGGGAGAGTGATGTAGATCATGATGAAAAAAGGGAGAAGCGCGTCTCGTCCCGCGCCCGGCTGACAAAGGGCTGATTTTAGCCGCTGGCCTCAGCGCTCGCGCCCCGCCTCCTGGGCGAGCTTTTGCATCGGCTGCAACCAACTCTCGAGCACCGAGCGGTGCCCCCTTACCCCATACCCAGCAAGGCGTCATACCCCTGCACTGCCACTTCCAGCGTGTAGCGCTGCATGTCGTCGCGCGCGCGCTGGCGCAGGAGTTGCTGCGCCAGCCGGTTGTGCAGCGTGTCAACGACGCTTTTGGCCAGGGCCTGGGGGTCGAAGAAGTCCACCAGATGGGCGTTCACACCGTCGCGCAGCACTTCGCGCACCGGCGCCGTGTTTGACGCCACGATGGGAGCGCCGCAGGCCATGGCTTCGAGCAGCGACCCGCTCAGCACAAAGGGATAGGTCAGGTAAACGTGCGCGGCCGAGACCTGCAGCAAGCGCAGGTAGTCGGGCCCGGGGATGCGCCCCAGAAAGTGCGTGCGCGCAGCGTCCAGTTTGACCTGGCCCAGCATGTGTTCGCGCCAGTTGGCCGCTGGCTGCTGTCTGCCATTGGGCGGTGGGCGGTGGGCGCCTGCCGTAGCTCACTTCGTCGCCGCCGACGATCAGCGCATGGCAGGTCGGGTGCGCCTGCTGGATGCGCTGCAGCGCGCGCATGAAGACGTGAAAGCCGCGGTAGGGCTCGAGGTTGCGCGCCACATAGGTGATGACCGGGTCGCCCGCCTTCAGTTGCACGCCGCTGGGCGTGATGAAGCCGGCCTCCCGGTTGGGGCCCAGTTGGCGCGTGGCGATGCCCTCGTGCTGCACGCCGATTTTCGGCTGAAAGAGCTTGGGGTGGCGGCCGCGCTGCCATTGCGTGGCCGTGACGGCCGCGTCGCAGTGCGTGAGGTTCAGCGCATGCAGCGCGTTCCAGGTGCGGATGCGCGCCCGGTCGTCGAACTGCAGCGGAAATTCGGGGTCAAAACCCAGGTCAGCGCCATCGGCGTTGTAGTACCACTCGCACAGGTGGATGAGCTTCGCGTCGGGGTATACGTCCTTGGCATACAGGGTTTCGCCCCAGCCAGGATGCGCCAGGATCACGTCGGGCTTGAAGCCGCCTTGGCGCAGTTTGAGCATGAGGCGCGCGCAGGCCTGGCCATGCAAGGTGGCAGCGTCCATCTGGCGCAGGTAGGGGTGCTGCTCGTTGAGCGGCAGGCGCGACAGGCTGTAACGCTGCCAGGCCTCGAAGCCCGGCAAGCCTGGCGCGGTATCCCGCGACAAGGCGCGCACGTCCCAGCCCGGGCGCTGCGCCCAGGTGCGCACCAGGTGGCCGAACTGGCCAGGAAAGTTCTGATGGATGACGAGCACGCGCATGGCGCCATGTTGACCCAATTGACAACAAAAACAATTTCACCAGCGTTACAGCCGCGGGAGATTTGTAGCCAGTTTGTAAACGGCGCGGCGCCTGGGGACCAGTGCCCCATGGAAAAGGCCCTGACTCACCTCTCGGCGAGTCAGGGCCTTGGGCCTCAGGCAACCCGCGAGTGCTTCGCGGGCTGTCGACGGCTGCGTCCTAGTGAAACTGCTCTTCTTCGGTGGAACCGGTGAGCGCCGTCACGCTGGACTTGCCGCCCTGAATCGCCGTGGTGACTTCGTCGAAGTAACCCGTGCCGACTTCCTGCTGGTGCGACACAAAGGTGTAGCCACGGTCGCGGGCCGCGAATTCGGGCTCCTGCACCTTTTCCACATAGGCGGACATGCCACGCTTCACGTAATCCTGCGCCAGGTCGAACATGTGGAACCACATCGAGTGGATGCCGGCCAGCGTGATGAACTGGTACTTGTAGCCCATGGCGCCGAGTTCCTTCTGGAACTTGGCGATGGTCGCGTCGTCCAGGTTCTTCCTCCAGTTGAAGGAAGGCGAGCAGTTGTAGGCCAGCATCTTGCCGGGATGCTTGGCGTGCACGGCGTCGGCAAACTTCTTGGCGAACTCCAGGTCGGGCGTACCGGTTTCGCACCACACCAGATCGGCGTAGTCGGCGTAGGCCACGGCGCGGGCAATCGCCTGGTCCAGACCCTTGTTGGTCTTGTAGAAGCCTTCGGCCGTGCGCTCGCCGGTCAGGAACGGCTTGTCGTTCTCGTCGTAGTCGCTGGTCAGCAGGTCAGCGGCTTCTGCATCGGTGCGGGCGATCACCAGGGTGGGCACGCCGCACACGTCAGCAGCCATGCGGGCTGCGATCAGCTTCTGGCAGGCTTCTGCCGTGGGCACCAGCACCTTGCCGCCCATGTGGCCGCACTTCTTCACGGCAGCCAACTGGTCTTCCCAATGCACGCCAGCAGCGCCGGCCTTGATCATGTTCTTCATGAGTTCGAAGGCGTTGAGCACGCCGCCGAAACCGGCTTCGGCGTCGGCCACGATGGGCGCGAAGTTGTCGATGTAGCCCTCGTCGCCAGCGTCAATGCCCTTGGAGTGCTGGATCTCGTCGGCACGGCGGAAAGTGTTGTTGATGCGCTCGACAACCTTTGGCACCGAGTCCACCGAGTACAGGGACTGGTCGGGGTACATGGAAGCTGAGGAGTTGTTGTCGGCAGCGACTTGCCAGCCCGACAGGTAGATGGCCTTCACGCCGGCCTTGACCTGCTGCATGGCTTGACCACCGGTGAGCGCGCCCAGGCAGTTGACATAGGGCTCGGTGCCGAGCAGGTCCCACAGCTTTTCCGCGCCGCGGCGTGCCAGCGTGTGCTCGATCGGGAAGGAGCCGCGCAGGCGCACCACATCGGCGGCGCTGTAGCCGCGCTTGATGCCCTTCCAGCGGGGGTTGGTGGCCCAGTCTTTTTCCAGGGCGGCGATTTGTTGAGCACGGCTCAGTTGTTCAGTGAGGCTTTGTGGCATGAGGGCACTCCAGTAAAGGGTTGAAAATAAAAGCAGCTCTTTTCCGATGCTGACAGGACTAATTCTACGTCTTCTATAAGACCCAAACAAATCTTATGTCTTATACAAGAGATAAATTTATTCGTTTATTATCAATTACTTACAAAGTACATACCTCGATGTGAAATTCAATTTCCCATATTGAGAAAATTTCTTGCGGTGCAACAATCCAATGTGCCGCATCGTGAAATCTCTATTTTGTGCAGTGAAATTTGCAAGCGCCCATGCTGCTGGGGCGCTGCGCCCTCTCAGTACGCGATGGCATAGCGCTGCAGTTCCCAGTCGCTGACCTGCGTGGCGTAAGCGTCCCACTCGGCGTTCTTGATCTGCAGGAACTCCTTACAAAAAGCCGTTCCCACCTGCTCGCGCAGCAGCGTGTCGGCCTGCAATGCATCCAGCGCGGCGCGCAGGTCACGTGGCAGACGCGCCGGCATGGCACCGCCGGCGGCACGATGCTCGTACAGGTCGATGTCGCAAGCCGTGGGCGCGGCCAGGCCCGCGTCGATGCCGTGCAGGCCTGCAGCCAGCGTGCCGGCAATCGCGGCGTAAACGTTGCAGGAGGGATCGGGCAGGCGCCACTCCAGTCGCTCGGCCACGCTGCGCACCAGGCAGGTGCGGTTGTTAAGCCCAAGCGCCTTCCACACTGGCGACCAGGTGGTTCCCGACACGCTGCTGCTCGCGGCCAGGCGCCGGTAACTGTTCACCGTGGGCGCGCACAGGGCGCTTAAAGCATCAGCGTGCTGCAGCAGACCGGCCGCAAAGGCGTAGCCCCGCGCGCTCAGTCCCAGTGCGTCGCCGCTGCTGGCAAACACCGGTTGCCCATCGGCGTCGGTGATGCTCAGGTGAAAGTGCAGGCCGCTGCCCGGCGCCTGCGCCAGCGGCTTGGGCATGCAACTGAAATGCGCGCCATGGGCCTGCGCCACGGCGTGCGCCGCCAGCTTGAACAGCATGTAGCGGTCGGCCGCGGCCAGGGCCTCGTCAAAGCGGTAGTTGATCTCGTACTGGCCGTTGGCGTCCTCGTGGTCGATCTGCTGCAGATCGAAGCCCAGCAGTTCCAGCGTGACGCGCATCTCGTCCAGAAAGACCTGATTGCGCAGCATGGACTTGAGGTCATAGGACGGCTTGTCCAGTTGGTCGGCCGCGTCGGCCACGCCCCAGCGCCCCTGCGCGTCCTGGCGCAGCAGAAAGAACTCGGGCTCGATGCCTACCCACAGTTTCCACCCACGCTCGGCCAGCCGCTCCACCTGACGGCGCAACAGTTGACGCGAGCAGGTGTCCAGCGGCGCGCCGCCGGCAAAACCGTCGCACACGGCGTGCGCCACGCCCGGCATGAAAGGCAGGGGCCGCAGGCTGTCGAGCTGCACGCGGCCGTAGTACTCGCTGCGCTCGCCATGGCGCGGCAGGCCCGTGCCCCAGATGCTGGGCCCGGAGAAGCCGGCCCCCACTGTCACCCAGTCCTGCAGCGTGCGCAGCGGCACCAGTTTGCCCTTGGCAACACCATGGATGTCGCAGAACTGCGCCAGGATGGAATGAATGCCTTGCGCGCTCAGGCGCTCGATGGTCGATTGAATGGAGGTCATGGGAAGGGTTCGGCTCACACCGGGCTGTCGATGCGGATCCAGGTGGTCTTGGTTTCGGTGTACTTGTCGAAGGCGTGCAGCGACTTGTCGCGACCCACGCCGCTTTGCTTGTAACCGCCAAAGGGCACGGTGATGTCGTCCTCGTCGTACTGGTTCACGTGCACCGTGCCCACGCGCAGAGCCCGCGCCACGCCATGTGCCAAGTTGATGTCGCGCGTCCAGACCGCTGCCTGCAGGCCGTAGACGCTGGCATTGGCCTGGCGTACAGCGTCGGCCGCGTCCGTGAAAGACAGCACGGACAAGACGGGGCCGAAGATCTCCTCGCGCGCAATTTTCATGTCGTTCTTCACGCCATCAAAGATGGTGGGGTGCACGTAGCAACCGCCGCTGTGCAGCAGCGCCTGTTCGCCGCCGGCGAGCAGCTTCGCGCCCTCGGCCTTGCCCGCCTCGATGTAGCGCAGCACATTGTTCAACTGGGTCTGGTCGACGATGGCGCCCATCACCGTGGCCGGGTCCAGCGGGTTGCCCGGCGCGTAGCCCGGCACCAGGGCCAGGGCCTTTTCCAGGAACGCATCCTTGATGCTGTCCTGAACGAACAGGCGCGAAGGCGCGTTGCAGCTTTCGCCCTGATTGAAGAAGATGCTGCCGATCGCAGCCTCCACGGCGCGGTCCAGATTCGGACAATCGGCAAAGACGATGTTCGGCGACTTGCCGCCGAGCTCGGTCCAGGCGCGCTTGAGGTTGCTCTGGCCGGCCATCACGTGGATCTGCTTGCCCACGGGCGTGGAGCCGGTGAAGGCGATGCAGTCCACGTCCATGTGCAGCGCCAAGGGTGAGCCGGCCTCGGGGCCAAAGCCCGGCACCACGTTGAACACACCGGCCGGGATGCCGGCCTCGAGCGCGAGTTCGGCCAGGCGCAGCGCCGTGAGCGGCGATTTTTCGCTCGGCTTGAGCACCACCGAGTTGCCTGCGGCCAGGGCCGGCGCGATCTTCCACGCGGCCATGATCATGGGGTAGTTCCAGGGAACGATGACGCCCACCACGCCCACGGGTTCACGCTGGATCAGCGCCAGCGCGGTGCTGGCCGTGGGGGCGATCTCGTCATAGATCTTGTCCACCGCCTCGCCGTACCAGCGCAGGCAGTTGGCGGCGCTGTTCACGTCCACCGCGCGCGCGTATTTCACCGGCTTGCCCATGTCCAGGGTTTCGGTCAGCGCGAGTTCGTCCGCGTGCTTGAGCAGCTCGTCGGCGAAGCGGATCATGATGCGCTTGCGCTGCGCTGGCGCCAGGCCGCGCCAACGCCGATCCTCAAAGGCCGCGCGCCCTGCTGCCACCGCGTCGTCGATGTCGGCCTGGCCGCAGCGCGCCACCTGCGTCAGCACGCGCCCGTCCACGGGCGAGATGCAGTCAAAGGTGGCGCCGCTCACGGCACTGCGGCGCTGACCGTTGATCAGCGCGCGGCCGTCGAATTGGAGTTCACTGTGTTGGTTGAAAGGTTTCATTTCGGGTTCCGTTACTGGACTGGTCATGATTCAAGAAAGTGGCTCCTGGACACGCCAAAAATGCAAACGGGGGGCATCACTGCCACCCCGTTGAAATCCATATCCCGCCAAAGGCGGGAAGTTCAAAACTTAGAACGCCACCACGACGGATGATCCCAGCAAGGTATTGCTCTTCTTGTACGAGCCGTCCTTCACGTTCAGGAATACCGGACCCGAGGCACCGTCAAAGCGCAGTTCCATCTTCCAGGTTGTGGTCGGGTTCACCAGGTAGTTGAAGCCCGTGGACAGCGCGTAACGGTTCACGCCGTGCAGGCTGCTGATCACGCCGGTGGCGTAGTCATAGGCATCCTGTGGCGTGGGTCCGAAGCCGTTGCGGTAGTCACCCAGGGCCACGACCGAATTGGCGCAACCGCTTGCCGAGTCGTCGGCGCCGGTGGCGTCCAGGCAGCCCGAAGAGGTCGAGGCGAAGACACCTCCGCCGTTGCTGCGATTCGCGATGTAGTCCAGGCGCGCCACGGCTTGCAGGCGCGGCGTGAGCTTGTAGCCGGCCAGGGCCGACAGGCCCCACCATTGCGCCGTGCCACCGGTGGCCGAGGCCAGGGGCTTGCGCCCAGCGCCCAGCTGGCCCTGCAAGGTCCAGTCGCCGCGGGTGAAGTAGCCGTCCACCTCAAACAGGTCGTATTTGTTGCCGGTGCTGAAGGAATGCGTACCGGCAAAACCGACGCCGCCGAATTCGTCCTTGGCGTAGTCGGCGCGGTAGGTCAGCGCCGGCGTCTTGTCACCATTGCCCTTGCGGATCTCGTTCACGTTGCCCAGCATGAACTTCGTGATCCACTGGCCACGGGTGATCTCCATGCCAACGCCGTTGTAGATCGTGGGGATGGTGAAGTCGAACAACATGTTGTGCGTGATCAGCGGTTGCTGGTTCGGCATGATGTACTCGTAGCCGCTCCAGTCCGGGATCATGCCGGCGATCAGGCGTGTCGTCGGGTCCGTCAGCGGTATCGACACCGAGGCCTCGTGCACGATCGAGTTCAGGTTGTAGCCAGAAGCCGCCGACTTGTGCGGCGCCAGCGTCAGGCGCCACTTGTTGCCGCCTTCGGTTTCCTTCTGGATGTCCAGCACGGCCATGCCGAAATAGGAGTTGTCAAAGGCAAAGGACTCGGCCGGATTGCGCCCGTCGAAGTTGTTCAGGAAGACAAAACCGGCATGGTCCTGGCGGTTGCTGTAGATGAAGGTCGGATCGATCATGCCGCTGACCTTGAAGCCCTTCAGGCCCGAGGCTTCGATGTTGTCCTCGATCGATTCGGTCTTGACCTTGATGCGGTTGAATTCCGACAGTTCCACGGCCGGCGGGGCGCTGCTGGCCGTCGCGGCCGAGGCTTCAGCCACGGCGTCGACCTTTTTCATGAGCACCTGCAACTGCTGTTTCAGCGCCTCGATTTCCGCTTTCAGTTCGGCCGTGGACTGCGCATGCGCTGCCTGCCCCATCGGAAAAACAGCGGCCAGCGCGATCGCCAGGGTGGTCAATTTTGTTTTCATGCTTTGCTCCAGTAATAAATGTGAACTCTTCAAAAACGCTTCAGCTGGCCGTGCGAAAGGCGGCGGCCATCTCCTGCGCGCGGCGGCGTTCGGCGCGCGACATCAGTACGCTGGCCAGCACCACGCCAATGCTCACCACCAGCACGGTCAGCGTCGCCACCGTGTTCACGCTCGGACTCAGGCCCAGACGGGCCCGGCTGAAAATCGTGATCGGCATGGTGGTGGAACCGGGACCCGACAGGAAGGCCGACAACACCACATCGTCCAGCGACAGCGTGAAGGTGAGCAGCCAGGCCGAGCCTATGGCCTGCGAAATCAGCGGCAGGGTGACCAGGTAAAACACCTGCCAGGGCCGGCACCCCAGGTCCTGCGCGGCCTCTTCCATTTGCGGGCTGATCTCCTGCAGGCGTGACTGCACGACCACCGTGGCGTAGGCCATGCCCAGCAGGGTGTGGCCCATCCAGATGGTCAGCATGCCGCGCTCGGGGAAACCGAAGGCGCGCTGCACCGACACCAGCATGAGCAGCAGCGACAGGCCGATGATGACCTCGGGCATGACCAGGGGCGAACTCACCATGCCGGCAAACAGCGTGCGTCCGGGAAAGCGCTTGAAGCGGCTCAGCGCCACCGCTGCCATGGTGCCCAGCACCACCGAGGCGCAGGCGGTCATGAAAGCCACCTTGAGCGACAGCGCAAAGCCGTTGATGATTTCCGTGTCTTTCAGCAGTGCGTCGTACCAACGCAGCGAGAAGCCGCCCCAACTCGTCACCATGGGGCTGGCGTTGAAGCTCAACACGATGAGGGTGAAGATCGGCAGGTAGAGAAAGACGAACACCGCGCCCATCCAGCCCAGGGCCGTGGTGCGCCAGACATCGATCTTCATGCGCGACCTCCCTTCGTGCTCTCGGCCTGGTACTTGTTGAACAGCGCCAACGGAACGATGATGAGCAGCACCATGACCACTGCCACGCTCGCCGCCATGGGCCAGTCGTTGTTGCTGAAGAACTCGTCCCAGAGCACGCGCCCGATCATCAGCGTCTGCGGACCGCCGAGCAGTTCGGGGATGACGAACTCGCCCACGCAGGGGATGAAGACCAGCATGGAGCCGGCGATGATGCCGCTTTGCGACAGCGGCACGGTGATGCGCCAGAACGCCTGCCAGGGCGTGGCGCCCAGGTCCTGCGCGGCTTCGAGCAGGCTCAGGTCCATCTTCACCAGATTCGCGTACAGCGGCAGGATCATGAAGGGCACATAGGTGTAGACCATGCCCAGCACCAGCGAGAACGGCGTGTTCATCATCTTCAGCGGCTCACTCACCACGCCCAGCCACAGGGCCAGGTTGTTGAAAACCCCGTTGTCAGCCAGCAGCATCTTCCAGGCATAGACGCGCAGCAGGAACGAGGTCCAGAACGGCAACATCACCAGCATCAACAGGGCAGGACGCTTGTCGGCCGGGCTGCGCGCCATGAAGTAGGCGAACGGGTAGGCCAGAGCCAGGCAGATCACCGTCGTGATGGCGGCGAACTTGAGCGAGCTCAGGTAGGTCTTGAAGTACAGGTCGTCTTCGGCGATGAACAGGTAGTTGGAGAACTTCAGGCGCAGCTGCAGCAGGCCGTCGGCCCAAGTGACGATGTCCTTGAACACCACGTTGTCCATCTCGGACACGCTGATCTTGAGCACCACCAGAAAGGGCAGCAAAAAGAACAGCAGCAAAAAGCCAAGCGGGACGCCGATCACGGCCTGCCGTCCCCAGGCGCCAGCCAGCTTGTCGCGCAGCGCGGTCACGGAAGAGTTGTTCGACTTCATGGTCGTGCTACGAGGTCAAAACCACCACGTCGCTGCCACACCACCACACATAAACCCGGTCGCCCCAGGTCAGCGCCGTGGCGTCGTGGCGCGCCGCATTGGTGTGCGTCACCTTCACCAGCATGCCGCTGTCCAGGGTCACGTGGTAGGTGGTGAGGCTGCCCAGATAGGCCAGGTCCTTGATGACACCTTGCGCCACATTGAAGCCGATCTGCTCGGGCGATTCGCGCTCCTCGTCGGCCGGGGGCCCGGGTACGATCGCCATCTTTTCCGGGCGCACCGCCACATAGGTCGTCATGCCCAGGGTGCCGGTGATGCCATGGCTCACGTAGTGCTGGCATTCGGGAGAGTCGATGACCACATGGTCCGGTTCGTCCAGCGTGAGCGTGCCCTTGAACAGGTTCACGCTGCCGATGAAGTCCGCCACGAAACGGCAATTCGGTGTCTCGTAGATTTCCTGGGGCTTGCCCACCTGCAGGATCTTGCCCTCGCTCATCACGCCGATGCGCGTGGCCATGGTCATGGCTTCTTCCTGGTCGTGCGTCACCATCACGCAGGTCACTCCGACCTGCTCGATGATGCCCACCAGTTCCAGCTGGGTGCGCTCGCGCAGCTTGGCATCCAGCGCGCCAAGTGGCTCGTCGAGCAACAGCAGCTTGGGGCGTTTTGCCAGGCTGCGCGCCAGCGCCACACGCTGCTGCTGACCGCCCGAGAGCTGGTGCGGCTTGCGCTTGCCATAGGCCTTGAGCTGCACCAGATCGAGCATCTGGTTCACGCGCGCCTCGACCTCGTCCTTGGGCAGGTGGTCGCGCCGCAAACCAAAGGCCACGTTGTCCCACACCGTGAGGTGCGGGAACAGCGCGTAGCTCTGGAACATCATGTTCATGGGCCGCTCGTAGGGCGCCAGTCCCACCACGTCCTGGCCTTCGAGCAGGATCTGGCCCGAGGTGGGCTTCTCGAAACCGGCCAGCATGCGCAGCAGCGTGGACTTGCCGCAGCCGGAAGAACCCAGCAGGGCAAAAATCTCGCCCTTGTGGATATTCAGGCTCACATCGTCCACCGCGAACACATCGTCAAACTGCTTGATGATGTGACGGATCTGCAGGAACGGCGCAGCGCCGCTGGTCGTATTGGGGGCCGCAGCCAATCCCGGGGAGGCAATGCTCACGTGTTCAGTCCTGTGCTGTCTGGGGATGGGCTGCAAGCGGCATCACAGGCCGGTCTTGAAGGCGGTGTAGACGCGGGTGATCTGGCGACGGATGTCGTTGTTCAGCGCCTTGGGCGGCACCATGGTCGCCATCTCAGCCGATGTCGGGAACACCGAGGGGTTGTTCGCCACTTCGGGTTTGATGAACTTGCGCGACTCGCGGTTCGGGTTCGCGTAGAACACCTTGTTGCTGAGCGCGGCATGCACTTCGGGGCGCATGATGTAGTTCATCCAGGCGTGGGCATTCTTGGGATGCGGCGCGTCGGCGGGGATGGCCATCATGTCAAAGAACAGCAGGCCGCCGTTCTTCGGGATCAGCGCCACGATGTCGTTGCCGTTCTTCGCCTCGATGGCGCGCTGGCGCGCGATGTTGATGTCGCCCGACCAACCCAAGGCCATGCAGATCGAGCCGCCCGCCATGTCGTTGATGTACCCCGACGAACTGAACAGCGTGACGCTGGAGCGGATCGACTTGAGCAGCGCGCTGGCTTCCTGGTAGTCGGCCGGGTTCTTGCTGTACGGGTCCTTGCCCAGGTAGTGCAGGGCCGCGGGCAGGATTTCTGAAGCGCTGTCCAGGAAGGAAACGCCGCAGCCCTTGAGCTTGCTGATGTACTTGGGGTTGAAGGCCAGTTCCCAGACGTTGGCGGGAATCGGCTCGCCGCCCAGCGCGGCCTTGACCTTGGCGGTGTTGATGCCCACCGTGGTGAAGCCCCAGAGCCAGTTCACCAGGTACTGATTGCCCGGATCGATGCTGCCGATCTGCTTCTGGATGTCAGCGTCGAGGTTTTTCAGGTTCGGCAGTTGCGCCTTGTCGAGCTTGCGCAGCAGGCCGCCGTCCATCTGCAGGCGCGCCCAGCCCGAAGAAGGCACAACCACGTCGTAGCCGGTCTTGCCTGCAACCAGTTTGGCGTGCAGGATTTCATTGTTGTCAAAGGTGTCGTAGCGCACCTTGATGCCAGTTTCCTTTTCGAAGTTGGCGATCGTGTCGTCCGCGATGTAGTCCGACCAGTTGTAGACATTGAGAATCTTCTCTTCCTGTGCCGCCACTGGGGTGACCACACCGGCGATCAGACCCGCGAATGACAGACCTGCAACCAAAGCACCTGCGCCCAACTTCTTGAAATAAGCCACATTGATCTCCTGAAAGCAACCAAACATCTCGTCAGCAGAGCAGGTTTTCAGCCCCATGCTGCTGACGCACCAAAAAGAAACACCTTGAATCTTAAACCGCGCACCGGCTCGAACCATTCATGCAATCCCTATGCCATCCAGCCGTTTTTCTGTGCATCGTGATAGGTCAGGTCGAGGCATTTTGTGATCAAGGCCATCATTTCGTCGATCTGGGCGTGCGTCATCACCAGAGGAGGCGCGATGATCATGCGGTCGCCCACGGCGCGCATGATGAGTCCGTTGCCAAAACAGTGCCCCCGGCACACCATGCCCACGCCCAGCTCCTCGGCAAAACGCTCTTTGGTGCGTTTGTCCTTCACCAGCACCAATCCGGCGACAAAACCGCAGGTCTGCGCCTCGCCCACCAGCGGATGCTCATTCAGCGCGGCAAAGCAGCGCGCCAGATAGGGTCCGATGTCGTCGTGCACGCGCTGCGGCAGTTGCTCGCGCTCCATGACTTCCAGATTGGCCAGCGCCACGGCGCAGGCCACGGGGTGGCCGCTGTAGGTGTAGCCGTGGTTGAACTCACCGCCCTGCTCGATCAGCACCTTGGCGACGCGATTGCCTACCATCACCCCGCCCAGCGGGATGTAGCCACTGGTCACGCCCTTGGCAAAGGTCACCAGGTCGGGCTTCATGCCGAATTTCTCGTAGGCAAACCAGTGACCCAGACGACCAAAGGCGCAGATCACCTCGTCGCTGATGAGCAATATGCCGTACTTGTCGACGATGCGCTGGATCTCGGGCCAGTAGGTCGCTGGCGGAATGATCACGCCGCCTGCGCCCTGCACCGGCTCGCCAATGAAGGCCGCCACCTTGTCGGCGCCGATCTGCAGGATCTTCTCTTCCAGCCAGCCGGCCGCGCGCAGGCCGAAGGCCTCCACGGATTCACCGGGCAGGCCGTTCTCGAAAAAGTAGGGCTGCTCGATGTGCGTGATGTTGGGAATCGGCAGATCACCCTGGGCATGCATGCCGCTCATGCCGCCCAGCGAAGCCGCCGCCATGGTGCTGCCGTGGTAGCCGTTGATGCGGCCGATGATCACCTTGCGCTGCGGCTGGCCCAGCAGATCCCAGTAGCGCCGCACCATGCGCACATTGGTGTCGTTGCTCTCGCTGCCGCTGGAGGAATAGAACACGTGCTCGAAACTGCGGTCCCCCACATTGGGCGCCAGCGACGCGAGCTTGGCCGCCAGTTGCACCGCCGGCACGTTGGCCGTCTGGAAAAAGCTGTTGTAGTAGGGCAGCGTCATCATCTGCTGGTAGGCGGCCTCGGCCAGTTCCTTGCGGGCGTACCCCACGTTCACGCACCACAGGCCGCTCATCGCGTCGAGCACCTTCTTGCCCTCGGAATCCCAGACGTAGATGCCTTCGGCGTGCGTCATGATGCGCGCGCCGCGCGCACTCATGTCCTTGAAGTCGGTGAAGGGGTGGAGAAAGTGGGCGCTGTCCAGAGCCTGGATGGCTGCGGTGTCGATGATGGTGGTCATGTCAGTTCCTGTTCCAATTTCAGCAAATATTGGCCGTCATTGCGAGGAGCGCAGCGACGTGGCAATCCAGGCATGGATTGCTTCGCTTTGCTCGCAATGACAGCAAGTGGCTCTGCGGCTTCGCAATGACGAGGTGGTGTTGCCGTTGCGGGTCACACATGCAGCAGCAAATGTTCCCGTTCCCAGGGCGAGATCACTTTCATGAATTCCTCGAATTCCAGTTCCTTGATCTCGGTGTAAACCGTGATGAATTCCTTGCCCAGGATCTCGTGCAGATCGGGTTCGTTGCGCAGCAGGTCCAGCGCCTCGCCCAGGCTGCGCGGCAGAGAGTACGGCGCCAGATACGCGTCGCCCTTCATCTCGGGCTTGGGCCTGATCTTCTTTTTCATTCCCAGGTAGCCGCAGGCCAGCGTCATGGCCATGGCCACATAAGGGTTCGCATCCACGCCGATGACGCGGTTCTCGATGCGCCGCGCCTCGGGCGAGGAAATCGGCGAGCGTATGCCCACCGTGCGGTTGTCAAAGCCCCATTCGATGTTGATCGGCGCGGCGGTGTGACGCGCCAGGCGGCGGTAACTGTTCACATAGGGCGCAACCAGGGCCATGGCGGCCGGGATGTAGCGCTGCAGGCCGCCGATGTAGTGGAAGAAGGCCTCGGATGGCGTTCCGTCCGGGTTGCTGAAGATGTTCTTGCCCGTGGCCTTGCTCACCAGACTCTGGTGCACGTGCATGGCGCTGCCCGGCTCGCCGGCGATGGGCTTGGCCATGAAGGTGGCGTACATGTCGTGGCGCAACGCCACCTCGCGCACCGTGCGCTTGAACAGGAACACCTCGTCGGCCAAGCCCAGCGGATGAGCGTGAAAGAAGTTGATCTCCATCTGGCCCGCCCCAGCCTCGTGGATCAGCGTGTCGACATTGAGTTCCATCTTCTCGCAAAAATCGTAGAGCTCCTCGAACAGCGGGTCGAACTCGTTCACCGCGTCGATGCTGTACGACTGGCGCGAAGTCTCGGCGCGGCCGCTGCGACCGATGGGCGGGCGCAGCACGGTGTTCGGGTCGGTGTTGCGCGACACCAGGTAGAACTCGAGTTCGGGCGCGACCACGGGCTCGATGCCCTCGGCCTCGTACAGGTCGCAGATGCGGCGCAGCACGCTGCGCGGCGCGAAGGGAACGAGCTTGCCGTCGCGGTCAAAGCAGTCGTGGATCACCTGCGCCGTGGGGTCGGTGGCCCAGGGGACGATGCGTACGGTGGAGGCGTCGGGCTGCAAATGCATGTCCCGGTCGGTCGGGTTGATCACGTCGTAATACGGGCCATTCTCCGGGAACTCGCCCGTCACACCCATGGCGACAATGGCTTCCGGGATGCGCATGCCGCGGTCTTCGGTGAATTTTTCGCGCGGCAGGATCTTGCCCCGCGCCACGCCGGTCAAGTCGGGGACCAGGCACTCGACCTCGGTGACCCGGCGTTCGTTGAGCCAGCTTTCCAGTTCGTTGAAAGTCATTTGTTTGGTAGTCATAAGCTGTCCTGGTTGTGCGCTGGGCGATTCATTTCTTGCTGGCGGCGCCGACAGGCGTCACCAAAGGCGGTGAAGATGGCCTGGTAAAAAGGGTTGTCCCAGAAGTGCCATTCGGGATGCCACTGCACCGCACAGGCAAAACTGTGCGCGCCCTCCACTTCAAAAGCTTCCACCAGACCGTCCGGCGCGTGCCCTACTGCCCGCAAGCCCCGTGCCAATTGCTTGATGCCCTGGCCGTGCAGCGAATTCACCTGGGCCACGGGGCCGCCGGCCCAGCGTGCGAAGTCCGAGCCCGGCGCGAAGCGCATGGCGTGCGCCGGCGCGTACTGCTGCTCCAGTGGCACACCCTTGGGCTCACGGTGATCCATCAGGTCGGGCTGGTCCTGCACCTGCTGGTGCAGGCTGCCGCCCAGGGCCACGTTGATTTCCTGAAAACCGCGGCATACGCCCAGCAGCGGCACGCCGCCCTGCACGCAGGCCTTGACCAGCGCCAGCGTCAGCGCATCGCGCTGCGCGTCCAGCGGCAAACTGGTGTCGGCCACTTCCTCGTCGAAATGCGAGGGGTGGACATTGGACGGCGAGCCCGTGAGCATGACGCCGTGCACCAACGACAGCAACTCGGGAATCTGCTGCGCGTCGGCCAGGGGAAACAGCACAGGCTGGCCGCCTGCGGCGACCTTGGCAGCGCGGGCGTATTTCTCACCCAGCACCAGCGCGGGCTGCGCGCCGTGGCCATGGCCCAGTTCGCGGTGGTCGGCAGGCAGCCAGATCAGACAGGGGGAAGTTTGGTGTGACAAATTTGTGCTCCTGGGCTCATTCTGGCTGGGCGATTGGTTGACAATGGGGGCCATTTGAATAAAGGCCATGGAGCCACTTCAAAGACTTGCCAAAAAGCCAAGGGTTACTACTTAATCAGTCTGATGCTCTCCGAATTCCTGCTCGCTGAAATGTCGCGCCTGAGCGCACACAACGAACTGCCCCTGCACCGCCAGCTGTATGAGGCTTTGCGCCGCGCCATGCTCGGCGGCCAACTCGACGCCGGCGAACGCATACCCTCGAGCCGCGAACTGGCGACCGACCTGCGCCTGTCGCGCAACACGGTGGTGGCGGCACTGAGCCAGTTGACCGTGGAAGGCTATCTGAGCAGCCATGTCGGCAGCGGCACCTACGTGAACGACAACGTGCCACGCGGCCCAGCGGCCGCGGCGCCCGGCTTTACCGGACAGAGCGCGCAGCTGTCGCAGCGCGGTGCTGCGCTGTCGAATACGTTCTGTGCGCGCACCCTGGAAATCCAGCCCTTCACCGGCGGCATCGCCGACTTCAGCGCCTTTCCCACGACACTGTGGCAACGCCTGCAGAACAAGCACTGGCGCATGAGCTACCCCGACATGCTGGACTACAGCAGCTCGGGCGGCTACGCGCCACTGCGCCGCGTGGTGGCCGACTACCTGCGCGTCTTTCGCAGCGTGCAGCTCGACACCGATCAGGTCATCATCACCAGCGGTACGCAGCAGTCGCTGGAACTGTGTGCCCAACTGCTGGCCGACCACGGCAGCACCGTGTGGGTGGAGGACCCGGCTTACTGGGGGGCGGTGAAGGCCTTCATGGCCACGGGGCTGAAGCTGCACGGCGTGCGCGTGGACGAGCAAGGCATTGCACCTGAGCCCCTGGACGAGGCCACAGCGCCGCGGCTCATTTACGTGACACCCTCGCACCAGTACCCCACCGGCGCCGTGATGTCACTGGCGCGGCGCCATCAGTTGCTCGACACGGCGCGGCGCCACCAGGCATGGATTCTGGAGGACGACTACGACAGCGAGTTCCGCTTCAGCGGCCCGCCCCTCTCGTCCCTGCAAGGCCTGGACAGCGACGCGCGGGTGCTCTACATGGGGTCGTTCTCCAAGGTGCTCTACCCGGGACTCAAGCTGGGCTATCTGGTGGTGCCGCAGCAGTTGGTCACGGCCTTCAAAGAGGCCCACTACGACCTGAACCGTCCGGGCCAGCTGCCGCTGCAGGCGGCGCTGGCCGAGTTCATTGAAATGGGCCACTTCTCCAGCGCGCTGCGCCGTGCCAGACAGAGCTACGCCGAGCGTCGGCGCTGCCTGCTCGAAGCGCTCAAGCCTTGCCTGGGAAGCCGCGCCCAGATCAGCGGCGCCGAGCAGGGCCTGCACCTGTGCCTGCGCCTTCCATCAGGCGTGGACGACGCGGCCCTGGCAGCTCGCATTGGCCAACTCGGCATGGTGGTGCGGCCTCTGTCTGCGTACTGCGTGGAGCGACAGGACGTGAAGGGCTTGGTCATCGGCTATGGCTATGCCACGCTGTCCGAAATCGAGCGCCTGGGGCCGCGTTTGGCCGGTGCGATACGCAGCGAAGCCCAGCGCCTGGGGATCTGATCAGCCGCCACCGCCCATGCCGCCACCCATGCCACCGGCGCCGCCGCGGTGACCTCGCTGGCCGCCTTCGGGCTTTTCCGGCTTGCGGCGTTCGCCGCTCGGCCCCGGGCTGCCCTGGCCTGACGTGAAGGACGGGATCGTCGCCAGCAGCCATTGATTGGCGGTTTTCTGCTGCGCCGGGTTCAAGGCCGCGTACAGGTTTTTCGTGGCGCGTTCGACTTCTTCCAGTGCTGCGAGGCGGTTCTGCTGCCTGTCCACCAGACGACTGATCTGCTGCGGTGCGGTGACTTCCTGTGAAGCCAGCACCGGCTTCTCCCGGTAGAAGTCTTCCGTGTAGTCCCTGACCTTGCCCTCAAAAGCCTGCCACAGCGCCCGCTGCGCCTCGCTCAGTATCAATCTGTCCCGCAACTGCTCCAGCGTGATCTCGCGTTTACCCGCCGGCCCGGGCGCAGGGGCTGCGCCCTTGGGCGGCGCGGGCTGCACCACCGAGTAGCCGGGCGGCGCCGCCTTGTCGTCGTTTTGCGCCGCGACAAGTAGGGGACTCAACACCATCATCCAACACAACAATTTCTTCACGCGCACTCCTGACTATTTCATTGCTCAAGCATAGCGGCGTGATGTTTTTCGCCGTGTTCCCGGCGCGCAAAGAAGTGTGAAGAGTCAGCATTGCCCCACCAGCCACTGCCGCTCCCAGGCCGTGATGTGGCGGTCGAAGTGCTCGCACTCCATCTGCTTGGTGCCGACAAAGATGCGCACGAACTCCTCACCCAACAGCTGTGCCGCCAGCGCACTGCCCTGCATACGCGCCAGTGCCTGCGGCAGGCTGTAGACCAGGGCCGGATCGAGCGTGGCCGGGGCCTCGCCGGCAGCCACCGGTGCGGAGGCGCTCAATTCGTTCTCCAGGCCGTGCCAACCGGCCGCCAGGGTCGCGGCAATGACCAGGTAGGGGTTGGTATCGGCGCCGGCCAAACGCGTCTCCACGCGTCGCGCCTCAGGGCTGGAGGGCGGCACGCGGATGCCGGCAAGCCGGTGGTCATAACCCCATTGCACATTCGCCGGCGACTCGGCGTGTGGCGAGAAGCGGCGAAAGGAATTCACCGTCGGGCACAGCAGGGGCAGCAAATCCGGCAGCACGATCTGCTGTCCTGCGATGAAGTGCTCAAAGCGGGCTGTGGCGCTGCCGTCTTCCTGGCTGAAGATGTTGGCTCCGGTCTGAACATCCACCACGCTTTGGTGCACGTGCATCGAACTGCCTTCGTCGCCTTCGATCGGTTTGGCCATGAACACCGCCAGCAGGCCGTGGCGCAGCGCCACTTCGCGCACTGCGCGCTTGAACAAGAAGGCCTGGTCCGCCACCTCCAGCGCCGGGCCATGGACCAGGTTGATCTCGAACTGGCTCACGCCCACTTCGTGCAGCAAGGTGTCGGTGCGCACGCCCAGCACCTGCAGCGCGTGGGCCAGTTCCGCGAAGAAGGGCGAATAGCTCTCCAGCGCGCCCAGGGTGTAGGCGTCGGGCCCGCATTCGCGCCGCCCGTCGCGCCCCACCGGGGCGGCGAAGGCCTGGCTCGGGTCCGGGTTCAGGGCGAACAGGTAGAACTCGATTTCCGGCGCCACCACCGGCACCCAGCCGCGTTCGGCATAGCGCGCCAGCACGCGCTTGAGCACATTGCGCGGCGCAAAGGGCGTGGGCGCGCCGTCCAGATCTTGGCAATCGTGCAGCGCCAGGGCGCGCGGCGGATGGGCCCAGGGCACCAGGCGCAGCGAGCCGGGAATGGGCACGAGGCGCAGGTCCGGGTCGCCCGCCGCATAGAGCTCGGGCACCCAGTCGCGTGTCAGCGAGGTCGCCGCAATGGCGCGCGCCACACGCAGGTCCTGCCCGGCGGCAAAGGCCCGGGCGGGCAGGCTCTTGCCCCGGCCCACGCCGGTGATGTCGGCAAACAGACACTCAACGTCCTGCACCGGGTTTTGGGAAAAAAATTCGGCGCTGCTGGGGTTCATGGAGTTGGTTTCAAAAGAGATGCGACGAGCCCATGATAGGGCGAGTCGCTGAATTGACCGGACGCTGTCACAGCAGGTCTTTGAGCCGGTGGTACAGCGTGCCCAGCACCAGGCTGGGCATGCGCAGCAACTCGCCACCGGGAAAGTTGCGGTGCTGCAGGCGCGCGAAGACATCGAAGCGCTCGGCTTGGCCCACGATGGCCTCGGCCACCAGGCGCCCGCCCAGCACCGTGGCCGCCACGCCGTGGCCGCTGAAGCCCTGCAGGTAATAGACGTTGCTTCCGAGACGCCCGAAGTCGGGCGCGCGGTTCATGCTGATGTCGACAAAGCCGCCCCAGACGAAGTCCACCGGCGCTGGCGCCAAATCGGGGAACACCTGCACCATGCGCCGCTGCATGGTCTGCAGCAGATTCGCGGGCGTGGCCGTGGTGTAGCTCACACGCCCGCCGAACAGCATGCGGTGATCCGCGCTGAAGCGAAAATAATCCAGCACGAAATTGTTGTCGCAGGCCGAGGCGTTGCTCGGGATCAGGCGCCGGCACAACGCCGGATCGAGCGGCGCCGTGGCAATCATGTAGGTGCCCACGGGCATGATGCGCGGCGTGATTTCCGGCGCCACGGCCGGGCCGTATTCGCCCAGCATGCAGTTGCCCGCGAGCACGGCAAAACGCGCGCGCACGCTGCCCTGCGGCGTGCGTGCCAGCAGCGTGTCGCCGCGCTGCAGCGACTGCACCGGCGAACGTTCATGGATCTGCACGCCCAGGGCACGCGCCGCCGCCGCCAGCCCCAGACCGAACTTGAGCGGATGCAGATGGCCCGACACCGGTTCGAAGGCCGCGGCGCAATAGCGCGGACTGTCAATCTGCTGGCGCAACGCCGCGCCGGTGTAGATCTGGCTCTCAAAACCGTAGTCGTTGCGCAGCGCCTGCATGTCGGATTCCAGCGCCCGCGCCTTGCGGAGCGAGTCCGCCACATGCAGGTAGCCGTGCACGCGGTCGCAGGCGATGGCGTGCTTTTCGATGTGCTGGTCCAGCAGTTTGATCGACTCCATGGACATATCCCAGGCGCGACGCGCATCTTCCCGCCCCAATTGCGCCTCGTAGGGTTGCTGGCCACTGGCAAAGCCCACGATGGCCTGGCCGCCATTGCGCCCTGAAGCGCCGCTGCAGATGCGGTCGGCTTCCAGCACCACCACGCGCAAGCCGCGCTGCGCCAGCTCGATGGCCGAAGTGAGTCCTGCGTAGCCCGCGCCGACGATCAGCGCATCGGCCTGCAAGGCGCCCTGCAGCGGCTCGCCCAGGGGCTCGCGCTGCACGCTGGCTTCGTAGTAGCTGGTCTGGTTCAGCTGGGTGTCGGAGTTGAGCAGCGACGAAGTCATGCCCCCGCCCCCAACGCCGCCAAGCGCTTGGCAACCTGGCCGCACAGGTAGGTCCAGACAAAGGTGGCGGCCGCGTTGCTCGTGAGCTCGGCGTGGTCGTAGGCCGGCGCCACCTCGACGCAGTCCATGGCCACGAAGTTCAGGCCCGAGAGTTCCTCCAGCAGGGTCAGCACTTGTGAGCTGCTCAAGCCTCCGGGCTCGGGTGTGCCCGTGCCCGGGGCAAAGGCCGGGTCCAGGCAATCGATGTCCAGTGTCAGGTAACAGGGCCGCTGCCCCAGGCGCTGGGTGATGGCGTCGAGCACCGGCTGCAGGCCGGCGCCGTCCTTGCCGCGCAGCTGGCGCGCCGTGAAAATCTGTCCACCCTGGTCCTGCACGTACTCGCGCACCGCGCGCTCGCCGCTGGAGCGCAGGCCGATCTGCACGCTGTGCTCGGCGCTGACCAGGCCTTCGCGCAGCGCCTCCCAGGTCCAGGTGCCGTGGCCCGAAGCCTCGTCGAAGTGACTGGGCCAGGTGTCGCAGTGCGCGTCGAAGTGGACCAGTGCCAGAGGTTCGCCACCAAAGCGGGCCTTGGCGGCGCGCAGCAGGGCCAGCGTCACGGAGTGGTCGCCACCGAGAAAGACACAGTGCTGCTGCGCCATGAGTTGCGCGGCCTGCACCTGGATTTGCGCGCGCACTGCGGCCAGACCGCTGGCGTTGGGCAGCAGCATGTCGCCGGCGTCGCCCAGCAGACCCAGCGGCGACACATTGAAGTGCGGATGGATGCCGTCGCACAACATGAGCGAGGCGCGGCGGATTTCCTGCGGGCCAAAGCGCGCGCCGGGCCGGTTCGTGACCGCGCCGTCAAAAGGCACGCCAGCCACGACAAAGGGCTGGTCGTGGGATACGGGGGCGGCCAGAAATCGATTGCTGTTGCTGGCGTAGGCGAATTGACCTTGGCTCATGGAGTTTCCTTGGGGTACAGCGCCCACCTTAATGCATGGCACCTGTTTACTCTGGTGCCAATTCACCGTCAGTGCAATCGGCCACTGCCCAAGCACCGCTGATAATTCACGCTCCCGTGCCACACCCAAACCATTTGAAACCCACCTCCACCCGCCTCATGGCCTACCTGTGCCTGGGCCTGAGCATGTCCCTGGTGGGCAGCTATGTGGCGCTGTCCAAGCCCCTGGTGCTGGTGCTGCCGGTGTTCCTGCTGGCCTGGATGCGCTTTGGTCTGGGCGCACTGGCCATGCTGCACTGGTTGCCCAAGCCAGCCGATGAACCCGCCATGACGACTCAGACAAAACGTCTGCTGTTCCTGGAATCCTTTTTGGGCAACTTCCTGTTCACGATCTGCATGCTCTTCGGCCTGAGCCTGACCAGCGCGGTCTCGGCTGGCGTCATCATGGCAGCCATTCCGGCCGTGGTGGCGCTGCTGAGTTGGGCCTTCCTGCGCGAGCGCATCGACTGGCGCGTGGGGAGCGGCGTGGCCTGCGCAGCCCTGGGTATCGCCCTGCTGTCGCTGACCAAGGCGACCCCGAGCGAGGCCACGGCCCAAGCCGCAGGGAACAGCAGCGCACTGTGGGGCAACCTGCTGGTGTTCGCAGCGGTGCTGTGCGAAGCCGCCTACGCCGTGATCGGCAAGAAGCTCACCGGCGCCCTGGGCCCGAAACGCATCACGGCCCTCATCAACCTGTGGGGCTTGGCGCTGATGACGCCCATGGGCCTGTACGGTGCCCTGCGTTTTGATTTTTCGGTCGTGCCCTGGAACATCTGGGGCCTGCTGCTGTTCTATGCGCTGGCCGCCAGCGTCTGGACCGTGTGGCTGTGGATGACCGGACTCAAGTCAGTGCCCGCAGCCCAAGGCGGCGTCTTCACCGTGATGCTGCCGATCTCGGCCGCGCTGGTCGGTGTGCTGGTGCTCGGCGAACCCGTCTCCGCCACCCAAGGCCTGGCCTTTGCCATCGCGCTGGTAGGGCTGGTGTTGGCGACCTTGCCAACCCGTTCCTGAGGACGCAGGACAGCACATCCTGATTGACTTTGGTCTTGGTCTTGGTCTTGGTCTTGGATTTGGTATTCGGTATCGAACGCCGTTATGAGGAGACGAGTAGCGCAGGTATGGACGGATCAGGGCTGGCGTTGTCCGAGCGAAGCGAGTTTAGCCAGACCCCGGCCAGACCGAGCAACGCAGTGTGCCCGAAGGGCCGACGAATCCGGCTCGCCTTTTCTTTGGTGACTTTCTTTTGGCGACGCAAAAGAAAGTTACTGCGCAGTCGGGCGCATATCCCGACCAACGGCCCAGGCCGAGACCCGGCAGGCCCCGCGGCACAGCGCAATGAAAGTGGATGAAACCGACGTTACGGTTTCAGAGCGCCTTCTGTACCACCGCCCCCTTGAGCAACAAGGGACCACTGGGACCGTGGGAATCTTCCACACCACCCTTGGACTCCACGCTCACGCCGAGTTGCGGCACATCGCGCAGGTCTTTTTCGGTGCCAGGGATGCGCAAGGTCTGGCTGCCGCTGGCCAGCAGGCCGAGCGAGCGCGGCGCGCCTGTGGCGGGCAGGGCCCAGAGTTGCAGCGAGTCTTCGCGGCCTTCCTTGATGCTGCCCAGGCGCTGCAGCACCAACGAATTTTCCGTCGGGTCCAGCGTGACCAGCAGCGCCGGTGCGCTCTGACCGTCCAGCAGGACCGCGATGTACTTGATTTGAGGCAGCACCAGAAGCTGCTTTTGCAGGTGCGTCACCTGCGCCTTGAACTGCTCGAACATGCTCATTCCCGTGGCGGCGGCAAAGATCAGCAGGATCAGGAAGAAGACGGTGAAGCCACGCCACCAGGCCAGGGGAGTCAGGCCCCAGACCCGGACGGGCGCGGCGGCGGCGACGGATTGGGAAGAGGAAGTGTTGTTGTCGGTAGATGCTTGCATAGAGGCCATTGTCACCTACCGCATCAGGCCAGCGCCACGCTGCCAAGCACGATGCCGTCAGCGTCGGCGTACAGCCAGTCCCCCGGGAGCACGCGCACGCCCTGGATCTGCACCGGCACGTCCGCCTGACCCTGATTGCGCTTTTCTGTGGGCAAGGGCATGGCAGCCAATGCGCAAATGCCGACGGCCAACTCGGCCAGTTCGACCACATCGCGCACGCAGCCATCGATCACCACGCCGGCCCAGCCATTGCGCGCCGCGGCGGCCGCCAGATTCCCGCCGAGCAGCGCATGGCGCAGCGAACCGCCACCGTCCACCACCAGCACACGGCCTCCGCCGGCCGAATCCACAGCTGCCTTGACGAGCGAGTTGTCCTCGAAACACTTGACCGTAACCACCGGTCCGCAAAACTTCGCCTTCGCGCCGTACTGGCGGAACACCGGCGGCAACACGCGAAAACGTCCAGAGCTGTCGTTCTTGTGCGCATCGCACAGGTCACAGGTGGCAAAGTTGGGGGTCACATAGGCTGTCATGTCCGTCCTTTGAAAGTTGGCATCGAAATGCAGCGTCTGTTGCGGCTGTATTTCGAAGCCAAGGATACCCAAAAATTCCGTCCTCAGCATGCCTGGCACGCAGCCTTTTGCGACCGGATTTCCCCTGTGCGGCCCCCAGGGAAGCGCCTCTGAAGCGCTTTCGGACAGAAAGACACAAAAAAAACAACACACAGCAGCGAAAAACACACTTTTCTCCTAGGAAAACAAGGTTTTCTCCCTTAGCATCAGCCTTGCCAGTGCGACACGCCTCGAAGAATGCGATTTTCACTGGTGAATTCTCAACTTATAGAAGGAAATTCAATCATGGCAACTGCGAAAAAAGCCCCGGCCAAAAAGGCCGCTCCCGCCAAGAAAGCTGCACCCGCGAAAGCGGCTGCTGCTCCGGCAAAGAAAGTAGCCGCGAAGAAAGCGGCCCCTGCGAAAAAAGCAGCTCCGGCCAAAAAAGCCGCTCCTGCCAAGGCACCCGCAGCGAAGAAAGTCCCCGCCAAGAAGCGCACCGTGAACGCGGCCTTCATGAAGGCACTGACCCCCAGCGCCGCTTTGGCTGCCGTGGTCGGTGCAGCTCCCCTGCCCCGCACCGAAGTGGTCAGCAAGCTGTGGGTTTACATCAAGAAGAACAAGCTGCAAGACGCAGTGAACAAGCGCATGATCAATGCCGATGCCAAGCTCAAGGAAGTGTTCGGCAAGATCCAGGTGTCGATGTTCGAAATGGCCGGCCTGATCGGCAAGCACCTCAAGTAATCCACCCCCGGGTGTTGATGCAAAGGGCCGCAGCAATGCGGCCTTTTTTTTCGCCCCGGCGCAAAGACCTTGCCTGCTAGACTTTGCCGCACCTCCCCCAGATAGACATCTCCTTGCCTGCTTCAATGATCCGCCTGTTCTTCACCCTGCTCGCGCTGACCGGCCTGGCCGGCGCGAACGCGGCGGAAGTGCGCCTGGCCGTTGCCGCCAACTTCAGCGCACCGATCCAGGTGCTGGTCAGCGATTTCGAAAAGAGCACCGGGCACAAGGCGCTGGTGTCGCTGGCGGCCAGCGGCGCGCTGTTTTCTCAAATAAAGAACGGTGCGCCATTTGATGTGATGCTCTCTGCCGACGCCGAGCGCCCGACGCGTCTCGAGCAAGAAGGTGACGCCGTTGCGGGCAGCCGCTTCACCTATGCCGTCGGGCGCCTGGCGCTGTGGTCGGCACGCAGCGATCTGGTCGATGCGCAGGGAGCAGTGCTGCGCCGCGGCGGCTTTCAGCGCCTGGCCATTGCCGCGCCCAAGCTGGCGCCCTACGGCGGCGCCGCCATGCAGGTGCTGACGGCACTTGCTCTGCCGTCGGCGCAGTCCAACTTCACCCTGGTCACGGGCGAAAGCATCGGCCAAGCCTACAGCTTCATCGCCAGCGGCAACGCGGAGTTGGGTTTGGTCGCGCTGTCGCAGGTCTGGGCAGACGGCCGCCTGAAAAGCGGCTCGATGTGGCTGGTGCCTGCATCACTGCATACGCCGATCCGCCAGGACGCCGTGCTGCTGCGCCACGGCAGGAACAACCCGGCAGCACTGGCCTGGATGCAATTCCTGGCCACGCCGCAGGCCAAAACCGTGATCCGCGCCCATGGCTACGACATCTGAGGCCGGTGCAGTATGAGCAGCGCCGCACTCAGCGCCACCGTGCTCACGCTGCAACTCGCAGGGTTGACCACGGCCATCCTGCTGCTGCTGGGAACGCCCCTGGCCTGGTGCCTGGCGCGCACCCGCAGCTGGCTCAAGGGACCGGCCAGCGCCGTCGTGGCCCTGCCCCTGGTGCTGCCGCCAACGGTACTGGGCTTCTATTTGCTGCTCGCGCTGGGCCCCAATGGCCCCGTGGGACAAGTGACGCAGGCGCTGGGACTGGGCCTGCTGCCGTTCAGCTTTGCCGGTCTGGTGCTGGGCTCGGTGCTGTACTCCCTGCCCTTTGTCGTGCAGCCGCTGCAAAACGCCTTTGAGGCCATCGGTGAGCGGCCCCTGGAGGTGGCGGCAACGCTGCGCGCCTCGCCGCTGGACACTTTTTTCCACGTCGTGCTGCCCCTTGCACGTCCCGGCTACGTGACGGCCACGGTGATGGGCTTTGCCCACACGCTGGGCGAGTTTGGCGTGGTGCTGATGCTGGGCGGCAATATTCCGGGGCGCACGCGCGTGCTGTCGGTGCAGATCTTCGACCATGTGGAGGCGCTGGAATACACGCAAGCCCATGGCTTGGCGGGCGGCATGCTGGTGTTCTCTTTTGTCGTGCTGTTGGTGATGTACGCGTTCAATCCGACAGGGCGGCGCAAATGAAATCGGCGGCCACATCCGACCATGAAATTCTGGCGCTGCGACTGCAGCGCAGCTACCCGGCGTTCAAGCTGGATCTGGACTTGCGCTTGCCGGGGCGCGGCGTGACCGCGCTGTTCGGCCCATCCGGCTGCGGCAAGACCAGTACGCTGCGCGCTGTCGCCGGCCTGGAGCGCGCCACGCGCGGCCGGGTCGCGCTGCACGGCGAGGTCTGGCAGGACGACGACACCCGCCAGCGCTTCGTGCCCACGCACCTGCGCGCCATTGGCTACGTGTTTCAGGAGCCCAGTCTGCTGACGCACCTGAGCGTGCAGGGCAATCTGGACTTCGGCCTGCAGCGCGTACCCCGGGCACAGCGCCGCGTCTCGCTCGAGCGCGCCGTGGAACTGCTGGGCATAGCCGCGCTGCTGACACGCCGCCCCGACGCGCTGTCCGGCGGAGAGCGTCAGCGCGTGGCCATGGCGCGCGCCCTGGCCAGCAGCCCGCGCCTGTTGCTCATGGACGAGCCGCTGGCCGCCCTGGACGCGCAGCGCAAGGCCGAGGTCCTGCCCTACCTGGAGCGGCTGGCTGGCGAGTTCGACATCCCCGTGCTGTACGTGAGTCACGCCAGCGACGAGGTGGCGCGCCTGGCCGACCATCTGGTGCTGATGGAGGCGGGCCGCGTCGTGGCCAGTGGTGCCACAGAGTCAATGCTGACACGCCTGGACCTGAGCCTGGCGCATGGCGACAGCGCCGCGGCCGTGCTCAACGCCACGGTCTGCGGCCACGACCAGCACTTTGGCCTGAGCCACGCGGAGTTCGCCGGTGGACGCGTGGCGCTGGCGCACCCCGATCTGCCGCTGGGTCAAGCGTTGCGCCTGCGCGTGCAGGCGCGCGACGTGAGCCTCACCTTGCAGCAGCAAAGCGGCACCAGCATCCTCAACATCCTGCCGGCCACGGTCACGGCCTTGGCCGATGACGGGCGTGGCCAGGTGATGGTGCAGCTGAACCTGGGCGGCAGCGCCCTGCTGGCGCGCGTCACCGCCAAGTCGGTTCATGCCCTGCAACTGGCGCCGGGTCTGGCGCTGTACGCACAGATCAAGGGCGTGGCGATTCTGGGTTGAAGCGCACGCCGCTTCAGGCGGGGCGCACCCAGTCCTCGCTGCGCTTCCAGAGCTCTGCCGCCAACGACAAATCCTGTGCCACGCGACTCGGCGTCTTGCGTTTGCAGCTGTCGTAGTACAGACCCGATTCGGTGCCCACGGCGGCGTCGCTGGCGCACCAGACCGTGGTCGCAGCGCCCTTCTCGGGCGAAATCAGGAACAGCTTGAGCAGCGACCCCAGGGGCCAGGGCATGGAACGCCAGACATCGGTTGCCACCACGCCGGGGTGCAGGGAATAGGTGGTGACGCCCGTACCGTCGAGCCGGCGTGCGAGCTCGGCGCTGAACAGCACATTCGCCAGCTTGGACACACCGTACTCGGGTATGGCCGTGGCCGAGGCCGTGGGTGCGCGCACCGCCTGCCAGTCAATGCCCGGTGCGCGGTAGTGGGCACGGCTGGCCACGGTGACGATGCGCGCCGGGGCTGATGCCTTGATGCGCTCCAGCAGCAGTTGCGTGAGCAAAAAATGCCCGACATGGTTCACGCCAAAGGCGAGCTCGAACCCCTGGCGTGTGGCGCCCTTGGCACCGGCCAGGCCGGCGTTGTTGACCAGCAGGTGCAGCGGCAAGCCCTTGGCCAGAAAGGCCTGGGCGCAGGCACGCACCGAGTCGAGGTCCTGCAAGTCCAGCGTCAGCCATTCGACCTGGGCCCCGGGCACGGCCGCGCGAATTTCGTCGAGCACGGCTTGCGTGCGCTCCAGCGAACGGCAGGCCAGAAAGACCTGCATGCCCTGACGCGCCAGCGCCAACGCGGTGACACGTCCGATGCCGGTGTTGGCGCCGGTGATCAGCGCGACCCGTGCAGCCGCTTTGTTTTTAAATTGAGCCATGAATCCGCCTCTTTGAATGGAAGGCGGATTGTCACAGTTTCCCCGTGACGGCGCTGAGGGCGCCGCGCACGGCCAGCCTCACTTGCCAGCGTTCGGGAAGAACAGTTGTTCGCCGCCGATTTTGTAGTTGGCGATGACGGCCTGTCCCGGGGCTGAGACCACCCAGTCGACGAACTTCTGCGCTTCAGCCACCTTGACGTGGGCGTGTTTGGCCGGGTTCACGACCATGACGCCGTACTGGTTGAACAGTCGGCCGTCGCCCTCGACCAGCACGCTCAGATTCGCGCGGTTCTTGAAGTTGAGCCAGGTGCCGCGATCCGCCAGCACGTAGGCGCCACTGGACGCCGCGATGTTCAGCGCCGGGCCCATGCCACAGCCGCAGGACTGGTAGCCGCTGCCCATGGACTCCAGGCCGGCGAGCTTCCAGAAGCGCAGCTCGGCCGCGTGCGTGCCGCTCTTGTCGCCGCGCGAGATGAAACCGGCATTGGCCGCACTCAATTTTTTCAGCGCCAGCACGATGTCGCGGCCCCGAATCTGCGCGGGGTCAGCCTGCGGCCCCACCAGCACGAAGTCGTTGTACATCACCGGCCAGCGTTTCAGGCTGAAGCCCTCGGCGACGAATTTTTCCTCGGCCGCCTGGTCGTGCACGAACAGCACGTCGGCGTCGCCGCGGCGCGCCATGTCGATGGCCTGCCCCGTGCCCAGTGCCACCACCTTGATGTCGATACCGCTGGCCTTCTTGAACTCGGGCAACAGGTGGGCAAACAGGCCCGACTGTTCGGTCGACGTGGTCGACGCCATGACGATGGACTGGGCCGCGGCGCCGAGCGTTGCGACGCACATCACGGCGCTGAGCAAGGCTTGCAGCAGGCGCGAGGCGGGTCGGGATGGGATCAGTTTCATGCGAGTTCTCCTTTGACAAACAAATGAGCAGCGGCGGACGCCTGTTGCAGCAGCGCCGCGTCGAAAAAATCAGCCACCGGCAGATCGGCCTGCACGACACCGTGCTCCAGGTAGATCACCCGGCTTGCCAGGCGCTTGACCTGGCCCAGGTTGTGGCTGGCAAAAACCATGGTCATGGGCGTGGCCTCGCCCACCCCGGCGGCAAACTCGGCCATCAGCGCTTCGACCTCGCGCTTGGCGTGCGGGTCCAGACTGGCCGTGGGCTCGTCAAGCAGCAACACCTCGGGCTGCAAGGCCCAGGCCCGGGCCAGGGCGAGGCGCTGTTGCTGTCCGCCCGAGAGCCGGCGCGCCTGACGCTGTGCCTGCGCCAACAGGCCCACGCGCTCAAGGGCCTGCAGGGCCTTCAGCTTGGCGTCGCGCCAAGCCAGGCCACGCAGCCACAGCCCCAGGGCAATGTTGTTCTGCGCCGTGGTGCGCAACATGTGCGGGCGCTGGAACAGCATGGCCTGTTGCAGCGTGCTGGAATACACCAGTGAGCCGCTGCTGGGCGCCAGCAGGCCATGCAGCACGCGCAGCAGTGTGCTCTTGCCGCAACCGTTGGCACCCACCAGTGCGATACGCTCGCCGGCGGCGATGGACAGCGACACTTTGGACAACGCCTGCACACCGCCACTGCGGCTGCCACGCTGAAACACCACGTCGAGCGCCTGCAACGCGAACAGCGCAGCGGCCTTCATGCCGCTACCACCGCAGCGCCGCCGCCCGTGCCATCCAGCTGCCCGTGCCAGCGCCGCAGCAGCGCCACGCCGGCGTTGAGCAACAGCACCACGCCCAGCAAAATCAAGCCCAGCGCCAGCGCCAGCGGCAAATCGCCCTTGCTGGTTTCCAGCGCAATCGCCGTGGTCATGACGCGGGTAAAGCCGTCGATGTTGCCGCCCACAATCATCACCGCACCGACCTCCGAGATGGCGCGGCCAAACGCCGCCATCAGCACCGTGAGCAAGGTGTAGCGCTCGTCCCAGCCCAGCAGCAGGCTGCGCAGCAAGGGGCCGGCCCCCAGCGAGCGCAGTTGCTCACCATGGGAGCGCTCGGCGTCGTCCACGATCTGACGCGTCAGCGCCGTCACCACCGGCAGCACGAGCACGGCCTGCGCCAGCACCATGGCCTTGAAGCTGAACAGCCAGCCCAGCCAGCCCAGCGGGCCGGTGCGCGACAACAGCAGGTAGACCAGCAGGCCCACCACCACCGACGGCAGGGCCAGCAGCGTATTGAGCAGCGTGAGCACCAGGCCACGCCCGCGAAACCGTGCCACGCCCAGCCAGGCGCCCAGCACCAGCCCCAGGCCGCAGGCCAGGGCGCAGGCGACGGTGCTGACCGCCAGCGAGCGCGCGACGATGGACAGCAGCAGCGGATCGAACGAGGTGATGAGCGCCAGCGCCGTGCTGGCGCTGTCAAAAAAAGTATTCATGGGCGTGGTCGATGTTAGCCGCAGCCCAGACCATTCTCACTAATGGGATGCGAGCTATGCACAGGCTTGCATAGGTTGTGGCCAATGCACTTGAGGCACACTCGTGCGGTGCAAAAAATTGAACTGTCTTACTCACTCGGGCCGCGTGGCCCGGACGCGCTGATCCGCAACCCGCTGATGGACCTGTTGCACGCGGTGCGCTCGGCCGGCTCGATATCGGCCGCCGCCAAGGCGCTGGACTTGTCCTACCGCCATGTCTGGGGCGAGTTGCGCCGCTGGGAGCAGTTGCTAGGACACTCGCTCATCATCTGGGACAAGGGCCAGGCCGCGCGGCTGAGCGAATTCGGCGACAAGCTGCTGTGGGCCGAACGTCAGGCTCAGGCGCGCCTGAGCCCGCAAATCCAGGCCTTGCAGGCCGATCTGGAGCGCGCCTTTGCTGTGGCCTTTGACGACTCGGCCCATGTGCTGACCTTCTACGCCAGCCACGACGACGCGCTGGTGGCGCTGCGCGAGCACGCCCAAAGCCTGGGGCAACTGCATCTGGACATCCGCATGACGGGCAGCGTGGACGCGATCCGTGCGCTCAACGAGGGGCGCTGCCTGATGGCCGGCTTTCATACCCAGGAATCGCCCCGCCCCGGCTCGCTGGCCGAGCGCACCTACAAGCCGCTGCTCAGGCCCGGCCTGCACAAGATCATCGGCTTCGCGCGACGCTCCCAGGGATTGATGGTCGCCAAAGGAAATCCCTTGGGACTGCACTCGCTGCAGGACCTGGTGCGAAGTCAAGCACGCTTCGTGAACCGCGCGCTGGGAACTGGAACGCGCGTGCTGCTCGAAGAATTGCTGACGCAGTGCCAACTGTCGCCCGAGCAGCTGCACGGCTATGGGCGCACGGAACCCTCACACGCGGCGGTGGCTCAGGCCGTGGCTTCGGGCCAGGCCGACGCGGGTCTGGGCATTGCGGCGGCGGCGGCGGCGCGCGGTCTGGACTTCGTGCCGCTGGTACAGGAACGCTATCACCTGGTGTGCCTGAAGTCGGCGCTGGAACAGCCCGCCACACTGGCCTTGCGCGAACTGCTGCGCAGTCCTGCCTGGCAGCAGCAACTCGGTGCCATTGCGGGCTACAGCCCGGCGCAATGCGGCGAGGTGCTGGCCATGCGCCAATTGCTGCCCTGGTGGGATTTCCGCAAGCCCAAGGCCTGAGCCAGGCGCTGCGCGCTGGTTTCAGCTCCAGAGGTCCAGCGGCGGCTCGTTGACGATGGCGCGCAGCAGGTCCGAGCGCGCGACAAAACCGGTCACGGCACCCCGCGCATCGACCACCGGCAAGCCGGGCAGCCCCGTGTCGAGCAGCACCCTGGCCACATGGCGGATATCGGCGTCAGATTGCACACTGGGAACCGGCGTCCACATCACGTCCTGCACGCGCTGCGCCAGCCAGGCATGCCAGGCCAAGGCGTGGGTATTGGGCCCAGGCAGGTGCTCGGGCCGCAGCAGTTCGGCGCGCAGCAGCATCCCCACCAACATGCCCTTGTCGTCCACCACCGGCGCCTGGCCGATGCCATGCTCCGAGAGTTGTTGCCAGCCGGCCAGCACGGTGGACTGCAGCGCCACGGTGATCACCTTGCTGCTCATCACGTCACGCACCCGGGTCAGCGCATGGCGCTGTGGGCTTGCACTCTGCACCTGCACGTAGGTGGCGATCGGACTGTGGGGTGCAGGCTCTGCGCCCGCGGCCCGACGCAGGTTGTCTCCGGTATCGCTGGCCGAGGGTTCACGCCCCACGGGCAGGACGGCGCGGCTGCGCGTCAGGGTGCTGACGCCACCGACCTGAAGCATCTGATCAAGCGGGCCATTGAACAAACGACCCATCACCCCATAAACAGAGAACATGGCGAGTCCCTCCTGCTGGATGCGGAGTGACTATACGCTGCGCTTGGCCTCAAACGCCCCAGACCACGTCCTTGCCGGCCTGCAGGCTGACCCGCAACAGGTCAATGAAGGGACCGACATAGTGCAAAAAATCGGCGCCCTCGTCTTCCTGCGGTTTCAGCGCGGGCTGTGACGCCGTGGCCGCCTCCAGCACCGCAATGGCGGCCGGGATTTGCGCCAGCGTGATGATGCCCTGGGGCGCTGCCTCCTTGCCTATGAGCGCGAGCGTCTGGTCACCGTTGAAGGCTTGCATGATGACGTCGGCACCGGCTTGCGATTTGAATTTGTATAACATGCGGGTCGCTCCTTGGGTTCAATGTTAAAAATAATATTTTTGACAAGCATAGCGTCAAAGCGCAGCAACTTCTGTGCGATACAACACACAGCAAAGATTCCCCGGTCGTTGCGCAGTCGCGCCTTTTTTCCCGCGCCAGCGACCCCATGTGTGGAGGTGGGCGTGTGCAGGCCTGCCCAGGCATGTCACCTGCTTCGACCCAATTCGACCCTGCAGCCGATTTCAAAAACCGCCAACCCGCTGAAAGTACCTCATGAACGCCAAGCAATCCACCCTGTTCGACCCGATCCAGGTCGGCACAATGCACCTCGCCAACCGCATCGTGATGGCCCCGCTGACGCGCAACCGCGCACCGGACGCCATTCCCACACCGCTCATGGCCACCTACTACACGCAGCGTGCCAGCGCGGGACTGCTGATCTCCGAGGCCACGGCCATCAGCCAGCAGGGTCAGGGCTACTCGGATGTGCCGGGCCTGTACGGCACCGAACAACTCGACGGCTGGAAGCAGGTCACCAGCGCCGTGCACCAGGCAGGCGGCAAGATCGTGGTGCAACTCTGGCATGTGGGGCGCGTTTCGCACACCGACCTGCAGCCCGAAGGCGGTCAGCCCGTGGCACCTTCGGCCATCACAGCCAAGACCAAGACCGTGCTCATCAAGGACGGCCAACCGGTGTTTGTCGACACCTCGGCACCGCGCGCCCTGCGCGCGCAGGAACTGCCCGGCATCGTGCACAGCTACCAGGCGGCGGCACGCAGCGCGGTCGAGACCGCCGGCTTTGACGGCGTCGAGGTCCACGCCGCCAACGGCTATCTGCTGGACCAGTTCCTGAGGAGCGGCTCGAACGAGCGCACTGACGATTACGGCGGCAGCATGGCCAACCGTGCGCGCCTGACGCTGGAAGTGGTGCGCGCGGTGACTGCCGCCGTAGCTGGCGGCCGCACCGGCATTCGACTGTCACCCGTGACGCCGGCGAACGACGCCTTTGACGCCGATCCGCAACCGCTTTTCGACTACCTGGTGCGCGAGCTCGCCGGCATGAACCTGGCCTATGTCCACATCATCGAAGGCGCCACTGGCGGCGCGCGCGAACTGCCCGACCGGCCTTTTGACTATGCCGCGCTGTGTCAGGCCTACCGCGAAGCCGGCGGCAAGGGCGCCTGGATGGTGAACAACGGACTGGACAAGGCCTTGGCCGAGGAAGCGCTGGCGCAAGGCGCCGACCTCGTGGCCTTTGGCCGCCCCTTCATCGCCAACCCGGACCTCGTGGAACGCCTGCGCCAGGGCGGCCCGTTCAATGAAGGCGACCACAACACTTACTACGGCGGCGGCGCCAAGGGCTATACGGACTACCCGACGCTGGCCGGCTAATCCGAGCCGCCCTGGCCGCGCTTGGCGGGTGGGGCGTGGGCACCCATGAAGTCCTGCACCAGTTGGTTCAGGTTCACCCTGGCCTGCAGTCTTGCAGCCAGCAGGTACAGGCCGCCGAGCTTGCGCTGCAGGAACAGCACGTTGGCCGGGGGCACATGCCAGAAAGCCCGGTCCAGGCCCAGCGCCAGACCGGCGTCACGCAGGCGCGCCGGCAGGTCCGATGCGGCAAAGTCGTAGTCGCCGTCCCAGCGAAAGGGCTCACACGCCATGGCCATCATGTCGAGCACCGCCTCGCGGTGGCGCTGCTGCGTGCTGTCGCCGAAGTAGCCAATGGCGCTGGCGGCGCGGTCCATGCCGTCACGGTCGCCGAGCAGGGCGCTGCGCAGCAACAGCCGGTAGCCTTTGACCATGCCGACCGAGTAGGACCGGGTGGCGCCAAAGTCCAGCAGGATCAGTTGCTGCGAGTCCACGTCAAAGCGGTAATTGGCAAAGTTGGGATCGGTCTGCACCAGACGGAATTCGAACAGTTCGCGCAGCAGCAATTGCAGCAACAGCCGCACCAGCCGGTCGCGCTGCGCCTGCGGCAGTTGCTGCAGCGACTCCACAGGCACACCGCCGACCAGTGACATGGCCAGCACGCTGTGGGTTGTCAGATCGGGCTGCAGTTGCGGCAAGGTGAACTCGGGAGCGTCGGCCAGCAGTTCGGCAAAGCGCTGCAGATAGCCGCCCTCGCGCAGGTAATCGGCTTCGTCGTGCAGTTCGCGTTTGGCTTCTTCCAGCAGCGGCCCGATGTCCAGTCCCTTGGGCAACAGGCCGGAGATGCGCAACAGGCTGGCGACGTTGTCCACATCGCTGGCTATGCTGGCGCGCACCCCGGGGTACTGGATCTTGATCGCCAGCCGGCGCCCGTCAAGGGTTTGCGCCTCATGGACCTGGCCGATCGAGGCCGCGGCCAACGGGGCCCAGGAAAAATGCTTGAAACGTTTTTCCCAGCCCGGGCCCCAGTTGGCATCGAGCACGCCGAGCACCTGGCTCTTCGGCATGGCTCTGGCCTGGGAGCGCAGCCGCGCCAGGATCTCGGCCAGCTCGGGTGGCAGCAGATCGCCGGCGTCCATGGACAGCAATTGGCCGACCTTCATGGCGGCACCGCGCATCTGGGCCAGTTGGTGCGCAACCCGTCGCGCGTTCGTGGGGGTGAGCAGCATGTCGCTGATGCGCGGGCGCTTGCCCTGTGCCAACTGGCGCGCGCCTTCGGCCAGCATGCCGCCGGCGACACCGGTGGCCAGCCAGCCCATGCGGGCCAGCCGGGACAGCCGGCCTGCGGGGACAGCCGAGGTCAAAGTCGTCGGGTCGGCTTCACGGCCATCGGTCATGGCCAGTGCTTCAAGCCTGGGACGGAAAACGTTGCCGGATCGAGGCTTCAATACCGGGCGCGTCCAGACCCAGTTGCACGAGCAACTGCGCCGGGTCACCGTGTTCGATGAATCGGTCCGGGAAGCCCAGTTGCAACAGGGGCCGCAGCACGCCGGCGTGGTTCAGGGCTTCGGCCACGGCACTGCCTGCACCGCCCATGATGGCGCCGTCTTCCACGCTCACCAGCGAGTCGTGGCGTGCCGCCACCTGCAACAGCAATTCGACATCCAGCGGCTTGGCCCAACGCATGTTGACCACGGTGGCATTGAGCTTTTCTGCCGCGGCCATGGCCGGATACAGCAGCGTGCCAAAGGCCAGGATCGCCATGCCCTGCCCTTCACGCCGGATTTCGCCCTTGGCAAAGGGCAACGGCTCCAGCCCCGTGCCCACCGCCACACCGGCGCCGGCGCCACGCGGATAGCGCACCGCCACCGGATGCGACTGCGCGAACGCCGTGCTCAGCAGTTGCCGGCATTCGTTCTCGTCGGCCGGGCAGGCCACGCTGACATTCGGAATGCAGCGCATGAAGGGAATGTCGTAAGCCCCGGCATGTGTGGCACCGTCGGCGCCGACCAGGCCGGCCCGGTCCAGCGCGAACACCACCGGCAGGTTCTGAATCGCCACATCGTGGATCAGCTGGTCGTAAGCGCGCTGCAGGAAGGTCGAATAGATCGCCACCACCGGTTTCAGGCCCTCGCAGGCCAGCCCCGCAGCGAAGGTCACGGCGTGCTGTTCGGCAATGCCCACGTCGAAGTAGCGCCCGGGATAACGGCGCTCGAACTCCACCATGCCGGAGCCTTCGCGCATCGCCGGCGTGATGCCGATGAGACGCTGATCCTGCTGCGCCATGTCGCACAGCCACTGGCCGAACACCTGGGTGAAGGTGGTCTTGGATTGCGTGGCTGCCTTGAGCCCCACCATGGGGTCGAACTTGCCAGGGCCGTGGTAGGCCACAGGGTCGGCCTCGGCCAAGTGATAGCCCTGACCCTTTTTCGTCACCACGTGCAGGAACTGCGGGCCCGAATGGTGGGCCATCAAGTGCTTGATGTTTTCCAGCGTGGGGATGAGCGAGTCCAGGTCGTGCCCGTCGATCGGACCGATGTAGTTGAAGCCGAACTTCTCGAACAGCGTTGCCGGCACCACCATGCCCTTGGCCTGCTGCTCTATGCGCTTGGCCAGTTCGAACAGCGGCGGCGCGCCCTTAAGCACCTGCTTGCCGACGTTCTTGGCGGCAGCGTAGAACTGCCCGCTCATGAGTTGCGCCAGATAGCGGTTCAGCGCGCCCACCGGCGGGCTGATGCTCATGTCGTTGTCGTTCAGGATCACCAGCAGCTGGCAGTCGGCCACGCCGGCGTTGTTCAGCGCCTCAAAGGCCATGCCGGCGGTGAGCGCGCCGTCGCCGATGATGGCCACCGCGTTGCGGTTCTCGCCCTTTTGCCGGGCCGCAATGGCCATGCCCAGCGCCGCAGAGATGGAGGTGCTGGAATGCGCCGTGCCAAAGGTGTCGTACTCGCTCTCGCCGCGTTGCGGGAAGCCGCTCAGGCCGCCTTGCTGGCGCAGCGAGGCCATGCGCTGGCGCCGCCCCGTGAGGATCTTGTGCGGATAGGTCTGATGACCCACGTCCCACACCAACCAGTCATACGGGGTGTTGAACACCGCATGCAGCGCCACCGTGAGTTCTACCGTGCCCAGATTCGAGCTCAAGTGGCCGCCGGTTTTGGCGACGCTCTCCAGCAGGAAGCTGCGCAGTTCGTCGGCCAGCGAGCGGAGTTGCGTGCGCGGCAAGCGGCGCAGGTCCGCGGGTTCGTTGATGGTTGAGAGCAGGGAGTTCATTGTTATTTTTCGCGGTTCACCACCATGTCGGCCAGGGCCACAAGCGAGTGCGTTTGCGTCAGTCCGCTGCGCTGCAGCGCCTGCAAGGCCTGGTCCAGCAGTTCCTGCGCATAGACGCGCGCAGGCTCGAGTCCGAGCAGCGAAACATAGGTGGGTTTGTCGTTGGCCGCGTCCTTGCCGGCGGTCTTGCCCAGCGTGGCGGAATCGGCCGTCACGTCCAGAATATCGTCCACCACCTGAAACGCCAGGCCCAGGGCTGCGCCGTAGTCGGCGAGTGCGGACTGGACGCTGGCCTGAACCGGTGCGCAGGCCGCACCCATGAGGACGCTGGCCTGCAGCAGGGCGCCGGTCTTGAGGCGGTGCATGGTTTGCAACTGGTCCCGGCTGAGCGCACAGCCCACGCTGGCCAGATCGATGGCCTGACCGCCGGCCATGCCCTGCGAACCCGCGGCGCAGGCCAGCAGGCGGCACAGGCGCGCGGCCATGCCGTCGGGCACGCTGCCGTCATCGGGCACGAGCAACTCGAACGCCAGTGCCTGCAAGGCGTCGCCGGCCAACAGCGCCATGGCCGGACCAAACTGCACGTGCACCGTGGGCTTGCCGCGGCGCAGCACGTCATCGTCCATGCAGGGCATGTCGTCGTGCACCAGCGAGTAGGCGTGAATCAGTTCCACCGCACAGGCCGCGCGCAGCGCAGCACCGGCATTGCCCTGGACCGCTTCGCAGGCGGCCAGCACCAGCAAGGGACGCAGGCGCTTGCCGCCATCGAGTACAGCGTAGCGCATGGCGTCTCCCAGTCCGGCCGGCGCCTCGGGCTCGACCCAGCGGTCCAACGAGCGCTCGACCGTGGCCAGATGCTGCGAGCTCCAAGACGTCAGGTCAAAAACGGCTGTCTGCGTCACTCTTGCGCCCACGGTTTGAGGCCGGATTCGTCAAGCACCTTGATCTGGTCCTCCACGGCCTGCAGGCGGTCTTTGCAAAAGGCCAACAGCTGCGCGCCACGCTGGTAGCCGGCAAGCAACTGCTCCAAAGGCAATTGGCCGGACTCGAGCTGGGCCACGAGTTGCTCCAGTTCCTGGAGCGCGGCTTCATAGCTGGCAGGGGGCGCAGCAGCATCCGTTCGGGCGGCAGTGGGGGCATGGGCTCGGGGCATGAACAAGTGTTCCGAATAAAACCTCCATTTTAGGCGCTGAGGCCCCATGGCAGCCCTGGCACAGGCCCCGATACCCCGCTTCAGTCCATGTTAGGGGTCACGGGCGCAGGCATCCCGCAGCGAGGTTACAATCCCCCACCCCCGAGTCCGATCCTCGGGGTTCCTTTTTCCCGCGCGATAAGCGCCTACCTGCCCCTTCATAGGGGGAGTCTCTAGGTCAAGACAATCATGTCTGATTTAAGTCTTCAACTGCAGCAGGCCGCAAGCCAACTACCAGTTTCAAGCTATTTTGACGATGCCCTGTTTGCGCGCGAGCGCGAACGCATCTTTGCCAACGGTCCGCGTTACGTCGGCCACCAGCTCGCCGTGCCCAACCTGGGCGACTATTACGCCCTGCCCCAGGAGGCCGAGGGGCGCGCCCTGGTGCGCACCGCCAAAGGCGTGGAGTTGGTCTCCAACGTCTGCCGGCACCGCCAGGCCGTGATGCTCAAGGGACGCGGCTCGCTGCATGACACGCAAAAAGGCAGCGCGGCGGGCAACATCGTGTGCCCGCTGCATCGCTGGACCTACCAGCCCGATGGCCAGTTGCTGGGTGCGCCGCACTTTGCCCACGACCCCTGCCTGAACCTGAACAACTACGCGCTGCGCGAGTGGAATGGCCTGCTGTTCGAGGACAACGGGCGCGACATTGCCGCCGATCTGGCCGGCATGGGCCCGCGCGCCGAGTTGAGCTTCGACGGCTACGCGCTCGACCACGTCGAACTGCACGAGTGCAATTACAACTGGAAGACCTTCATCGAGGTTTATCTGGAGGACTACCACGTCGGTCCCTTCCACCCGGGGCTGGGCCAGTTTGTCACCTGCGATGACCTGCGCTGGGAGTTCAAGGAGAACTACTCGGTACAGACCGTCGGCGTGGCCAAGGGCTTCGGGCAACCGGGGTCAGCCGTGTACCAGCGCTGGCACGAAGCCCTGCTCAAGTACCGCAATGGCCAGCGACCGGAGCGCGGCGCCATCTGGCTCACCTACTACCCGCACATCATGGTCGAGGGGTATCCGCATGTGCTCACGGTGTCCACCCTGCACCCGGTCAGCCCGGGCAAGACGCTGAACCAGGTGGAGTTCTACTACCCGGAAGAGATCACCGCGTTCGAGCGCGAGTTTGTCCAAGCGCAGCAGGCCGCCTACATGGAAACCTGCATCGAGGACGACGAGATCGGCGAACGCATGGATGCCGGCCGGCGCGCCCTGCTGGCGCGCGGCGACAACGAGGTCGGCCCCTACCAGAGTCCGATGGAAGACGGCATGCAGCATTTTCACGAGTGGTACCGCGCCACGATGGACCTGGCGTGAGCAGCGGGGGGCGCAGCGCGCGCGCAGCGCAAGCTGCAAGCCTGACGGCCTGACATGCAAGCCCTGTGGATGGTCCTGGCTTCGTTCTTCTTTGCCACCATGGGTGTCGGGGTCAAAGTCGCCTCGGCCAGCTTCAACACCGTCGAATTGCTGTTCTACCGGGGGCTGGTGGGGCTGGTGTTCATGGGCATCGTCGTGCTGTCACGCGGTGGCAGCCTGCGCACTCGCGTGCCCATGATGCATGCCTGGCGCGGCATGATCGGCGTGCTGTCCATGGGCGGCTGGTTCTATGCCCTGGGCCGACTGCCGCTGGCCACGGCGATGACGCTGAACTACATGAGTGGCGTCTGGGTGGCGGCCTTCATCGTGGGCGGCGCCCTGCTTTTCAGTCAGGGCCCGCAGGCCCAGCGCCAGGGGCCACTGCTGCTGACCGTGCTGGCGGGCTTTGCCGGCGTCGTTTTGACGCTGCGGCCCACCATCGACCACGACCAATTGTTCGCCGGCGTGGTCGGCCTGCTGTCGGGCATGGGCTCGGCCCTCGCCTACCTCCAGGTCACGGCGCTGGGCCGCATCGGCGAACCCGAGGACCGCACCGTTTTCTTTTTTGCCCTGGCCACTGCACTGACAGGGGGCGCGGGCGTGCTGGTCACGGGCTTTTCCCCCTGGGCACAGGTTTCATGGCAGGCCGCCGCCTGGCTCATTCCCATCGGACTGCTGGCATCCCTGGGCCAGTGGTGCATGACGCGCGCCTACAGCCAGGGCGCCACGCTGGTGGTGGCGAATCTGCAGTACTCGGGCATCGTTTTCGCCGCGCTCTACAGCTTGCTGCTGTTTGGCGACCAGATTGCACTGATGGGCTGGCTGGGCATGGCGCTGATCGTCGCCAGCGGCCTGGCGGCCACCGTTTTGCGCACCCGCGCGCTGCCCAACACTCCGGCGGAAGAGCACTGACCTTGACCTGAAAATACCTTGAAATTCGAAATTTTGCATTTGCAATTTCAATGCTTAAAAACCTGACTTGAACATGAACTACACCACCCTGATCTCCCCCGAACAATTGCAGACCCTGATGGGCAGAGGGCAAGCGCTGTTCGTCTTCGACACCAGCTGTGACCTGATGAACCCGGCCCTGGGTGAGCAGCAGTACCGCGAAGCCCACATCCCTGGAGCGCTTTTCGCACGGCTGAATGAGGACCTGAGCGCCAAGGACGGTGCGAGCGCGGCCTCGGGTGGACGCCACCCTTTGCCCGCGCGCGAAAGGTTCGCCGCCTGGCTGGCCAGTGTGGGCTTCGCCAACGACATGCAGGCCGTCGTGTACGACCGCCAGGGCGCGAACTATTGCGGGCGCCTGTGGTGGATGCTCAAATGGGCCGGGCACGACGCGGTGGCGGTGCTGGACGGTGGCTTGCAGGCCTGGACGGCAACAGGCGGCGCCGTCAATGGCGGGCAGGAACCGGCGCGCGCAGCGGCGAACTTTTCACTGAAACCCGCACTGCGCAGCCTCGCCACCACACAGACGGTACTGGCGGGTCTGGGACGCCCCACGCAAACGCTGATCGACGCGCGCGGTGCGCCGCGCTACCGTGGTGAAGTCGAACCGCTCGACCCGGTGGCAGGCCACATCCCCGGTGCGCTGAACCGGGCCTTCGGACTGAACATCGGCGAAGACGGCAAGTTCAAAACACCTGCCGTGCTGTGTGCCGAGTTCGAGCAACTCCTCGCCGGGCGCGACGCGGCGGGCGTGGTGCACCACTGCGGCAGCGGTGTCAGCGCCCTGCCGAATCTGATCGCCATGGAAGTTGCCGGCCTGGGCCAGACAGCGCTGTATGCCGGCAGCTGGAGCGAATGGTGCAGCGACGCCGCGCGGCCCATGGCGCAGGGCTAAACCGATGAGCGTTTTGCCCCATCAACTCGAACTGCTGGCGCCGGCACGCGACGCCGACATCGGCATCGCAGCCATCGACCACGGCGCCGACGCGGTCTACATCGGCGGCCCCTCCTTTGGCGCGCGTTCCAGCGCCGACAATTCCGTGGCAGAGATTGCGCGCTTGGTACAGCACGCGCACCGCTTTCACAGCCGCATCTTTGTCACGCTCAACACCATCCTGCGCGACGACGAACTCGAGCCGGCGCGCGCGCTGGTCTGGCAGCTGTACCACGCCGGCGTCGACGCGCTGATCATCCAGGACATGGGCTTGCTGGAACTGGAGCTGCCGCCCATACAGCTGCATGCCAGCACCCAGACCGACATCCGCACACCCGAGAAAGCGCGCTTCCTGCAGGACGTGGGGCTGTCACAGATCGTGCTGGCACGCGAACTCACGCTCGAGCAGATTCAGGACATACGCCAGCAAACGAACTGCACGCTGGAATTTTTCGTGCACGGCGCGCTGTGTGTGGCCTACAGCGGCCAGTGCTACCTGAGCCACGCCCACACCGGGCGCAGCGCGAACCGCGGCGACTGCTCGCAAGCCTGCCGCCTGCCCTATCAGGTGACCGACACCAAGGGACGCTTCGTGGCGCACGACAAACACGTGCTGTCCATGAAG
>CAIKVZ010000014.1 GCA_903830985.1 uncultured beta proteobacterium
ATGTTCAAGCTGAAAATATTGATTCACCGGATTGTCCCGCAGCAAGGAAAAAATCACAGTGAAATTGACGAAGAACCCAATTTTCAACTTCGTCAGCGCGACGCCAGAACACTCGAATTGCATCTCCCAAGCGCTTGCGTCGACGCCGAAGCGACCGTGCTGCGGTGTAGCAAAGTGCTGCAAGCTTTTACGCAGCAGCAAGGTCTGGCGAAAATCTCTGTCATCGAAATCTTTGACGCAGACAGTTTGCGCGGGCGCAGCGGAAAAATTAAGCGCGTGGTCGCCACCGCGCCACATTGACGTTTTCGTTCAGCAGCCGTCTCGGCCCTCTTTGGAACGGGGCTTCTTTCCCCCGAGAGCGACACGATATCTTTCCAACTTCTTTTCGTAATCATCGGCCTCGCCATAAGCCAAGAAATTTGCATACCTCGAGTGCGTGGCTCGGATTTTGCGCGCGTGCTTGATCGGACAAAAATACTCCTCCGTCCGCCCCACGATCTCGCTGACATAGGCCATCAGGCCGTTTCCATAAGCGCAGTAGGTGCAGTGAAATTTTTCGATGAAATTCAGGTACTCGAGTTGCTGACGATCAAACACGATGTAATCGCCCCTGACCACTTTCGCAATGCGGTAAACAGGGAAGCACGAAAATTGGTAGAAGCTCACGAACACGTCGAGTATCAGCATCGGAATGATCATGCTGTAGATGATGGGTCCGGTGATGAGATTCTGTGGGCGATTCGTCACCAGCCAGCGAAAGAAACCATTCTTCAGACGCCTGTGCGTCTTGCGAATGGATTCCTCGAACTCGACACGCTTGCCCCTGATTTGGTAGAGCATGCTGGCTTCCTGTTCCTGCATAGCGGTTCCCAGTTCAGCTTCCAGGATGGCCATTTGGTCCAGCAATTGACGGATACGTTCGTTCATCAAGACTCCGGGGTCGGTTGTCTGGGCACCATCGCCCACACCAAGCATACCTGCACCGGACCGGTAAGGTTGACCTGTCGCCTCCCAAAAATCAAGCGGTCAAAATTCGCTGCCAGCCGTGCTGCAGACCTACATCAGCCCCACTCCATGATTTCCCGCTCCCTCCCGCCCACTGCACCCACCGCAAACTGCGCCAACCCCTGCGTCAACAATTCGAGCACATCCTCCAACGTAACGATGCCGACGAGTCGATCCGCTTCGTCAACAACCAGCAATCGATGAACCCGTTGATCCGCCATCAGCCGCACCGCATCCAGTGCCTTCGTTTCCAGCCTTGCCCGCACCAGATTGACGGACATGATGTCCCCGGCCGTAAAAACCGCTGGATCAAGGCCCTCGGCGATCAACTCGAGTACCAGATCCCGGTCAGTGACAATTCCCACTGGTTGATTGGCGTCCTTGGCATCCACCACAACTACGGCGCCCACATGATGCCTGCGCATAAGCTGCGCCACGACGACCGCCGTGGTTTCGGGGTCAGCGATGGCGACAATGGACGTCGCGATGTCCTTGAGTTGAACGGCCATTGATGCTCCCAGACGTTGTTGGAACAAAATGTTGGTGCTGCGTGCAACTGGTCATGCCTCGATCGTCAACTGATTATTGACCCGACTCACTCCGGGCGCCGACCAAGTGGCACCCTCGGCGGCACTTCGTTCCGCCCATGAGTGAACGTGGCCCCGCAAGGTCACCACGGTATTTTCCACCGAAATTTCAATTCGCTTCGCCTCGCGCACCGCCTGACGCGTCAGCGCATCCTGAATCCGGTTTGACAGGTTCACGGGTATAGGCAGGGCCTTGAGTCGAATGTTGTCGCTGATGCCCACAACACCCTTGAGCGGTCGGATGACTCGTTCGACCGCTCGGCGTTGAAAGTTCCAGTCCAGTTCCCCGTCCAGAGTGACCCACCCCTTCTCCACCACGACAACGATGCTGTCCGCCGGAATTGAAGTGTTCCAACTCAGTGCATGCTCCACAGTGGCAGCGATTTCGGTGTCGCTTCTCTGGTGGATCCCCAGGGGAACGACATCGAGTTCGACCGCGATCGCCTTCACGCCGCCGACACGTTCTGCCGCACGCTTTGCTGCCACCTTCTCCGCATAAGTGTCCAAGTGCCCGCTCAAGGTGACCACACCATCCTTGACCGTGACGCCCACACGGGTCTCCTGAACCAGAGGGTCCCAGGAAAGTTCGGTCAGAACATCAGCTTTCAAATCCGCATCGGTCTTCATAGCAACTCCTTTGTACATACAACCCATCGTCCTCATTCGCAGAAGTCAAAGATAGTCAGCTTGCTGTCCATCAGATTGAGAAAGCTCAACCCATCCAGCGAGATGCAGAAACTTGGCGTCAACATGAAAACATGTCAATCTGCAACATTCCATTTACACAACGTCACCAAAAAGTCGCTGCTTGAATTTATCCATTTACAGGGTCGGCCTAAGCTTGGATTCAAGGTTGGCAGGTTGGGTCAGACAAGTCATCAGTGCCTTGGATTGAATCGCCGGATGACCAGCTTGGGGTGCACTATCTGTAGCAACATGGAGATCGAAATGAACGTCCAATTCAACTCGTCACAGGCAACACTTTCTGCAGGCACCGATAAAATCCTGCCAAAACCCACCGAGGTCGCTGGTGCCAGCAAGTCACACTTCGCGACTCCGAGTCCGTACTACTCGGGCGTCAGATCCGGTTCCGGAGTCATCACCGCCAAGCCTCGTTCTTTCTGGCGTGAGACTTTGACTCTTATTCAAAAACACGTCGAATTTGGACGCAGAAGAGTTCAGGCTGAAGAGCGGGTTTACCTGTGCGGCGATTCGTTTGACACGCTCTATCTGGTAAGTTCCGGCCTGTTCAAGATTGTGAATCTCGCACCGGATGGGCGCGAGCAACCCGCCGGCTTGTACTTCAAGGGGGACTGGCTTGGATTTGACGGCATCCCCACAGGGCGCCACGGCTGCTCGGCCATCGCGCTCGACAGTGGCGAGGTATGGACGATCCGCTTTGACGCGATGCTGCGCGCCAACGCGTCGGAACCCACAGTGATGCGGATTTTCCTCGCTGCAATGAGTGGCCAGTTGGCACGCAACCGGGATTCAATGTTGTCCATGGGCACACTGACTGCAGATGCCCGCGTCGCTGACTTCCTGCTGCAGTGGGCACAGGCACTGGCGGAAAGAGGTTTTCGCAACGATCAGATCAATGTACATATGACTCGCGCTGACATGGGAAACCATCTCGGCCTGACGCTGGAATCAGTGAGTCGCGCGCTTTCGAAACTATCGCGCTGCGGCTTGATTCAATTCAACGAAAAAGGACGGCGTGAAATCACCATTCCAAGCCTTGGCGCGCTGCGCAGCTTCATTCAAAACAGCGCGGAACCAAGTTCCCCCTTGCTCCACTAGAGGCGTGAGTGCCCGCCCCGTTTGAACCCTCCAACGCAAGCGAAGCTGCCGTGGCCAGTTCCTCCTTGCTGAACGGCTTTTTAAGCAACGGCCAGCGGCCGGGCTCTTCGCGGCGTTCATCAGCCAGGTGCTTTGAGTAGCCCGACGTCAAAAGCACCGGGAGGCTGGGACGCAAAGCTCGCGCGCGGCGTGCAAACTCCGTTCCCTTCATCCCCGAACCCAGTTCAATATCTGTCAACAGCAATTCGAATTCGTCGCCCCTGATCAATTCTGTCCAGGCGGACTCTGCGCTGCTGTGCGCCGAAACGACGCACTTGAGCGATGCCAGAAAGCGCCGCGCAACGGCACGAACTTCAGCGTCGTCCTCCACCAGCAAGACCCTCAGGCCAGCGGGTAAAGACCGCGTCCATGCGGCGAGCACAGTTGGCACCGGCACATCACCTTGAAAGGCAGGGAGCAGCATGGTCACAGTCGTGCCCCGCCCCGGCGTGCTTTCCAGGCTGATGCTGCCCCTGGACTGGCGAACAAACCCGTAGACGGAGCTCAAACCAAGACCGGTTCCACGCCCAGCCTCTTTGGTCGTAAAGAAGGGCTCAAAGGCGCTGTCCCGAACGGCGTCGGTCATGCCCGATCCGGTATCGGTGACACTGATGCAAACCGACGAGTCAGTCCCCGCGGCCGCGCTCACTCCGCGTGTGTTCATGGAATCGGCGGAAATGCCCTGCACGCCAGCGCACGAAAAATTCAATTCACCCCCTTCTGGCATGGCATCACGCGCGTTGATGGCAATATTGAGCAGCGCCGATTCAAGTTGAACCCGATCAACCATGCATGGCGGACAACCTGCTTCGACCTCCACGACAATCGCAATTTTCTCCCCAAGAGTTCTACGCAGCAGGTCAATCAGCGAAGGCAGCAATTCCCCCATCTCGACTCGACTGGGGGTCAACATCTGGCGCCGGGAAAAGGCCAGCAATTTCCCGGTCAGATCGGCAGCGCGTCGGCTCGCGCCGGTAGCGGCCTGCAGAAGATCCAGAAGGTTCACATCGTCACGCGCATGTTCTTGCGCCATCTGCAGGCTGCCCTGTATGACAGTGAGCAGATTGTTGAAATCATGGGCGATGCCCCCGGTCAATTTTCCGACACTCTCCATTTTGTGCGCCTGGCGCAGCTGCGCTTCCATTTGGGCGCGCTGCAGGCTTGTCGCCAACACGCTGGCCACCGCTTGCAGGAACCGGACTTCGTCCTGCGCGAAGTGGTTCGGCAGAACTGACGAAGCGCTCAGCACTCCCACCACATGACCCTGGTCAAACAACGGCACCGCCAGCCTGCTCCTCAGTGCGTCCCGCTCCACCCCGACGGGAACGGAGAACCGCGTCTCACAGGCCCAATCTGGAACCACCACAACATCGCCATGCTCCAGTACGAAACCAGCAGCAACGTCGTCGGAATAGGGAACATGCTGCCCCTGTGTCAATCCGCTTGACAGGCCAAAGAGGCTGACGACCTTCAACTCGGGCTGGTTCGACTCCACGAGAAAAACGACAGCGTCGTCGCAGCCCAGTGCTTTCGCAGCCAGCACTGGCACCTGCTGCAGCAGTTCGCGCGGATCCGTAAGGTCAACGGCAAGCCGCGCCAGTGAAGCCAGTTGTTCGTAGTAGTGCGCCAACCGCACCGCCTGCCGCGCCCGCGATGGGTAGGCACCGAGTACGGGCAGGCGATTCACATTGCGCGATTCACCCATCGACACCCCAAGCGATGTTACCGACATGGATTCTCCTTGGCATTCCTCTCGACGGTCAGTCCTGGCTGACAGCCGGGACGAACAAATAGCCCGCACCACGCACCGACTTCAGAATCTCCGGCCGCCCTGGATTTAGCTCAATTTTCTTACGCAATCGACTCACCAGCACATCAACGGCACGGTCAAAGGGCGCGGATTCCCGACCACAGGAACTTCCCAGCAAGAAATCACGGGACAATACCCTGCCACCGTGCGCGACAAAAACGAGGAGCAGGTTGAATTCACCCGTAGTCAAGTTGATCTCTGCTCCGGCGGGGGTGAACAGCCGTCGCCCGCTCATTTCCAGCGCCCAACCGTCAAACAAGTAGCGTCCGCTCCTTGCCTGCGCAGTCGGTACTGACGGGCGCACTTTTTCCGCACTCGCCACTCCGGGCGGCACTTCCAGTGACGAGCGCCTCAAGACCGCCTTGATCCGCGCCAACAACTCGCGCAGGTCAAAAGGCTTGGTCACGTAATCATCCGCGCCGATTTCCAGGCCAACCACCTTGTCAACCGGATCGGATCGACCTGTTACAAGAATGATGCTTGTCGTCCAATGCTCGCGCAGACGTCGTGCAATGACCAGGCCATCTTCCCCCGCCAATCCGATGTCCAGCAACACCAGATCAGGTGGATCGGTGCGCATCAATTCCTCCAAGGCCGACCCGCGCGACAGTTCCGTCACGCGAAAGCCGTTTCCGGCCAGATAGGTGGCCAGCAAGCGGGTAATCCCTGGTTCATCGTCTACAACGGCAACATGCTGCTCCGTCATGAGCGTCCTTCAAACATTCTGATAATTCAGCGCGCAAGCCGGCGAAGTGCACTTGGCTCAGTCCGATTAATCCAATTTAATGTTATGTAATCTAACACATATACCTTGCATTGAAACGCACGCACACTTGAGGTCTGGACCGATGGCCTGCGGCGACGCCCGCCGTCTGGCGGCGTTAGGTCCCAGCCGTCAGCCTTGGGGCGAACTGAATCCAGGCAACGGGCGGAGCAAAATCATCGACCGCTTGTGTCACATCCTCGCTACTGCAGTTCAATTCGCGTGAATCACAACCGGGATTCTCCTGCGACCGAAATGGCCGGCTTGCTCTGCAAACCGACCTGGCACCCGGTCTCCGCAATCCGGACACCGCCCGTCAGGCGTCAGCCGGTATTGAGTCAGCTCATACCAGTCGCGAACGATCAGTGGCGCATGACAGCTTGTGCAAAAAGTCGTGTCGCCAGCCGCGTGGTGCACGTTTCCGGTGTAGACATGGTGCAGGCCTTGTCGCAGGCCGATGTCGCGCGCACGCACCAAAGTCGCGGCTGGGGTGGCTGGGACTTCCACCATCTTGTAGTCCGGATGAAAAGCAGAAAAATGCAGCGGCACATCGGGACCGAGTTCGGCAGCGATCCACCGGCACAGCGCTGTGATCTCTTCGTCCGAGTCGTTCTGTCCCGGAATCAGCAACGTGGTGATCTCGAACCAGACTGAAGTTTCATGCCGGAGGTAGAGCAGCGTATCCAACACGGGCTGAAGGTGCGACCCGGTCTGCCTGAAGTAAAAGTCGTCTGTAAACGCCTTCAGGTCAACATTGGCGGCATCGATCTTGGCAAAGAAGTCACGCCGCGCCTGAGCATGCAGGTAGCCCGCCGTCACCGCCACCGTCTGAATGCCCATTGCATGGCAGGCGTCGGCCACGTCCATGGCGTATTCCGCGAAGATCACCGGGTCGTTGTAGGTAAAGGCCACGCTCCTGCAACCGTATTTCAACGCCTGTTCGGCAATGGCCTGTGGCGAAGCCTGATCCATCAGGCTGTCCATGTCCTTGGACTTGCTGATGTCCCAGTTCTGGCAAAACTTGCAGGCCAAATTGCAGCCCGCCGTGCCAAACGACAGAACGCTGCTCCCGGGGTAGAAGTGGTTCAGCGGTTTTTTCTCGATGGGGTCAATGCAGAACCCGGAAGATCGTCCATAGGTCGTCAGGATCATTCGATCTCCCTGACGCATGCGCACGAAGCAAGCGCCGCGCTGACCCTCGTGCAAGCGACAGTCGCGAGGGCACAGGTCACACTGCAGCCGGCCGTCGTCGATGGCATGCCAATAACGCGCAGGATAGTCGGCAATGGGCATCATGCGCGCGCCGGCTGAGCCGCCCCCGCTGACTGGCGCTGAGATTCCTTGAATTTGCGCACCGTGTAGCGACTGAGCTTGAGCTCGGGCGCCCAAAATCGGACAGGCAGTCCCGCCTTGCGTTTCAGGTGAGCCAAAAATTCTTCAGCCGCGGGCAGTTGCTCCCATACCTGAGGCAAGAAGGTGCTGCGGTAGTTACCGAACTCCAGCACCACGCCATCAACACCTGGACGCAACTGCGCGATGGCGTCGGCCTCACTGAAAAACTGCATGGGCTGCAGTGCAGACAACAATGAAATTTCAATTTCGGTTCGATCCAGTTCATCCGCTGCCAGGGGCGCAAAGCGTGGATCCTGTAGCGCCGCGGCAAGCGCATTGGCCTTGACATCCTCCAACAGGGAACGGTATGCGTGCAGGCTGCCAATGCAACCGCGCAGTTGCCCTTCCTGGGTCAGCGTCACAAAACTGGCGCCCAAGTCCTGCAACCAGGGTTCGGTCTCGGGCGCTTCAGTGGTGCGCCCCAGGGCGCGGGCAATGCAAGCGCGCGCAATGGGCAGCAAAATATTTCCGGTTTCATGCGACATGAGGTTCCTCCACAAAGGCAACACAGGCGTAGCCCACAACCCGCTCCTGGTCTGCGGCGGTGTCGCCAGAGTTGCAATTTCCCAAAAGTTCTGGGCACATGTGCCTGTGCCCTGCCACCAGCAGCAAACCATTGATGGGTGTGCCGCCGCAAGCCTGACGGTGGGAGATCGATGGTTCCAGATTCATGATGTGACCGAGGGTCTCTTTGTCGACAGCCTGCGCCGTGTTGTAGGGCAGATAGTGTGAAAGGTCTGAACTGATCACGATCAGCGTTTCATTCCCACCCCATAAAACCTCAAGCACCCCGGCCACTTCCCCGGGCGTTGCATCGCCCACCGCCAGCGGCACCAGTTTGAAGTCTCCCAGCACGGTCTGCAGGAAAGGCAGCTGAACTTCAAGCGAGTGCTCCTGTGCATGGGCGGCGGCGCTGACAACCACCTGCGGCATCTTGGAAATCAGTTCGATGGCGTTCAGGTCCAGGGGCACATCCCCCAGAGGGGTGGAAAAAGCGTCTACGCCCGGCAGTGCCAAGCCGCGCACCGGGACCCGGTGCACCGGTCCCAGCAAGACGACACGCCGTATGGTGCCGCGCGCCAGCGCCACCCTGGCATAGGCCAGCGCAGCCGTGCTACCCGAATAAATGTAGCCCGCATGCGGAACAATGATGGCCTTTGGCGGCCCTCCCTCCGAGCCGGGCGCCTGCCGTGCCGCGCTCAACAGGGCACCAACTTCGGTCAGCAAGGCCTGGCGCTGGCCAGGATAAAAAGCACCAGCGACTGCGGACTGACGGATGGATTCCATAAAGAGCCTCTCGACGAAAAAGCTGATCGAACACTGATCAATTTGATGATAGATACCAAATTATCAAGGTATGCGGCAGCCAAAGCCAGCACTCAGCGCCGCCTCGTGTCCGGGGTCTTGGGGCGGCGTCAGTATTCGTATTCGACCTGGAGACGCAGGGTGTTGCGAGGCGTCGTCGCGTTGTTTGCAAGCAGCCAGGCGGCGTTGTAATTGATCGCCTGGTGCGCGTCGAGCCGCAACTTCCCGAACACGGCGGGCCCGGCCTTGTGTTCCTGCTGATCGGCAGCGGCCCACTGGCGCCACGGCCCCAGGCTGCCGAAGCCCTGCGCGCCCCATTCGAGTTCCGGCTTCCAGCGGTACCGCAGTTGCCACTGGTAGTCCATGTTCATGGCGGAAGGCGTGCTGGCGCGGTAGTTGCGCGTGAAAAACAGGTTCAGGTTAGCCACAAGCTTGGGCGTCAGTTCGGCTTGCAGCAGGGGCCCAAAGCTCAGCTCCCAGCCTTCGCTTCGGTCCTGTGGATGCTCCAGCTCAATCACCCAACCCAGGTCGACGGGGTATTTGCCGGTCTCGGTCAACTGAAAGCGGTTTTCCCATTCGACGGCATCAAAGCGCCAGCCGCCAGGCGTCTGTCGGTTGGCCTTGGCATAGACCTCGGTGGCCCACCACGAATTCATGCCAAAGCCCAGGCCCACTGAAAGCGCGCTTTCTCGACCGCCCTGACGCGGGCGGGCCGTGCCAAACTTGATGTCAAGCTCTCGCTCACCCTCCTCGACAATCGGACTTTCAACGTTGCCGTCGGGCCCGGCATGGGCGACGGTCAAGGGGATCAGGCAACTGGCGAGGGTCAGCGCAAGGCCTGCCCCCGCCTTGAATGCGGTATGCAGCATGGTCAGCTCCGGGAAATTTGAAAAGATGGGCGGATCCCTTGACAGGGCTGCTAGGTACGCTGCAAGGATTGGGACTTCTTTACCCAGCGCGTGCCTGCGACGATGCCGAACAACGCCACCAGGTAGAACGCCAGTTGCAGGCCGGTCGGTTGCGCTTCATAACCGGCCAGCGCATGGGCCAGCGTGCCAAAGGCAGAATCCACCCTCAGCCATTGCGAAGTATCCCAAAGGGACTGGCCCCATAAGTCGATCAGCCCCGCTTGCGACAGCGCACGTGCCAACTGGCTGGCGATGGACGCTGCGAGCAGCAGAACGAGGGTATTGGTCACGGCAAACATGCGATTGACCGGAACGCGTGACAAACCCAGGTAGATCACGCCGCCAAGCACAGTGCCGCCGGCCAAGCCCGCGATGGCCCCCGCCACCGTGTCTGCCTGCGCTGATCCCCGGGCGTAGCCCGTGACGAACAGCACAGTCTCCGCACCCTCACGCAACACCGACAAGGCCACGACGGCCATCAGGGCCCACGGCTTCCTGGCACCTCGGCCGAAGGACTGGCCCAGTGCGCGCGCTTCGGCGGCGGTCTTTTGACCCTGGTTGGAAACCCAGACGCAATGCCAGGTCAGCATGGCCAGTGCCACGCCCAGGATGGCGGCATTCAGCAGGTCCTGGCCCACGCCGTCGGCCATGGCGCCGATCCGTTCCGCCACCGCGGCCAGCGCCAAAGCCCCCACCGCGCCCGTCAGAACCCCGGCGGACAAATATCGGCTGCGCCCCGGCAAGCCACGGGTTGCGGCCGCCAGAATGCCGACAAACAAGGCGGCTTCAAGCGTTTCGCGAAAGACAATGATGGCAACGGCGAACATGAGGACTCCAGTGGACTTCAGCTTGGGATCATTCCGCGACCACGACACCCTTGGCGGACGCTTCGTGGTACTCGCCGTAGAAGGCGTAGCGCCCGGGCTTGAGCGGCCCGATGTAGATCGCGACCTTGGCCCCAGCAGGGATCACCTTCTCCCGGTTCAGGTCATGGCTTTCGAACTCTTCGGGCGCGGCGTCCAGGTTGTGCACGATCAACTTCACGCGCTGACCTGCCGGAACCTTGACTTCAACCGGGCTGAACCGGTTGTTCTGAAGGGTCAGCAACACCTCCTGCTCGGCCGCCATGGCGCTACCGGCGCAGAAAAACAGGGCCAGCATGGCCGGAATAACCGCGAATTGGCGTCTTTTCATGATAGATGCGGCGGTGACGGGCAACGCCGGAATGTGTGTCAGGTGCCGAATCATAATGCGAATGGTTCGCATTTGCAACTGACAATCTGGCCGGCGTGCTGAACAGGTCTATTTGCCAATGTTCCGAATCAGCAGGCGCTGTCCCTCCAGCAGGTCCGCGCCCGGATACAGCACGACCCTTGCGCCCGCCTCCACACCGGACAGCAACCAGGCCACTTCGGCGTTGCGCTCTCGCACCTGCACCACGTGGCGCCGGGCGCGCCCGCCCTCGACCGCAAACACCGTCCACTGCGCGCCATCGCGCACCAGCGCCGCTGCGGGCATCAGCAAGGCGGCGTCCTGCGCAGAAACCAGGATCTGGCCATCGACCCGGTAGCCTTCACCGATCACGGCCTGCTGGGCTGGCGTGGGCTGCAGCTCGACGATCAGGTTGACGCGCTGCTCCTCGATGCCCAGCGCCGACACCTTGGTGAAGGCCACGGGCTCGATGCGCGTCACCTGGCCCTGCAGCGGGGCCACGCCGGCGCCCACAGTGAGCAGCACCCGCGCACCGGGCCGCACGCGCGCGGCGTCGCCCGAAAGCACGTCCAGCACCGCATCGACCTGGGTCGTGTCGGCAATTTCCAGCAGCGTCTGTCCGACCGTGACCGGTCCGGCACTTTCCTGGTTCAGCTTGATGACGCGACCGCCCACAGGCGACCTGAGGGTCCAGCGACCCGCGAGCACCGCGCCAGGCACATTGAGGCCCTGGCTCGCCGCCAGCGCCGCCCTGGCCTCGCTCAGCGCGTGCTCGGCCACGTGGCTCTCTGCGCCTGCAGCCTCCCGCGCCTTTTGCTGCCCCTGCAAAGCCAACATCGCCTGATCGCGTGCCGAAGCCGAGACAAAGTTGTCGCTCGCCAGCCTTTGCACGCGCTGCGCCTCAAGTTCCGCTTGCGCCAGCGCCGCCTGCTGACGCTGCACCTGCGCCAGTGCAGCCGTATAGGCGGCCTGCGCGCTGCCAAGGCGCTCCTGCAACACGCTGCGCGTGCGCGCATCCAGCATCTGCGGGGCCACCGGCAAGAGTGTGGCCACCACCTGGTTCACCTGGACCGGATCGCCGACCCTGAGTGTGGGGCGCACCAGTTCGGCGGCAGTGGGCGCGGTGATGGCATAGCGGTTCTTCACGCGCAGGCGCCCGTCCTGCTCGATCGTCTGCTCGAAACGACCGATGTGCACCTGTGCCACATCGACCACCCGAGCGCGGGGCCAGAAGGCCCACAGCAACGCGGCCAGCGCCAGCACGGCCAGGGCGGACCAGCCGGCGTATTTCTTCAGGGTGTTGATATTCATGAGTGCCTTTGGTCATCAGTGCGTGATTTCATTCGCGCAGCTTGAGTACGGAAACCAAATCGAGCCGGTCAATGTGGCGGCGCACCACCAGCGCGCTGGCGATGCCCGCGGCCAACACGCACAAGGCGGCCACGCCATAGGTGGCCGGCGCAATCACCACGGAGAAGTCAATGTTCTCCGAAGCCATCAACTGCATCAGTCCCAACGCCAAGCCGTAGCCCAACACGCAGCCCAGAGGCAGGGCCAGCAGCAACTCCAGCGCCAGTTCGGACAGCAACAGCACCGAGACCTCGGCGCGCGTCATGCCCAGAACCCGCAGGCTGGCCAGCTCCCAGGCGCGCTCGGACAGCGCGATGCGGGCCGCGTTGTAGGTGATCCCCGCTGCCATGGCCACGGCAAAGGCCGACAGCACCGTGGTGAAAAATCCCAGGTTGCGCGCCGTCGTGGCCTGAAAACTGCGCAGCAAACTGCCCTTGTCGGCCACGGCGCCAACGGTGGGCGCGGACTTGATGGCCGCGTAGAAGCGCTCCGTGGCCAGCGGGTCCAGGCGCAACGCGGCATCGCTCACCCCGGCACCATCGCCGGCGAGCCGGTTCATGGCGTCCAGGGACATGAACAGCTGCTTGCCGAACATGGTGTGCACCACGTCGCTGACGAGCACGCTGGCGCGCCTGCGGTGCCACAAGCGGAATTCGATCTCGACCCGGTCGCCACGCGCGACGCCCAGTTCACGCGCCAGCAGCCCGTTGAGCATCACACCCTGCTGTGGCATGTCCACCGCGCCGCGCGCCTCATCCACCACGCGCAACAGCTGCGGCCGACTGGCATAGCCACTGAGCACGGTGTCCACGCTCTTGCCATGGGCGCGCACGCGCACTGGCTCGTTGCGCTGCACCTCGGCCGCCAGCACACCGGGCAAGCGCTGCAGGTCAGCCACCACCGTGTCGCGCACCGGCCGGTTGAAGCTGACCAGCACATCGCCTTGCTGCACCAGACGAAACTGCACATCCACGATATGGGCAATCGCATCCAGCCAGAAGGCGCCCGAAATCTGCAGGGCCACGGCCGCGGCGATGCCCAGCACCGTCAGTGACGCACGCAAGGGACGCCGCTCGATGTTGCGCAACACCATCAGCGCGGCCGCACCCCAGCGCCGCGCCACGCCCAGACGCTCCAGCAGGGTGGGCTTGAACACCGGCGGCGCGGGCGGCTGCATGGCCTGCGCTGGCGAGAGCCGCAGCACGGAACGGATGGCGGTGAAGGCGCCCAGCGCCGCGCCCAGCGTCACGGCCAGCACCGAAACACCCACCACCCAGGGCACGCTGTGGTAGCGCAATTGCGTGAAGCGAAACACCTCGGCGTACATCCCCAGCAGCACCTGCCCCAACCACAGGCTGAACGCCAACCCGGCCACGGTGCCCAAAGTGGACAACAGCACGGCCAGCGCCATGTAGTGTCTGGCGATCTGCCAGTCCGCGTAGCCCAGCGCCTTGAGGGTGGCAATCTGCCCTCGCTGCGTCACGACCTGGCGGCTCATCACCACGTTCAGTATGAACACCGCCACCGCCAGAAAAATGCCGGGCAGCACCGTGCCCAGCACGCGCTGCTCATTGAGCTCATTTTTCACGATGGCGTTGGACAGTTGTTTGTCGCGTTCCACGGCGCCGACACCGCCGTAGGGCTCGAGCGCCGCGTCCAGCGCGGCGATGACGGCACTCGGGCTCGCGCCAGCATCCAGGCGCAAAGCCACCCGGTTGAAGGCGCCCAGCATGTCGAAGGCCGTGGCCAGCCGCTCAGCGTCTATCCACAACACACCGAACCACTGGTCGTCGGGCGCGCCACCGCGCGTGGCATACACGTATTCAGGCGAGAGCACAGTGCCCACGACATGCACGCGCTCACGCCGGCCATTGAGCAGCGCCACCACCGTGCTGCCCGGGCGCAGGCCACGCACCTGCGCGAAGTGCTCGCTCACCACCGCTTCGAGTTGGCTGGAGCGCTGCGGCCAGCGACCGCTGCGCAGCGTCAGCGCGTTCAGACCGAAGCGGGGTTCACGGCCCAAACCCTGCGCAGCCTGCAGCGCCGGCCCCAGGTCGAGCGAGATGAAACGCGCCGTCACCGACTGCACCACGTCCGGCAGGTCGAGTTGCACGTCAAACGCCGTACTCATTTCGACCTGCGCCACCCCTTCGATGGCGCCCAGACGCGCGCGCAACTGCACCGGGGCCCGGCGCACGCTGGCAAACACATCGGCAAAACGCGTCGCCACGTAGTAGGCATCGCGCGAGCCCTTGAGCGACTCATGGGTGGAAAACTCGCCGACAAAACCGGCCACGCCGCAGGCCACCACCACGCCGATGGTCAGGGCCTGCGCGCGCAGCCGCGCCAGGTCGCGCCAGAGCTTGATGTTCAGTGCCTTGAAAGTGGACATGGCCAGTTCACCAGGACAGCGCATCCGCCGCCTGCTTGTCAGCGTTCACCGTGGTCTGCGCAATGCGGCCGTCGGCCAGGCGCAGCACCCGATCGGCCATGCGCCCGATAGGCACGTTGTGCGTGATCACCACCACCGTCGTGCCCAGTTCGCGGTTCACCTTCTCGATCGCCTGCAACACCAGGATGCCGGTGGCGCAGTCCAGTGCGCCGGTAGGCTCGTCGCACAGCAACACGTCGGGGCGTTTGGCGATGGCGCGGGCAATCGCCACGCGCTGCTGCTCGCCGCCCGACAACTGCGCCATGAAATGGTCCAGCCGCTGCCCCAGACCCACCAGTTGCAACGCCTCCTCGGGCCGCATCGGGTGCTCGGCCAGGTCCGTCACCAGGGCCACATTTTCGCGCGCCGTCAGGCTGGGAATAAGGTTGTAGAACTGGAACACGAAGCCCACGTGCTCGCGCCGATAGCGCGTCAGTTCGGCGTCGCCGGCCTGCGTCAACTCGTGTTCGCGCCA
>CAIKVZ010000015.1 GCA_903830985.1 uncultured beta proteobacterium
GAAACGTGCGCCGAGGCAGTTCGGCACTTGCTATGGTTTTGGAAGTGCCCGGCGCGGCGTCCATGCGGGACAACAGTCCCTTGGGCAATTGATGGGCAAATTCACCGAAGGTGGAGTCGAAATGCATGCTGATGTCCTAGTGTGGGCTAAGCCAGGGTTGCCGCAGCGGCGTGGATCGCGCTGCGCACGCGGGCGTAGGTGCCGCAGCGGCAGATGTTGCCGGCCATGGCTTCATCGATATCGGCATCGCTGGGCTTTTGCTTGCCCTTGAGCAAGGCCGTGGCGCTCATGACCTGTCCACTTTGACAATAGCCGCATTGCGCCACATCGTGCGCAATCCAGGCGTTTTGCACAGCCAGGCCGACCCGGTCGGTGGCGATGGCTTCAATGGTGGTGATCTTCTTGCCCATGACAGCGGAGATCGGCGTGACGCAGGAACGCGTTGCCACCCCATCCACATGCACGGTACAGGCACCGCACAAGGCCACGCCGCAGCCGAACTTGGTGCCGGTCATGCCCAGCGTGTCACGCAGCGCCCACAGCATGGGCGTATTCGCATCGGCATCGACTGGCGTGTCTTTTCCGTTGATATTCAGAGTTGGCATGGGAGCGTCCTGGGTCATGGCCACAGCGGCCGGGCCGGCGTACCTTAATCCATGTCCTGAAATCTTGCTGGTCGAGTGTTAATGCCACAGCCTGCAATGCTGACCAGGCCGGGTTGTCGCGCATACTAGCCCACCGTCTCACGCCCTCACACCACCCACCAAGCACCATGAACATCAGAAAATCCAAACGGCTGCTCGCCACCCTGTGTGTCAGTGCCATGAGCATCGTCTCAACGGCCGTGCTTGCGGCCGAGCCACTGAAGATTGGGCTGGTGCTGCCCATGTCCGGGCCCTTCGCGTCCTACGGAAAACAGATTGAACACGGCGTGCGCCTGTACCTGGCGCAAAGCGGTGGTGTGTTTTCCGGTCGCAAGGTGGAAATTCTGATCAAGGACGACACCGGTGTTGCGCCCGAACTCAGCCGGCGCGCAGCACAGGAATTTGTCGTCAAGAACAAGGTCGATCTGCTGGGCGGCTTTGGCCTGACACCTTCGGCCTTTGCCGCAGCGGCCATTGCGACGGAAGCCAAAGTGCCGATGATCGTGATGAACGCGGCCACATCGGCGATCACCACCAAGTCGAACTACATCGTTCGTGTGTCACATACCCTGCCCCAGTTGACGGCGCCCATGGCCACCTGGGCGGCGAAAAACAATATCAAGAAGGTGTTCACCCTGGTGGCTGACTTTGGCCCCGGAATAGACGCTGAAACGCAGTTCAAGAAGACCTTCACCGCTGCCGGCGGCGAACTGGTGGGTGAAGTGCGTACGCCGGTGATGAATCCCGACTTTGCGCCCTTTCTGCAGAAGATCAAGGACGTCAAACCTGAGGCGGTGTTTCTGTTCCTGCCCCCGGGTGAGCAGACGACGGCCTTCATGAAGGGCTTCATCGAGCGCGACCTGGCCAAGGCCGGCATACGCATCATCGCGACCGGCGACCTGACCTCGGAAGACATGCTCGAGGGCATGGGGGACAGCGCGCTGGGCATCGTCAATTCTTTCCACTACTCTGAGGTTCACAACTCGGCCGAAAACAAGTCCTATGTTTCCGCCTACTACAAGGCCTATCCCAACGACAGACCCAACTTCATGTCGGTGGCCGGTTTTGACGGCATGCAATTGATCGCCAAGGCCTTGGAAAAAACCGGCGGTGATTCCAGTGCCGACAAGTTTTTGGCGGCCGCCAAGGGACTGAGCTGGACCAGCCCGCGCGGCCCGATCAGCATCGACCCGCAGACACGCGACATCGTGCAGACAATCTATATCCGCAAGGTGGAAAAAATCTCCGGCAAGTTGCAGAACGTTGAATTTGAAAGCGTTGCCAATTTCAAAGACCCGGGCAAGCCATAGGCAGTCAAAAGCCGCTGAAACTCTGCCGCCCTGGAATCGTTTTGACGAGCAAACCGCCGCACAGTTGATGCCGAAGCCGGTTCGCTCGGGTTGCTGTGACGCGCTGTGCGCAGATCGCGCAAGTGGTCGTCGCTGATACCTATTAGAGCTTGATTTGGGTGACAGCCCAGATGGCGGCCGCGAGCTGCGCGAAGTTCAGCACGACACCCGTAACGTGCAGTTCGCGAAACCGCTGGACCGCAGCGATGTCGCCGTCATGCATCGTGGCACGCAGGGCATCCATACGAATGAGCATCCAGTGGGGCAGGGTCAGCGCCGTCAGCGCGATGCCGCCCGTGCACGCGCAAAGCAGCGACCGACCCTCCAGCGCATGACCCATTGAAGCGGCAATTGCCACCACGGCGACCAGTCGGTAGCAGTAATGGAAGACCTGCCGTACAACCCGTGAATCCATCGGCAGCTTGTGCTTCAGGATCAGCAGCGGCGTGGTCCCCAACACGGAGAAAGCCAATGCCATGAGCAGAAGTACCGTAGAGACCAGCGCGAGGGCCTTGATCAACATGAGCGTTTCCCTGAGGGTTTCGATGCACACGCTAACTGAAACGTGCTTCAGTCTGACGTCGTCGCCAGCTTGAAGCGTGTCTGCAGCAATTCTTCCAGACCGAATTCCCTGAGCACGGCTTGCAGCCGCAGCGCCGCCGTCTGTTTCTTGTGCCCGGTGTGGCGCGCGATGATGAGTTCGTTCTTCATGCTGTGTTCCCAGCCAACCAACTCGGTCACTGTCACCTGGTAGCCGCAGGCTTCGAGGTACAGGCAGCGCAGCACATTGGTGATCTGGCTGCCCATCTCGCGCGTGTGCAGCGGATGGCGCCACAACTCGGCCAGCGGTGTGCGCGCCAGCTGCAGAGCCTTGTGCTGGCTAAGTGCTCGCGCCACTTCGGCCTGGCAGCAGGGCACCAGCACCATGAAGCGCGCCTGCTTTTGCAGTCCAAAGGCAATCGCGTCGTCGGTCGCCGTGTCGCAGGCATGCAAGGCGGTGACGATGTCGATGCGCTGCGGCAAATCGTCCGATTGCGCCGATTCGGCCACGCTCAGATTCAGGAAGCGCATGCGCTCAAAACCCAGGCGCGCGGCCAGCTCGCGCGACTTTTCCACCAGTTCGGTTCGGGTCTCGATGCCGTAGATGTGGCCCGTGGGCTGCGACTTGAAGAACAGGTCGTAGAGGATGAAGCCCAGGTAGGACTTGCCTGCCCCATGGTCGGCCAGGCTGATACCGGAGTCCTTGGGTGGAATTTCCAGCAGCAGCTTTTCGATGAACTGGTACAGGTGATAGACCTGCTTGAGCTTGCGTCGGGAATCCTGATTGAGCTTGCCGTCGCGCGTCAGGATGTGCAGTTCCTTGAGCAGTTCCACCGACTGTCCCGGTCTGATTTCGGCAATGGCGGCGGGCTCGGATGTGGCGTTCTTGCCGGGGGTTTTTTTCATTGACTGTCGTCGCCGGGCGCCGGCGGCTGGCTGGCGCCGGCCTGCAACTCTGCCCACCCTTGGGGCCCCAGGCGCTGCAGGGTTTGCATATTGGTTTCGAATATGGTCTCGGCGTTGGGGAACGCTGCCACCGCGCGGTCTATGCTTTCCTCGCGCAATAAATGCAGGGTGGGGTAGGGCGAGCGGTTGGTGAAATTGGTGATGTCGTCGGCCTCGGTGTCGGCAAACTGGTAGGCCGGGTGCAGGCTGGCAATCTGCAGCACACCCTCGAGTTTCATGCGCGCCAGCAGCTTGTCGGCCTTGCCCAGAAAATCATTGAAATCCAGGAAGTCGTGCAGGCAATACGGGGCGATCAACAGCGTCGTGTCGCGCGCCGCGGGCGCGCTCGCCACCAGCGCCAGCAACTCGGCCTTCAAGTCAATGAGCAACTCGTCGACGTACTGCGCGTCGCTGACCGCATAGTGCACCTGACCCTTGACGTGCACGGACTTGGCAAAGGGGCACAGGTTCAGTCCGATCACGGCGCGCTCCAGCCAATGGCGCGTGTCCAGACAAACGGTGTCGTGTTCGGGCCGCATCAATCAGGGGCAGGGCTCAGACGACTGGGCTGCGACATCACGAGTTTGGCCAATTCGTCCAGGAAGGGCGTCTGAATGACGGTGGCTGGCCACAAGCCGGTGTGCACGCCCAGGCCGCTGACGTTGCAAAAGCGAAATTCCATGGTGGCCTCGTCGTGTTTGGGGGTCACGCTGATGCTGCCATGGGCCTGCGTCAGGTACTCGAAGCTGATGGCCTGCACGCTCTGCTTCTCGGGATGGCGGATCTGGCGGCGCTCGTTCGGGATGCCGCCGGCGGATAGCCGCGATTCGACGCGCTGCAGTTCGGGCATGAAGTTCACGCTGATGAGCTGCTTGAGCGGTTTGCCGTGACGAGGTGTAATGTCCCAGCCGATGCCGACGCTGGAATAGACCTCGCGCCCGCGCAATGTCTTCTTGCGTGCGTCGACGCGGAAGTCACACAGTTGCATCGGCGGCCAGGGCGTCTTCCCATCCGCGCTGAACGCCGGCCCATCGGGTGCCAGCACATCGAGTTGACGCACCATGTCGCTGAGGTAGTTCCAGGTGATCTTGCACGCGGCCTCGGTTTGCTCCAGACGCTGCAGCAAGTCCGTTTGCTCCACGCTCATTGCCGCCTGCTTGGCGTTGGCCTGGGCCTTCAGTTGACTCAAGAAGCTCACGCATCCTCCGGTTAAGCGTTGACCCACAAGGAACCATTCTATCCAGCCATCCCGGGAAATACCTTGCCGGTGAAGCGCTGGTGTTCGTGCGCCGCAAAGCGATCCGTCATGCCGGCAATGTAGTCCGACACAACGCGGGCCACCTGGCCCGTTTCTGCTGGCGCGCGGGCCGCACGCGCAGCGAAGCCGGCCTGCAAACTGGCGGGATCGTTCAGGTAGATGGCAAACAGCTCGCGCACCACCTGCTTGGCCAGGTCGGTAGTCTGCACCACTTGCGGGTGCCGGTACAGGTTCTGGAACAGGAAGCGCTTGAGCGTGCCCGACTGCTGGCGCATGGCCGCGCCAAAGCGCAGCAGCGGTCCGCAGCGGCGCGCGTGATTCGCGTCCCGGGGTGCGGCCAGTGCAATCGCCTCACCGGTCGCCGCAATGACGTCGTAGACCTGGGCGCTGAGCATGCGCCGGATGGCTTCGTACAGCAGACGCCGTGCCTGGGTGGCATCGCCCAGATGCGGGTGCTGCGCCAATGCTTCGCGTCGAAATCCTTCGAACAGTTCAACCTCGCGCAATTGCTCCAGCGTGATCAGCCCGGAACGCACGCCGTCATCGATGTCGTGCGCGTTGTAGGCGATCTCGTCCGCCAGGTTGCACAGCTGCGCTTCCAGACTCGGTTGCAGGCGCACGCCGCCCGGGTTGGCCGACGCCAGAAAGCGTTGCGCCACGCCATCGGGTTCCTGCGCTTCCAGCGCCAGGGCGTGTGCTGCCGAGCAATGTTTGAGAATGCCTTCACGGGTTTCGAAGCTCAGGTTCAGTCCGTCGAAATCGGGGTAGCGCTGCTCCAGTTCGTCCACCACCCGCAGGCTTTGCAGGTTGTGCTCGAAGCCGCCGAAGTCGGCCATGCAGTCGTTCAGGGCGTCCTGTCCGGCGTGGCCAAAGGGGGTGTGTCCCAGGTCGTGGGCCAGCGCGATGGCTTCCACCAGGTCTTCGTTCAGCCCCAGGGTGCGGGCGATGGAGCGACCGAGCTGCGCCACTTCGAGCGAGTGCGTCAGTCGGGTGCGAAACAGATCGCCCTCGTGGTTCAGGAACACCTGGGTCTTATACACCAGGCGACGAAAGGCCGTGGAGTGCACGATGCGGTCGCGGTCTCGCTGGTACTCGGAGCGGGTCGGTGCCGGCGTTGCGGCAAAGCGCCGGCCCCGGGTCTGCGCCGGGTCGCTGGCGTAAGTGGCCAGCGTCATCGGGCGGCCGTCAGGCGCAGCATGCACCGATCACTTCGCGCACCATGACGTCGGGCGCGGCGCGCACCAGCGCCTTGCCCGGACCGTCCAGCACGACAAAACGGATCTCGCCGCCTTCGGATTTCTTGTCCACACGCATCAGTTCCAGATAGCGCCCCGCGTTGTCGGCGGCGTCCAGCACCGGTGCGCGCACCGGCAGACCGGCGGCATTGACCAAGTTCGTGAGGCGCTGCACAAAGGCGGTATCGACGCCGCCCAGGCGCTGCGACAGCTGTGCTGCCATGACCATGCCGCAGCCCACGGCTTCGCCGTGCAGCCACGCGCCGTAGCCCATCCCGGTCTCAATGGCGTGGCCAAAGGTGTGGCCGAAGTTGAGGATGGCGCGCAGGCCGGTTTCGCGCTCGTCCTGCCCCACCACCCAGGCCTTGATTTCGCAACTGCGCTTGACGGCGTGGGCCAGCGCGGACGGGTCGCAGGCGCGCAGTTCGCCCAGATGCAATTCGATCCAGTCCAGAAAAGCCATGTCGGCGATGGGCCCGTACTTGATGATTTCGCCCAGACCCGCGCTGAGTTCGCGCGCCGGCAGGGTATTGAGGGTGCTCAGGTCGCAGACCACGCGCTCGGGCTGGTAGAAGGCGCCGACCATGTTCTTGCCCAGCGGATGGTTGATGGCGGTCTTGCCGCCGACCGAAGAATCCACCTGGGCCAGCAAGGTCGTTGGCACTTGCACAAAGGGCACACCGCGCATGTAGCTGGCCGCGGCAAAGCCTGTCATGTCGCCCACTACGCCGCCACCCAGGGCAAACAGCACGGTCTTGCGGTCGCAGCCATGCTGCAGCAGGGCGTCGAAGATCAGGTTCAGCGTCTGCCAGTTCTTGTGCTCTTCGCCGTCGGGCAGCACCACCTGATGGATCTGCGGGTAGTGGGGTCTCAGCGCGTCATGCAGTTGCTGCGCATACAGCGGCGCCACCGTGGTGTTGCTCACGATCAGCGCAGCCTGGGCCCGTGGCAGGCTCTCCCAGGCGCTGGCGTCGGCGAGCAGGCCGGCGCCAATGGCGATGGCATAGCTGCGCTCACCCAGTTCAATCTGGACATGGGCCAGAGCGGCCGGGGCGGTCATGGTTGTCGCTCCATTCAAAAGCTTGGAATCTCCCGGCTGGCTCACTGACTTGCCAGCAGCACCGCGTTGCTACCGTCCCATGCCACTTGGGTGCGCAGGTCGCGGCTGGCGATCATTTTGTCGTTCACGTAAAGCCGGGTTGTCAGGGTGTAGACGCCTTGTGATGCGCCCTCGGGAAGCTTCAGCTCGAAGGAGTTCTCATAGCGCCCGGCCGAGTTGGCGGAAAAAGGCTTGGAGCCATTCTTGAACGGCGTGTTGTCCGGGTTAAGAATGATCAACTCTTCCCGCACTTCGCGCACCTGTTGGGAGCTGCCGTTGGTCAGTTCGACCACCGAGTTGACCCTGAAGGGCTGGCCACGCTGCACGTTTCTGGAGCTCAATTGCGGCGCATACGATAGCAGCGCGGGTTCGCTTGGCAACGGGCCACGCGCTTGCTGGTAGTCCCGGTCGACTTGTGCCGCGCTCTTGGTCTGGCGGGATTGCACGTTGATCACCAGACAGGCCACAGCGCCGACCGCCGCGCCCAGAGCCGCGCCTTGCATCGCGCCTTTTTTTCCGTTCGCCGCTGCGCCCAAGGTTGCGCCCAACAGGGCGCCCAAACCGGCAGAGCGCATGCCGCTACAGGGGTCCTGGTTGTCATTGGCCGCGCCCTGGCCTGAGCCGCCCTGGTGCGGTGCGGCACAGCCGGCGAGGTAGCTGGCCACCAAAAGATAGGTCAGTGCCCGGGTGCACGTGGAAAGTGTGATCATGATGTGGATTCCTGTTGCGAAGTTTAATAAATCTGGCCAGCACGGCTACTTGATGACGGTCTCATCGCGCATGTACTGCAACTCACGTTCCTTGATGCGCCGCGCCAAAGCCGCCGCCTGGGGATTGCGCGGGTCAGCTTCCAGGGCGTTTTCCACCTGGGTTTTGGCGCGGTCGAATTTGTTTGCAGACAGTGCCTGTTCAGCACTGCGGATGAAGCCCTGCGCCAGTGCGGCCGGTGGCGTCCCTTGGACCGGCTGTGGCGCCAGTGGTTGGACGACCTGCGTTGGCGCCGTCACATAGGGCTGGGTCTCAGGTCTGGCCTTCGCCGGGGTTGGCTGCGCTACGGGAACAGGATCTGCGGCAGCCGGCTTGGCGCTGCCCGCCCGGTCGATGCGCTGGACTTCGGCGCGCAACGAAGCCAGGTCAAGGTGCTCGCGGTTCAGCAAGACCAGCTTGTCCAGCGCTACCTTGGCACCTGCGGTGTCGCCGCTGCCGAGCAATCGGCGCGTCTCGGCTGCGGCTTCGTCGGCACTGGCCTGATCCCGCGTCACCGTCTGACGAAGGGTTTCGGCGGCCGCGCCCTTGCTGCACACGCCGCTCAACGCGTCCAGTTGGTGCCGCGCGCGTTGCAACTGATGCTCGTTCACCATCGTACTGATGGCGTGCATGCCGCGCTCGCAACCAGCCTGCTCAGAAATCCCCTTGTCCGCCGCCTTCTTCAATTCCGCAGCCTTGCTTTGCCCATCCGCGGTGCAGGAAGCGATGGCGAGCAATGCCTGGTCGCGCGCCGCTGAGGGGTCGCCCGCGACCATGTTTTTGGCCGCCTGTGACAGCGAGTTGTCACAGGCCTGCTGCTTCGGGTCCGTCTTGCCCAACAGCAGGTAGGCGCCACCGATCAGCACCACCGCGGCCAGTCCGACCAACGCGAGCTTGCCTCCCTTGCCGCCACCGGTTGGGGCCGGTGGCAGGGCGACTGTCTCATCCCTCTTGAGCTCGGTGGCAGGCTTCACTACAGGCGTCACCACAGGCTTCACCACAGGCTTCACCACAGGCGTCACCACAGGCGTCACCACAGGCGTCACCACAGGCGTCACCACAGGCTTCACTACAGTCACCACAGGCGTCACTACAGGCGTCACCACAGGCGTCACCACAGGCGTCACCACAGGCGTCACCACAGGCGTCACCACAGGCTTGGGCAGAGGGGGCTCATCCGGGAGCGAGGGCGGGGTGACCACAGCAGCTGGCTGCGCCGGCGCAGGCTGTGCCACTGGCGCGGCGCAGAAGGGACAAAAGCGAACCGGCCCGCGCAGCGAATGGCCTTTCGGGCATTGCTCGGTGAACAGACTGGCAGGTGGCAGATCACTCATTTACTTTTTCACCGTAAGAATGCCGCACAACATCCAACCAAGCAGCGACAGCACCACCAGTGGCGCGACCAGAGGCAGCTTGAGCAGGTCCGGGCTGACCAGGGCGACGGCGCCGATGGCAGTGCCGAACAGCAGGCCGCCAAACAGTCCCCAGCCGGCAAGCCCGGCCGTGTTGGGCGAACGCTTGTAGCTGCTTACCAGCGTGTTGACATAGGCGCTGCGGATGAAAAAGAAAACCAGCGACAGCCCCGCCATGGCGAGTACACCCATCAGGAAGTCCTTGCCACTGGGGCCGGCAGGCGGCAAATCCACCGGAATGGGAGCGGCCGTTCGTGTCAGCACCCAAGGCTGCCAACTCGATCCGGAATCAGGGCAGCCCTTGACCTTGGTCGACTGCTGGTACTTGAGCCACTTGCCTTCCAGACGGTTCCCGTCATCCGACAGACTCAGTTCAAAGTCCGTCCAGCGGGCCCATTTTTTTCCGCAAAATTCTTTCTGTTCGTTGGGCAGTACCGTGGCCACCCGTCCCTTGATGACCTGTCCGGCCAGTGTGCCCTCAAACAGCTTCTTCCCCATCATGGCTTCAATGTCGGGGGATTTCTGTTCTGCCGTGACACGGTTGCCGTCCTGTTCCAGCACCAGAGAATTCACTTCAGTGGAGGCCCAGGTGCCGCTCAGGTTCGGCTCTGCCAGGCAGGGCGTGCTCGTCAGCAAAAAGGCGCTTGCAAGGAACACGGCGCGAGCGCTGGTCAGCATGTTGTTTCCGGTGAAATGGGTTGCTTGTCGCTTCGCGGCGGGTGAAGTGGGTGTGCTGGCACGACCCACAGCGTGGACCGCACTTGCGCCATGCAGCTCATCATGAGGCCGGTGGTGGTGGCATCATGTCCACTGCGGGCGGCGGCGCCTGTGCCGGGGCGGCCGCTGGTGGACCGAACAGGGATGCCAATTCAGGCACCAGAGCCGCCGGCGTCCAGGCTGCCATCCCGGTGCGCCAAACCATGGACTGGGCGGTGAATTGCCGGGTTGGAATCAAACCGGTGAGGTACGGTACGGTGTAGGGACCGTACTGCTGCCCTGCGGCGGAGATGTGGAATTGCAGGTCAGTGGCCGCCGGCGGCAAGCCCGGTGCCACAGGCGGCATCCCCGCGCTCGGCATGGCCGGGGCAACATTTGCCGCCGGTGCCGCACCGGGCAGGGTCCAGCCGGCTTGCAGAATTTCGCGCTTGAGCACACGTTTGTTGGTGTTTTTGCCTTTGAGCACCTCGTAGGCATAGGCGTCGTTGGTCGACCCGGGCAACTCGTCACTCCATTTGGTCAACGCGGCGCGCGCGGCGCGCATGAGTTGCTGCACCTGGTCTTCTCCCAAACCCAGCGCCAGGCGCGAGGCCCATTCGTCGGCGAGCTTTTCACAGACCAGGGTGGGCAGGTGCTTCTCCTCAATCGCCACGCCGTCATTGAGTTTCAGGACCAAGGGATAGGCCGAGTCGCGGTAGTACTCCATCATCGCCACCCATATGGCCATCTGGTCCGGTGATTTCAGGTCCTTGAGTTCGAGCTCGACCTGCTGCGCAATGCTGGCACGGTAGGACGCATGAAAGCCTTCCAGGCGCAACAGCTTTTCGTCCCCTACAGGGCGCGCGCTGCCCTTTACCTTGAGGATGTACAGGCCGGCGTTCTCACCTTTTTCGGTGCGACTCAAAACCCCAGATGCAGTCGCTTCGATAAACAGTTTGAAGTCGTCAAAGCGCGCGCTCAAGTCGTCGGTCGTGAGCTCGCGCGGGTGCACAAAGGTGCTGGTGCGCTTGTGCGTGTGCACGGGGATGGGGGACTCTTGCGAATTTTCGAACTTGTACGAGGTGTACCAGTCGTCCAGTGCCTTCATTGAAGGCAGTGGCAAACCCGAGAGCTCGACGTAGCAGATGAGCTTGCCGGGGGTATCGATTTCAACGAAGCCGATTTCCTTCACGGTCATCATGGTGACCGTGGGCACACGGCTGCTCAGTTCTGCGCCAAAGCGCTGCTCGAATTTCTTCGCGTCCTTGACCCCGATGACGCATTTGTACTGGTCGTTGGGCGCGAACTCCTTGAGGTACTTGTCCAGCTTGGCCGCCACCCAGGGCATGGAGCGCTGCAGGAATTCGCTGAACAACTGTCCGCGGTTGGGGTGGGCCTCAAGCGCCGCGAACAGCGGATTCTCTTCATCCGTTGCCGGTCCAGTGCTGATCAGGGCCAGCGCCCGGTTGCGCAGCTTGCCCAGCAACTCGGAACGGCCATCGTCGTTCTTGAGCATGGCAAACAGCTGCTGCGTGCCGCCAAAATCCTGAAATGCCTGCTCTGCCCATTCGCGTGCTTGCGCCGGCGGCAGCAGTTCCAGGCTGTCGATGCTGCTTGGCGGTGCGGGCAGCACGAAATACATGGCGTGACCCTGCTTCATGGCCTCGTTGGTGCGCTCGATCTGGTTCTCGGCATCGCCGATGATGTCGCGCACCATGCCGCGCCCGCCTTCGAGTTCACCGATGAAACCGCCCCAGGTCGGATTGCCGTCCACATCGGTACCGAGCTTCTTGCCCAGTGCGTCTGACAACTCATGTACCAGCAAGGCCGCCTCGCGGCTCGCCGCTGCGTACAGGTGGTAGCGCACGTACAGGCGCACGGCGGCGGAGATCTGCTTGAGCTTGGCCTCCGACTGGGTCTGCGCGCCGAACAACTTGCCGATGGCCTGTTGCAGGTGTTCCTGCAGCACGCTGACCTCGTCGTTGCGCAGATGGCCCGACAGGTCGGAGAACCATTTGGCGTTTTCCTCCAGCGCCTTGACCAGGCCGGTGTTGGCGTTTTCCAGTCGGTCCTTGATCCGCTGGATCAGCTCGATGGTGTAGTCGAGCCCGCCGCGCTCCTTGTTGTCCACCCGCGCCCACAGTGCCTTGATCAGTCCGTTCTCGCGGCTCGACGAGATCAGCTCGCCCAGCAGTTCGCTGCGGCGTTTGCGAATCGCGTCTTCGTGCAGGCCCGAACCCGATTCCACGGCCTTGAACGCGTCGTGGTTGATCTGCGTGATGGCCGCAGCGATCTTCACGGGCCACTCCTTGTGGCTGCCGCCGGTGCGGATGTCCTCAAAGGTGTCGGTGATCTTCTTTTCGATGTCATCCAGGCGCGACACCCCGTTCACGCGCAACAGCTCGGTCAGCATCGGGTAGGTGGTGCGCTCCGCGCCCTTGCGGTATTCGTCCGTCTGCGTGATGAAGTCGTAGTCGATGATCTCGTTGTCCACGCCCAGGTGCATGCGGTTGGCCAGCAAGTCATCGCGTTCCTGTTCGGTCGGCGAGTTGTTCTTCGCGTCCTGCGCGGATACGCCAAAGAAGGCGCGCAGCATGCCGTTGACCTGACGGTACAGGACGATGTTCTGCTTTTGCTCGAGTTGGGTGTCGATGATCGCCTGGCCGAAGCTGGAGTAGGCCCGCGAGAAGCTCAGCTTCATGTCGCCGTAGGTTTCGCGGTCCACGCGCGAACTGTAAGGAGATACCTTGTGCTGGTTCTGGTTCACCGAGATGGAGCGCTTGCGGTTGGCAAATTCGGCGGTGGAGAAGTCCTCGAACAGGGCGTCTGCCACCATGTCGTACAGGTCCTTGATGTCGGACGTTTGCGCCGACGCCAGATTCGCCGTGTCCAGCAGGTAGACGTCGCTGTACGGCGACTCGGGCATGTCGCGGATGGTCTCGTTTTCGTTCCACTGCTTGATGTATTTGGAGCCCTGGCGCATGCACGACTCCAGCTCCATCAGCGCTGCGTAGGTGTTGGCCTGGGTGCGGGTGCGGTTCGCGCCGCTGTAGCCGGTGGGCAGCATCAGCACCAGATTGGTTGTGACGCCCTGATTCGCCGCCTGTTTGCCGATCACGCTGGCGAGGTAGCCCAGGTCCAGAAAACTGCCCGAACCGGTGCCGCCGGCGGTGGACGCCACCACCACGATCTTCAGTGCGCCGGTCTGTACCTTCAGGCCCAGGCGCTTTTGCGCTTCGGACGAAGTGACGTTGGCCATGAGCCGCTCCGACTTGGAGCGAATGGCATTCTTGATTTCGGCGTATTTGTCGAAGAAATAAAGGCGGGAAATGGCCCGGATCTGTCCGGCACCCTTTTCCGGGTCGATGTTGAGCTCATTCACCTTGGATCGCGACAGCGGAAACCACTCCTGGATGATGGGGTACTTGGCCAGCTCTTCATCGGTCTTGACGTACTTGCCAAGGTCGAGCTTCTTGATGAGCTTCTCCTCCTCCTTGAAGCGTACCTTGTTGCCCAGGATGTCCGTTTTGGCCGCTGTGCCCGACTGCGTCACGGTGCCGGCATCCAGGTCGAGTTGCAGGAACTCGGCGAACGGGAATTCGGTCAGCTGTTCGAGTCGAACCGGTTGTTCCGTGCCCGGTGCCCACAGCGAGTTCAGGATGCGCCGGCGAATGCGCCAGAGCACTTCGGCACCGGTGCCGCCCAGTGCAATGAACAGCGTCGGAACCACTTCGCTCAGGACAACTTCTTTTTTTTCTTTTGCAATTTCAGCCACGGTCGGTCTCCGGTCAAATCAGGAAGTGGAAAAGGTGTGATCGGCTTATTTTTTAGAAGAAACCACCAGGCACAAAATCAGGCACACCAGAGACAGCAGCGCCAGCGGCACCAGCACCGCCAGCGTGAGATAGCTTTTCCCGACCAGCGCGACGCAGCCGATGGCGGCGCCAAAAAACAGGCAGCCAAACAGTCCCCAGCCCGCCAAGCCGGCGTTGTTCGGCGATCGCTTCAGGCTGCCCACGAGGTAATTGACGTAGGCGCCGCGTATGAAGAAGAACAGCAGCGCGAGCACCAACAGGCCACCCGCGCCGATCATCACGTCCTTGGATCCGGCCGCGGGTTCACCCACATCGGCGCTCGAAACAGGCATATCGGTGCCCAGCGGTTTGGCTTCGGCGTTGGGGTTCTTCAGGGGGGGTAGGTCAGCCATGGGTTTGCTCCTCTTGATAAAAAATTACATCACCCGCACGACGCAGGTCTTGCCTTTGTCCAGCACGGCGGTGGCTTGCCCCATTGCGCGCTTGAGCACACCGACGCGTTCGCCCTGTGCGTTCTTGATCACGGCTTCGGCGAAGGGTCGCAGTCCGAAAGTCTTTTGTGCGCCGTCGATCGACACCCGGAAAATTCTTTCCGACCTGAAAAGCATGAACGCTCCCACCAGGCCGCCCAGCAGCGCCAGGGCCAGCCCGCCCAGCACCAGTAACGGCCAGCTGGGGTACTGGACATCTATCACCAGGGCCTGGGTCGTGACCGACTTTTTCGCCGAGTCACCGGGGATGAACAGGTCCGGCAAGGGGTCCTTGGGAAACAGTTCGGCCATGGCCTTGCTGAAGTCCTTGGAGATCGTCAACTGTTGCTCGTCCAGTTCAAAACGTATCACGCCACTGGCGCGGTAGCCGTTGCCAAAAATGACTTCCGGGTCCCATGGGGAGGGCAGCGCCGGCACCTTGATCTTCACGCTGAGTTCGGGCGACAGGCCGCCGGCCGGAATTTGCGAGACCTGCTTGTTCGATAGATCGACGCTGATCTTTTCCTTGCCTTTGGTGCCTAGCCCCTGGGTATCGATCTCGACCTTGGCCGATTGAATGTCATAGGGATAGAAGTCGTTGCGGAATTGCCCCACCAGTTCGGCCACTTCGGGCTTGCTGGCGGCGGCAAAGGTGAGCACCAGGGTCTTGTGGTCAGGCGCCAGGCGCACGGCGACGTCGCTGTTCTTCACGCCCTTGGGAATGAAGGTCAGGGCTTCGGCATTGAGCGGCTTGAGCCTGGCCGCCTGCTTGCCAAAAGGCGCATTCGCCGCCAACATTTTTTGCAGTACCTGATCGGCCGGGTCGCCGTAGGCAAGCGCATAGAACATCAGGCCATTGGCACGGTAATCGGCCATGGTCTTGCTCTGCGCTGGCAGCGCATGCGGGAAGGCCACGATGCGCCGTATCTCCGGTGTGTCCTGCAAAAACTTGTAGAAATCCTTGTTCTTCTGCACCGTCTCGGCGCTGTTGTTCGGACTGTTCTTGTTGTTCGTGACGATCCACAGCAGCGTTGACTTCCCGGGCGAGAATTCGCTGATCGCGCCGACGATGGCTTCCTTGAAGTCGGTGTCGGCGTAGGTCTGCTTGCCCGGCTTTCGCGCCACGGCAAGGGCTTGCACGGCGCTGCGAATCTTTGCCGCATCGGCGCCGCGGTAATGCAAAAGTGGCGATTTGTTGTCGCCGATTGACTGGTTGAAACTCGCCACCAGTTGCTCGCCGCCGTAGGGTGCGAGCCGGTTCGAAAGCTCCTGCACGACGTCCTTGAATTTCGAGTTGGGGTCCTCGTAAAACGGCAGCATCCAGCCGGAATTCTGGATCAGCAGTATTTGCGGAACCGCGTTTTGCGCGCGCAAGCCCGGGGCCGCCAATGCGGCCAGAAAAAGCACCACGGCGCCAATGGGGCGAGAGAAAAATAGCATCAGCTTCCCAATCCTTCCAAAGGCCAGCGAAAGCAACTGTTGTCTGCGCCGAAGTGAAGGTGCAACTGGTCGTTATAGACAAAGGCGTTGACCTCGGCCAGTTGCGCCACCGGCAGGCAAAACAGGCTTCCAGGCGTGCCGTCCACCCCGTCGACGCCCTTGGCCTGCAGCGCCTTCTCCGGCGTGCCTGGGCCCTGAATGACGAAGCGCACGAACGTGGTGGCGCTGCTGCTGCGGCTGGAGAGAATGTCCGTGAACAGGCCCATGTCTTCCTTGTCCTCCCAGGGCCGCACCTTGGCCAGCAGCACCAGTCCCTTGTCGCCAAATTGCAGCAGCGGGTAGCGCAGTTCGAGCTGTTCGCCAATATTCAGGTTGCGCTGGTGCACATCGCTCCAGTGGTCGTACAGCCAGGAAAAGCTCGAGCGCCCCGTGGTCAGGAACTGGCCGCATTCGACCACTTCCGAATCGACGCCTTCGTCTCCGTCGAATTTGATGATTTTGTTCAGTATGCCGTCGCGCGACGTGGGGTCAAAGTCTTCGCACAATTGCCACAGTCCCGGGCGAGAGCCGGTTTTGCGGTAGGGAACGCCAATTTCCAACAGGGCCGTGGCCGGCCGTGCGGTCGATGTCCAGGGCCGGAAAGACCAGCTGGCCGTGGCCGCGCCTTCCGGGTAGCTGACCTTGACGTAGCCGCCACGGCATGGCCAATAGGCCACGAGCCGGATTTCATCCACCACCGGTATGCCGAGGACCGCCAATTGTTCCGCGCGCCGGCGCAGTTGCGGCGCCACACAGGACGGGTCGCTCAGCGCGGCGCAATCTGACCATTGCGAGTCACCCTGGCGGCGCAGCAGCACCGAGAACTGGTCGGCCTTCAGGGTGGGCGCCAGCACCAGATCCTTCAGCCTGACCGGAGCGCCAACGGAGGTGCCGGTGCCTCGGTCCACTACCAGTTGGTTGCTTGCCCAGTCGATGCTGACCCAGGCCGGCCCGTCCTGTGTGGGCACTGCGCAACCGCTTTCAGCCGCATCACAGGCCATCGACCAGGACCAATTCGGCAGTGCACACGCACCGATTCGGCCCTCCAGTTGTGACCAGGGGTGTTCGTGCCCCGGGTGGTAGACCCAGAGTTGACCCAGTTCTCGCTCCAGCGCCAAGAGCAGCCGCTTCTTGCCTCCCATGCGCGTGGCAGCAAAAGCGAAGTTGCCCATCGGTGCGGGAAGGACAAATTCCTCGCCGCTCGCGGCCGCTGCGCCGGCCTTGAATTCACCGGCGAGCACGCGCAAGCCATTGCCAGCGCCGTAGGGGGGGATCCAACTGCCGGCTTCGCCGACGCGGGTTTCCAGCAGCGGACTGCTGCAGCTCGGGCAAAAACTGAATTCAGCCGGAAAGAATCCCTGAGCACAGGGCTGCGACGACGATGGGTGTTTCTTCGCCCCCAGAAGCAAATCCAGGGGCGCCACCGGCCCCGGTTTACAGGGCAGGCCATTCAACGCTCGAAGCGCGAAACGACAGGAAGAATCGTCTTGATCCCAAGAGGCGTTATTGAACTGCCACAAATCAGATCTCCCATTGATGCAAAGATTTGCGGAATTGCAAAGCCACTGAAGATAATTAGGTTAAGCGTAAAGAAAAGTATATCGCCAAAACAGGGTGATTTTGCCTGCCGGCCCCCGTCTTTCTGCCGCGCACAGGGGTAAAGGTTGTTTTTCGGCACGATGAAAGGCCGGGGCCCACCATCGTGACTAAACCATGACAGTGCGCTGGGTTGATTTGCCGCGAGGTCAACTGCAATCTTTCAAATCCGAATACCAGCTAGATAGAAAATTGCGTGGCGGTCCAACCATGGAGCGCCAAAATCACTCCTGTCGAAGCTCGTTTGGCGCTGCATGAAGAGGAAGTCCCGTTTGACAACGAACACAGCTGAACTGAATCGCTTTCCGGGAAGGGGCGCGTCCCGCTGGCTCAAACAGCTGTGGGTCCAGGTCCTTCTGGCGATGGTCGTCGGCGTGGCCCTGGGCCATTACTACCCGAGCGCGGGCCAGAGCATGCAGCCACTGGGTGACGGCTTCATCAAGCTGATTCGCATGTTGATCGCGCCCATCATCTTCTGCACGGTCGTCCTGGGCATCGCCAAGATGGATGACATGTCCAGGGTGGGAAAGGTCGCCATCAAGGCGCTCATCTATTTCGAGGTGATGACCACGATGGCATTGGTCGTGGCGCTCGTCATCGTCAATCTGTGGCAGCCGGGAGCCGGCATGAATGTGAATGCATCGTCGCTCGATGCGGGTTCGGTCAAGGTTTACGTCGATCAGACCAAGTCGCAAGGCATTGTGCCGTTCCTCATGAACATCATTCCATCCACCGTCGTGGGTTCGTTTGCCGAGGGCAATGTGCTGCAGGTGCTGTTCATTTCGGTGATCTTCGGCAGCACGCTGATCGCACTGGGAGCGCAGGGCAAGCCACTGGTGAATCTGCTGGAAGTGATTTCCAAAATGCTGTTCGGTGCGGTGGCCATCGTGATGTGGGCGGCACCGGTCGGCGCCTTTGGCGCAATTGCCTTCACCGTCGGAAAGTATGGCGCTGGCGCGCTGGTGTCGTTGGGCAATTTGCTGGTCTGCTTCTACGTGATCTGTCTGGTTTTCGTTTTCCTGGTGCTGGCGCCGATCTGCAAGCTGTGCGGCTTCAGCATCTTCAAGCTGATGCGCTATATCCGCGAGGAGATCCTGATCTGTTTTGCCACAACCTCATCCGAGGCGGTGCTGCCGCGCATGCTGGTCAAGCTGGAGCAGCTGGGCTGCAAGGCGAGCGTCGTGGGGCTGGTCATTCCGACCGGGTATTCCTTCAATCTGGACGGCACCTGCCTGTACCTTGCCGCTGTCAGCGTCTTTCTGGCGCAGGCGACGAACACCCCGTTGGACCTGTACCAGCAGTTGGGGCTGCTCGCCGTGTTGCTGCTCACGTCCAAGGGCGCTGCCGGCGTGGCCGGCGCCGCGTTTGTCGTGCTGGCGGCCACCCTGTCCACCGTGGGTTCCATTCCCGTGGCCAGCGTGGCCCTGGTGCTGGGCGTGCACCGTCTGTTGGCTGAAGGCCTGGTGCCGACCAACCTGATTGGCAATGCGGTGGCAACCATCGTCATCTCCAAATGGGAGGGCGCGCTGGACCAGGCGAAGCTGGACCGCGTGCTCAATGGAGAAGCGGTGTGAGCGCCATCTGAGTTGGCCCCCAAAACTGACCTGGAGAAAGCCCTTGAAGAGACGAGCTGCCCTGAATACCCTGGCCGGACTTTGTGCCTCGGCCCTTGGCGCTGCACTGCTGCCGACTCCAGCGGCGGGCCAGTCAGTGCTGGCCGAGGCGCGCAAGGACATGATCCCCCCGCCAGATCCGAACACCCGGCTACCGAAGTTCAAGGCGCCTGCCGGTTCCTGTGACACGCATTGCCACATCTTCGGCCCGGCGGGTCGCTATCCCTACTCGCCCAAGCGCAGCTACACGCCGCCCGACTCGGGGCTGGAGGCGTTTCGGGTGCTGCATGACAAGATTGGCATCGAACGCGCCGTCATCGTCAACGCCAGCCTGTATGGCAACGACAACCGGGTGGTAGTTGACGCCATAGCCGCCAGCAATGGCCGTTACCGCGGCATCGCCAATGTCGACGACAGCGTCTCGGACATCGAACTGAGGGCCCTGGACAAGGGGGGCATTCGCGGCTGCCGCTTCAATTTTGTGAAGCACCTGGGTGGCTTCCCTGACATGGCCGTGTTCGAGCGCACCGTGAGCCGGATCGCCAAGCTCGGCTGGCATCTGGACCTGCATTTCGACGCGATCGATCTGCCGCAGTTTCATGCCTTGCTCGATCGCCTGCCCGTGCCCTACATCATCGATCACATGGGGCGGGTGGAAGCGAAGAACGGGCTTGAACAGGAGCCCTTCAGAATCCTGCTCGACCTGTTGCGCCGTGACAAGAAGTGCTACGTGAAGATCAGCGGACCGGAGCGCGTGTCCTCCCTGGGCGCACCGTTCCACGACGCCGTGCCTTTTGCTGCGCGCCTCATCGAGACCGCGCCGCAGCGCGTGTTGTGGGGAACCGATTGGCCACATCCGAACGTCAAGCTCATGCCCAACGATGGCGACCTGGTCGATCTGATTCCCCTGTACACGTCGGACGCAGCGCTGCAGCGCCAGTTGCTGGTGGACAATCCCATGCGCCTGTACCAGTTCGAGCATTGAGTCAAATCAGCAAGGGGAAAGCAATGAAGGCAACTTCCATGTTTCGATTCGCGATGTGCCTGGCCCTGTTGTGCGCCGCCGGCCTGGGTTTTGCGCAAAGCCCCAAGGCCGAATTGCTTTGGCTCGGGCAATCGGCCTTTCGCCTGACCACGCCCAGCGGCAAGGTGGTCATGATCGATCCCTGGCTGAGACTCAATCCGCGCACCCCCGCGGCATACAAGGATTTGGAAAAGCTGGGCAAGGTCGACCTGATCCTGGTGACCCACGGACACTTCGACCATATCGCCGACGCGCCGGCCCTGGCCATGCTGAACCAGGCAAGGGTGTTTGCACCGGGCGACCTGAACCAGACGCTGACGGTGCTCAACGTGCTGCCGCCCGAACTCGCGCCGCGCATGAACAAGGGTGGGACGGTGGCGCCGTTTGCCGATGTGCCGGGGTTCAAAATCACGGCCGTGCACGCCGAGCACTCGTCGCTGTTTGTTTGGAAAAACCCCGCCACGGCCAAGGATGAAGTGCATGTGGGCGGTGAGCCTGTGGGTTTCATTATCGAGTTGGAAAACGGCGTGAAGATTTACCACATGGGCGACACCGGACCGTTTGGCGACATGAAGTTCATCGGCGAGTACTACAAGCCCGACGTGCTGCTGATCCCGATCGGCGGCAACTTCACCATGGGTCCGGTGGAAGCAGCTTTCGCCACGCGCGAATGGCTGCGACCAAGAATCGCCATTCCGATGCACTACGGCACCAACCCGCTGGCCAGGGGAACGCCGCAGGAATACCTTCAGGCGCTGGGGCAAGTCGCGACCAAGGTGCTGGTGCTGCAGCCCGGCGAAAAAACCGAGTTTTGACGAGTACAGAAAGATTTTTCCATGAATAAAACATCCCTCGGCGCCTTGCTGCTGGCGGCCTTCAGCCTGTTGGGCGCCTCGGGCACCACGGCGCAGACCTGGCCTGCCAAACCCATTCGCATCGTCGTTCCTTATGCCCCGGGCGGCGCGGTCGACACCATCGCCCGCGTCACTGGTCAACGATTGTCTGAGCGGCTTGGGCAACCGGTGCTGATTGACAACAAACCCGGCGCCGGCGCCAACATCGGCATGGACGCGGTTGCGAAGGCTGCGCCCGACGGCTACACGCTGCTCATGGCGGCCAATGCCCTGGCCACCAACGGCAGCCTGTTTGCCAAGCTGCCGTTTGACCCGCAGAAGGACCTTGCCCCGGTGGGACAAATTGGCCACGCCCCGCTGGTCGTGGTGGTGCCCGCGACCTCCACGGCGAAGACCTTCAAGGACCTGCTGACCCAGGCCAGAGCCGAGCCCGGCAAACTGACCTATGCCACGGCGGGTAACGGCAGTTCGGGCCATCTGGCGGGCGAGGCCCTCAAGCAGGCCGCGCACATCGATGTGCTGCACGTGCCCTACAACGGCGGCGCGCCGGCCTTGACGGATTTGCTGGGTGAGCGCATCTCCTTCATGCCGATCAACCCGGTGGAGGTGATTTCGCACATCAACGCCCACAAGCTGCGTGCCCTGGCCGTGGCCAGCCCCAAGCGCCTGGGGCTGCTGCCCGACGTGCCGACCATCGCCGAGTCGGGTCTGCCGGACTTTGAGGTGTCGGTCTGGTGGGGCTTGATGGCCCCCGCTGCCACACCGGCCGGTACCGTCGCCAGGCTGAATGCCGAACTGCAAAAAGTCCTGGCCGAACCGGCGTTGCAGTCCCGGCTGGCGGAATTGGGTGTGGTGGTCTCGGGTGGCAGTTCTGCCCAGTTTGGCGAATTTCTTCGCGCCGAGACGACCCGTTGGGGCCGGGTGGTCAAGGCGGCCAACATCAAGCCCGACTAGTAGAATCCCGAGCGGTTTGACATCCCAATTCATCGGAGGAACGCCATGAACTGCTCATTGAAATTGCTGGCCATCGCTGGCGCGGTGGCTTTCGCCCCCTATAGCCTTGCCAATACGGGGGAGCAAAAATGCTCGCACCCGAAAAACGACTGCAGCGCCAATGTCAGCGTGAAGACGGCAACGGCTGGCGCACCCTGTCAGGCCGTGATCGGGGTCGGGCATATCCGGGTTGCCCGCGGCGTTCAGACGCGCCATGTCTGGAAGATCGTTTCCGCCCCCAAGGACAAGGGGCAGTACGAGTGGGATCTGGCGAATGGCATTGAAATCATCCAGGACAAGGACCATCAGGTGCTGAACAAGGGCATCACCAAGGAGGGGCATTTCTGGATCCTGAACGCCAACAATGTTCCGGGCAGCGAGATTGAATACATCGCCCATGTGCGCCAGATCGTGGACCGCGCGCATACGCAGATGTGCGATTCCATGGACCCGCGCATCATCAACAGTCTTTGATGGCGCTGCCGGGCCTGCTGGGTCATCCCGCAGGTGCGGGTTCCAGCAGCCTGTGCACGCGCGTCAGGGCCCGACCCAATTCGCAGGGGCTGTCCATCGGTGTCTGACGCGCGACGTCCATCGTTTCTTGCCACCAATCGCGCGCCGCCGCAGTCGCGCCCGCCAGCAACTCGGCCTCGGTTCGGCTGCACAGCAGCAGCGCCAGACTGGCCTCGTCCGCGGCCTGGCGCAGCATCAGTTCGCCGGCGGCGAGGTCTTCGCGTGCGGTGGCGAACTCGCCGAGTCGGGCACGCAGCAGACCCAGGTAGCCAAGGGACTGGCCTTCAAGGCGAGCATCGCCGAGTTCGTGCGCGAGTCTGACGGCTTGGGCGTAGTGAACTTCGGCGGAACTGAAATCCCGTTGCGCATCGAGCACCATGCCCAGGTTGCACTGCACAGTGCACTGCAGGCGCACATGGCCCATTTCCAGCGCCATGGCGAGTGCCTTCTCGAATTCCTGCCTTGCCTGATCGCTGTGGCCCTGCTCATGGCGCGCCAAGCCGAGGTTGCAGCGCGCGTTGCCCTCCCAGCGCCGGTCGCCGACCTGACGTGCCAGCGCCAGTGCCAGTTCGTAATGGCGACAGGCTTCCTCCAGGCGGCCATGCCCATGGTGCAGTCCACCGAGGTTGCCCAGCAGGCCGCCTTGAATGCGCATGTCGCCGATGTCGCGGGCGATCACCAGCGCGCCCTCATAGTGGCTGCAGGCCTGGTCAAAGCGCGCTTGCAGGTCGTACAAATGGCCCATGGCAAAGAGCACCTGACATTTCAGTGACGGCGTGTCCAGGTCGTCGGCCAGAGCGAAGGCGCAAGCCAGCTGCACTGTCGCCAGGTCGAGCTGACCCTGCGCCATCTGCTGTGTGGCAAAGCTCAACAGCAAACGCACTTCGCCGTGACGGTGTTCGGCGCTGCGGGCCAGGGCCAGCCCCCGTGCAAAGTGAACGCTTGCCGGCGCGCCTTCACCCAGCAGTTCGAGCGCACTGCCGTCCACCCATTCCACTTCAGCCCGCTGAGCGTCGGCCAAGTTCTGCATGGCGCGCACCAAGGTGGCCAGTTCGGCCCCAAGGCGAAACGGGCCAGTCAGGCGCAGTGCCGCCCAGGCCAGCGTCAGCAAGGCCACCGCTGCTGCCGCATCGCCATGCGCCACCGCATTGCGGCAGGCCGCGACCAGATTCGTGGTTTCAATGCACCGGTTTGCCGTTGCGACATTCTCATCGAGGCTGGCAAAGTAGCGCCAATGCCGCCGCTGCGCCGACAGCGCGGCGCTCGTACCGCTGCCGGCATAGCGTCCCTCGGTGCGCAGATGCTCCGCGACGTATTCGCGCACACACTCGAGCATGTCAAAGCGTTCGTCGCCGAGCTGGCGCAGGAAGCTCTTGTCCATCAGCCAGGCGACGACATCCACCGCCCCGGGCGCGGTGGCGTCGGCGGCCAGATCGAGTACGGCTTCGGCCGAGGCCAGCGTGAAACCGCCGACAAACACCGACAACTGTCCGAGTGCCGTCATTTCGGCCGGGCTGAGCATATCCCAGGACCAGTCGAAGGCGGCGCGCAAAGTGGCCTGGCGGTCGTGCCGACCGGCACTTGACCACAGCAGCTTGAAGCGCTCGTTCATGCGGGCCAGCAGCGTGCGCGGTGTCATGACCCGCACCCGAGCTGCGGCGAGTTCAATCGCCAGCGGCAGGCCGTCCAGGGTGGTGACAAGCTGCTGGATCGCCGCCTGATCGGCTTCGCTGAACACCATCCCTTGCCTGGCAGATTCGGCGCGCTGCAGAAACAGGGCGCAGGCATCGGGCGTCGGCAAAGGGGCCAGCGCCAGAACGTCTTCGCCCACGATGCCCAGCACTTCGCGTGTGGTCACGATGAACCGGGTCAAGGGTGCACGGTTCAGCAGGTAACCCACGGTTGCTTCGGCGTGGCGGGTCACCTGCTCGAAGTTGTCGAGGATCATCAGGCAGCGCTCACGCCCGGCCAGGGCCTGGGCGATTTGCAGCGCCGGGTCGGTTTTGTCCAGGCGCAGGCCCAGTCCCTGGGCGATGGCGAGTTGGATCGCGTCGGCGCTGCGGGCCTGAGACAGGTCACAGAAATACACGCCGCCAGGGAACTCGCCCAGCCAGGTCCAGGCAAAGCGGGTCGCCAGACGTGTCTTGCCGGTGCCGCCCATGCCCAGCACCGAAACCAGACGCGCGCCACTGTCGAATTTTCGCGCCAGGGTCAACAAGGGCTCGTGCCTGCCGACGAAGCTGTCGCGCTCGGCCGGCACCGTGTTGTGTACTTCGCGAACGGGTTGCCAGAACTCACCCTGAAGCACCACGCGGTAGGCCTTGGCCTCGTCCGGTGGTGGCGTGAAAGGGGAGGCCTCGTCACCGACTTCAAACAATTCGACCGGGTCCGGCAGGCCCTTGAGTCGCCAATGACCGTGCGACTGAACCTGTAGCGTGGTGCAGGACAAGGCCTGCTGCGCATCCTGGGTCATCAGCGTCTGGCCGGCCAGTGCGAGCGCCATCACGCGTGCCGTCACCGGCGTTGCCAGGCCCTCGACCTCAAACGGCTTGGCGCCCAGGGCGATGTCGGCGGCGCTGTTGGCGCGCAGCGTCACCGACCCATAGTGCAGCCCGGCGCGCGCCTTGAAGGGCAGGTCCAGCGCCTCCAGGGCGCGGTGGTAGGCCAGGGCATAGGCAGCGGCGTCGTCGACAGAATCGAACTGCAGTAACAGCCCATCGGTCTTGTCGATTTCCAGACCCCGCCAGACCGGCAGCAGGTCACGTGCCGCGCGATCGTGCGCGGCCCAGTGCCGGGCCATGGCCGCGTCGCCTACGGTGTAGGCCACTTGTGTGCTCCCGACCACATCGGTCAGGAGCAGGGCGCGCAGCTTGGACGATCGATCAATGGATTCAGGCATATCGGTACCTGGAAGCAGGGCGCAAGCCGCCCGCCGCCGCAGGATGGCCCATTGTGCACGCAAGTCCTTGCGAAATGGCAGCGCCGCAAGGACTGATCTCAATCGGCAACAGCTTGCCGGGTCAGTGCGGGCCAGGCGGACCAAAGCACCCCCGCTGCGACGCTGCCTGCGGCGACGTCCACCAGCCAATCGCTGACAGCGGCGGTGCGGTAGGGAAAGAAGCTTTGCACGTACTCGTCTATGGCGCCCATGAGTGCGATGGTCAGCGCGGCCTTGACGGCTCGCCGCGCTGCTGCGCCGCTGCTTCCGAAGTAGATGAGTGCGCCCAGGCTCGCGTAGGCGCCAGCGTGCAGCACCAGGCCCGACGCCAGCTGTGCGATGTCCTGGCGCGTGCCAGGAAGCGATCCTATGACCACGATCAGCAGGAACAAGACCATGGCGCTGGTGTAGCACAGCTGGCTGAACTTTGAAGAGAGCAGAACTGCAGAAATGTTGGGGGACTTGTTCATGCCGCAATGGCCTCTGGCTGATGGCTGCACGTCACCCCATGTGCCCGCTCGAACTGCTGGGTGTTCACAGCAGAAAAATGAAGCCCGGATTATGGAGCAGGCCCGGTTGCGGATCGCCGCCAGCAAGACGCGACACTGACGCTGACACCAGCCGTGCGCCCATGAAAAAACCCGCTCAGCGTTAACTGGAGCGGGTTTCCGCGCTTTAGCAGTATTTAGGGACGCCCTGCAAGTTGATCGGGTTAAATCGGCGTGGAATTGACTGTACGCCTTCGGCGTGGGAAGTCAATCGAATTTGACCGCGACTGGATGCACCAAGTTCGTCTGGCGTCAAGCTGCCGTTGGCGCGTATTTGCTGATCGCCTCCCACAAGCCATTCAGATAGACGGCCCCCAGCGCGCGGTCATACAGGCCGTAGCCCGGTTTGCCAGTCTCGCCCCAGATCATGCGGCCATGGTCCGGGCGCACATAGCCCTCAAAACCGATGTCATGGTAGGCCTTGACAATCGCAGCCATGTTCAGCGAACCGTCGCAGGACCGGTGGGTGGATTCATAAAACGTCCCGTCCGGCTCCACCTTGACATTGCGCAGGTGGCCAAAGTGGATGCGGCCCCGGCTGCCAAATTCGCGCACCAGGGCTTCAACGTTGTTGCAAAGATCGGCACCGAGCGAGCCCGAACACAGGGTCAAGCCGTTGGCGGTCGAGTCAACCATGCTGACCAGGCGCAGCAAGTCTTCGCGGTTCTTGACGATGCGCGGCAAACCAAAAATGGGGCGCGGCGGGTCGTCCGGGTGCATGGCCATCTTGATGCCCGCTTCTTCCGCCACCGGGATGATGGCCTTGAGGAAGTATTCAAGGTTGGCCCACAGCGTTTCCTCATCCACCGCCTGGTACTCGGCCAGCAGGCTTTTGAGCTGCGCCGGTTGGTAGCTGGCGTCCCAGCCGGGCAGGGCGATGCCTTTTTCCGGGTCAATCCTGGCAACCGCCTTGGCGTCGAACGCCAGGGTGAAAGAGCCGTCAGGCAGCTCCTTGGCCATTTCGGTGCGGGTCCAGTCAAATACCGGCATGAAGTTGTAGCAGATCACTTTGACACCCACCGCCGCGCAATGGCGGATGTTTTGCTGAAAATTGGCAATGAGGCGGTCCCGCGTCGGCTTGCCCAACTTGATGTCTTCGTGGGTAGGCACACTTTCAACCACTTCAAACTTCAGCCCTGCGCCCTCAACGCGCGCACGCAATGCTTGCAGCTTTTCCAGGGGCCAGACCTCACCCACCGGTACGTCGTAAATGGCAGAAACAATGCCGTACAGGCCGGGGATCTGGCGGATGTATTCCAGCTTCACGGGGTCAGACTCGCCATACCAGCGAAAGGTCATTTTCAAGGGGCTGCTCCAAGGTGCGGGATGATTTCAATGTAGCACGAAGCCGTCGCGCGGTCGTGCTCAATACGAACACTTTCCTTGGTATTCACGTGTCCAGTGGGAAGGGCGCGGCGCATCGATCGCATACAATGACCAGAGGCCAATTCATGTCAATTCCTCTGTGAGGAATGACTGGCAAAAACCCGCATTGAGGGCGCTCACTTCATTGAGATCACGCGCACCGCGTGAGTCTTGCGTCATGCGATATTTCCAGTCCGACGTGGCCATTTCGGTGCCGCTTGAATGGCTCCGACTTGTTGGGGTTTGAACGTCATAAGGCAAGCAATATTTCTTGCCGCCGAATCTTTTTCACACGTACAGATGAATCAGGCACAGGATCCAACCAAGCTGATCGCACTCGACTGGGGCACCTCGTCGTTGCGGGCTTATCGCCTCGGTGCTGCCGGTCAGGTATTGGAGTCGCGCTCGCTGCCGTGGGGCGTGATGAAACTGCCGGAGGTCGCGTTACCCGATCATTCCATCGGCGATCTCAACGTGAGGTTTGAGTTCGCTTTTGCCGAGGCTTGCGGCGACTGGCTCCGTGCAGCACCGCACGCGCCGGTGATCGCAGCCGGGATGGTCGGCAGCCGCCAGGGCTGGATCGAAGCACCCTATCTGCCGCTGCCAATTGCCGTCGATCGAATCGGCCGCACGCTGAGCACCGTGCAAACCCGAAACGGCCAGATCGTGCACATCGTCCCCGGCCTGATCGAGAACTCGGCCCTGCCCAATGTCATGCGTGGCGAAGAAACCCAGGTGATCGGCGCGCTCAGCATGCTCGATGGGGGTCAAACTCCGACCCGCGCAGAACCACAAAATGAGCAGAGCGAAATCCTGATCGGCTTGCCTGGCAGTCATTCCAAATGGGTTCAGGTGCGAATTCAGCACCGGGCAGCGCAAAGTCATATCGAGCATTTCCACACCTTCATGACGGGCGAGGTCTATGCCGCGCTGTGCGAGCACACCATTTTGGGCCGCGGCATGCAAACCGGTGCTGTCAGCGTAGACCATGGTGCGGCATTTGATCGTGGCGTGCGCGTCGCTCAAACCCCGGCCGGAAGTGCCGGCGTGCTGTCGACCATCTTCAGCACACGCACACTGGGCCTGACCGGCGAACTCGATGGCGCGGACCAGCGCGAATATCTTTCCGGGCTGCTCATTGGCCATGAGATTGCGGCATTGCAAACCCTGCTGGCGCAACAGGCGCAGCAGCCAGAGCGCGTGCTACTGGTGGGCGACGCGGCCTTGTGTGTTCGCTATACGCGAGCCCTCAGAGCCTATGGCCTGGACCAGATCGAAGTAGCGGCGCAGGCGACCGAGCGCGGCTTGTGGCAGCTGGCAATGGCTGCCGGTTTGCTGAATCACCCACAGCCATAAAGGATCACCACATGCTCAAACAAGCCATGCAACATTGTGGGCTGATCGCCATTCTGAGAGGGGTTCGGCCGGATGAAGTCGCGGCCATCGGCGTGGCGCTGTACAAGGCTGGATTCAGGGTGATCGAGGTGCCGTTGAACTCCCCGCAACCATTCGACAGCATACGTCTATTGCGGGCCACGCTGCCAGCCGACTGTCTGGTCGGTGCCGGCACCGTATTGTCCGCAGCACAGGTTGCAGAGGTCAAAAAAGCAGGTGGCGAACTCATCGTGATGCCGCACAGTGATGCCAAAGTGATCGCTGCGGCCAAACAGTTGGAACTGGCCTGCGCGCCCGGCGTGGCCACGCTGACCGAAGCATTTGCCGCGCTGGCTGCAGGCGCTGATGCGCTGAAGATGTTTCCTGCCGAGCAACTCGGCCCCGTCGTGCTCAAGGCCTGGCGCGCGGTCATTCCGAATGAGGTCGCATTGATTCCTGTGGGCGGCATCACACCAGCCAATATGGCGCCCTTTGTCGCGGCTGGCGCATCCGGCCTTGGCCTGGGCTCAGCGCTCTACAAGCCCGGTCTGAGCGCCATAGAGGTTGGGCAGAATGCCGACGAATTCATCGCCGCGTGGCGCGCCACGCAATAGCGTTCATCTTATTCAACCCCTCCTTGCGTGGCCCGAGCAGAGGCCTTCACCAAGAAAAATTCGAACCATGAAAATCACCCAACTCACCACCTACATCGTGCCCCCGCGCTGGTGTTTTCTGAAGATCGAAACCGATGAAGGCGTGGTCGGCTGGGGCGAGCCGGTGGTTGAAGGTCGGGCGCACAGCGTTGCCGCCGCCGTTGAGGAGTTGTCCGACTATCTCATCGGCAAGGACCCGCGCCATATCGAGGATCACTGGACGGTGATGTATCGCGGTGGCTTTTATCGCGGCGGCGCCATTCACATGAGCGCGCTGGCCGGCATCGATCAGGCGCTATGGGATATCAAAGGCAAGGCACTCGGCGTCTCGGTGAGCCAGTTGTTGGGCGGCCCGGTGCGCAACAGCATCCGCGTCTACTCCTGGATTGGCGGTGACCGCCCGGCCGATGTCGCAGCAGCCGCCAAAGACGCCGTGGCGCGCGGGTTTACTGCGGTCAAGATGAACGGAACAGAAGAACTGCAGTTCGTCGACTCGTATGAAAAAGTGGAAGCGGCCTTGGCCAATGTGGCGGCCGTGCGCGAAGCCGTCGGTCCGCACGTCGGCATTGGCGTCGATTTTCACGGTCGGGTACACAAGCCTATGGCCAAAGTCCTGATCAAGGAACTGGACCCCTACAAGCTGATGTTCATCGAAGAGCCCGTACTCAGCGAAAACTACGAGGCACTGAAGGAACTGGCACCGCTGACCAGCACCCCGATCGCGCTTGGCGAGCGACTCTATTCGCGCTGGGATTTCAAGCGGATTCTCAGCGAAGGCTATGTCGACATCATCCAGCCGGATGTCTCACACGCCGGTGGCATCACCGAGACCCGCAAGATCGCCACCATGGCCGAAGCCTACGACGTCGCCGTGGCGCTGCACTGCCCGCTCGGTCCGATCGCATTGGCCGCTTGTCTGCAAGTCGACGCCGTGTCGTACAACGCCTTTATCCAGGAGCAAAGCCTGGGCATCCATTACAACCAGAGCAATGACCTGCTCGACTATCTGGTACATCCGGAAGTCTTTGCCTATGACAAAGGGTACGTGACCATTCCGCAAGGTCCTGGATTGGGGATTGAAATCAACGAGGAGTACGTCAAGGAGCGCGCCGCCATCGGCCACCGCTGGCGCAACCCCATCTGGCGCCATCAGGATGGCAGCTTCGCCGAATGGTAGAAATGCGCGGTGATTCGTTCCATCCTGCGGAAACGAATCAGCCTTTGACCGCACCCATGGTCAGCCCCTTGGCCACGTATTTCTGGAACACCATCGTCAGTACGATCGCCGGCGCCATGATGGCCACGGCGGCGGCCATCACACCACCCCAGTCGACTTCGGCATAGGACAGGAAGTTGTAGACGGCGATCGGCAGGGTTTTGGTGCGCTCCATGCTCAGCACCTGGGAGAACATGAAGTTGTTCCAGGAAAAGATGAATGACAGCGTGGTGGCGGTGATGATGCCCGGGCCCGACAGGGGCAGGATGATCTTCACAAACGCCATCTGTCGTGTGGCCCCGTCGACCATGGCCGATTCTTCGAGTTCGCGCGGAATCGTGCTGAAGTAGGTCGTCATGATCCAGACCACGATCGGCAGCGCGATCAGCATGTGCGAGAGGATCAGCGCGACATAGCTGTCCATCAGGCCGAGTCGCGAGAAGATGATGTACCAGGGCATCAGGAATGAAATGCCGGGCATCAGGCGCGCCAGCAGGATGAAGACGGCGAGCTTCTTCTGCGCGTAGCGCGAAATCGAATACGCCGCCGGCAGTCCGAGCAGCAGCGACAGGCCGACCGCCATGGCGCCGACGATGGTCGAATTGAAGAAATATTTCAGGAAGTCCTGTTCTTCAAAGACCTTGCGGTAATTCTGCAGCGTGGGTGCAAAGAACAGCTTGGGCGGCCAGGAAGTGATGTCGACCTGGGTCTTGAACGACGAGCTCAGCATCCACAGGAAGGGGAACAGCACGACCAGCGCGAACAGCACGACCAGCAGGTAGAACAGGGCCGTGGAGACGATTTTGTTTTTCATGCCAGTAGCTTCAGTTTTCGCTGGAGGCGCGCAGCTTCATGATGCCCAGGCTGCACAGCAGCACGACGAAGAACAGCGCCACCAGAATGACCGACGACTGCCCCATGCGGAAATATTCGAAGCTGTACTTGAAGCCCATGATGTTGAGCGTCTCCGACGCGTAGCCGGGTCCGCCGCCAGTCATGGCAAAGATGATGTCAAAGGTCTTCAGCGCATCGATCAGGCGCAAAATCATTGCCGTCAGCACCACCGGCATGACCATCGGGATCGTGACATAGCGCAGGATCTGCCACTCGCTGGCACCGTCCACGCGCGCCGCTTCCACCGGCTCTTCCGACAGACCGGCCAGCCCGGCGAGCACGATCAGGGTGATCATCGGCGTCCACTGCCAGACATCGACCATGACCAGCGACGCAATGACGGTGTTTTCGTTCGAGACCCAGCGCCCTTGTGGCAGACCGAGTGCGTCCAGGGCGAAATTGAGCAGACCGATGGTCGGGTCGTAAAAGAGATTGAAAACGATGCCCACCGCGACCGGCGTCGCCACGAGCGGCAGCAAGAGCAGCGTCTTGGCGAAGCCTCGGCCGAAGAAATCGCGGTTCAGCACCAGGGCGATGGCCACGCCCAGCACGACCTCGACCGCCACGGCACACACCGTGAATGTGAAGGTCCGTCCCAGTGCGTGCAGAAAACGTGGCTCGGAGAAAACGCGCAGGTAGCTGTTGAGACCGACAAAAGCGGGCTCCATCCCCGAGGTGAGATTCCAGTTGGTGAAGCTCAGATACAGGGTGTAGAGAATCGGAAACACCATCAGCAGTCCGATGAAAATAATCGCCGGAAGCGGAAACAAGATCCGCAAATTTCTCTCGGTAAAGCTGGACTGAATCATGGATGGCGTGCTGCGCGAAAGTTCTGTTGAGTGATCTTGAGTGGTCTCGACTTGGGCGGGCCGTCCACCGCATTGAACGGCGCGCGCCAGTCAAGCGATAGGTCTTATTTGCCGTATTCGCCGCTGTCCTGCAGCAGCTCGTTGACCCGACCCACTTTTTCCTTGGCCAGCTGCTCGAGCTTGGTGGAGGTGCCCTTGGTATTGATCGACTCGATGAGCACTTCGCCGATGAGGTCGCGCGCTTCGCCCACGGCGCTCATGTAGGGCCGATCCACGGCGGTGCCGTTCTTGGCCGCAAAGGCGCGCGTCTCGATCAGACCGGGATTCATCTTGCTGCGCACGACCTGGTCTTCCCACACCGAGGAGCGTGCCATCGTGATGTTGCCCATCATGCCCTTGATCGCCATTTCCTTGCTCGACGCCCAGTTCAGGAACTTCAAGGCCAGGTCTTTCTTCTTGGACTGGCTGGCCACCGACATGCCCCAGGACGAGACGATGAAGGGCGCATTGGTCTTGGGTCCGGCCGGGAAGTTGGCAATGCCGAAGTTGGCCACCGGGATTTGCGTCTTGGACTGATCCACGATCTGGCCGTAGAACACCGAGGCGTCGGTCCACATCGCGACCTTGCCGGCCTGGAACAACGGCATGATGTTTTCCCAAGACATCGAGGTCACGCCTTTGGGGCCATAGTTGCCGAGCAATTTGCCGTAGTAGCGCACCGCGTCGATGGCCGGCTTCGAGTTGAAGACCGCCGTGCCCTTGTCGAGGTACTGGCCGCCGTAGTTGTAGATGTAGCTTGAGGCCTGGGTGACGGCTGCCGCACCCTTGCCACGCGAGGCGATGCCGGCGACGCTTTCGGAATTGAGCTTCTGCGCGGCGGCCTCGAGTTCATCAAAGGTGGTCGGCACCTTCAGCCCGGCCTGTTGCAGCAGATCCTTGCGGTAGTAGAGCACCTGCCATTCGGTGACCAGTGGAACGATGTAGGTTGTGCCGCCAAAGGACGCGGCGTTCATGATGTTCTTCGGATAGTCGCTGAAGTCGTAGCCGGTCAGGGGCGCGTACCAGCCGTTCTTCGAGAACATCTTGCCTTCCTGCAGCGGGCGCGTCATGAAGACGTCGACGGTGGAAGACTTGGTGGCGAATTCGGTGGTGAGCTTTTGCGTCAACTGGCTTTCCTGCAGGCTCTCCACATTGACCTTGATGCCGCTGCTCTTCTCAAACTGGGGAATCGACAGCTTGAGCAATTCACCATAAGGGTGGTTCGCCACCAGCACGCGGATTTCACCCGATTGCGCCATGGCGCCGACGCAAAGGCCCAGCGTTGAAAGAGCAACACCGATTTTTGACAGTTTGAATTTCATGAAAACCTCCATTTAAAAAGCTAAAATAACAACCACCCTAAACGATGGCTTCTGCGGTGTTCTTGTCGAACACGTGCATGTTGGCCATATTGAAATCGATCTGTATTGTTTCGCCGACACCGATGGCCTGCTTCGGCACGGCCATGCGCGCCACCAGGGCATGCGAGCCGCAACTCAGGTGCGCGAAGATCTCGGAGCCGAGCAACTCCACCACCTCGGCCCTGGCACTGACCGTGCTGCCGAGGTCGTCGGCACCCGCTTGATGCAGGGAAATGTCTTCCGGGCGAACGCCGAACACCACTTCCCGTCCGGCGTGCGCAATGAGCTTGGCGCGAAATGCTTCAGGCGGGGCGACGCGAAAGCTGCCGCCATCGATGAACAACTGACCGCCCTCGTTGAGCAGACGGGCGTCGAAGAAATTCATCGCGGGCGAGCCGATGAAGCCGGCGACAAAACGGTTGACCGGATTGGCATAGACATCCATCGGTGCGCCGCTTTGCTGCACCACCCCCTTGTTCATGATGAAGATGCGGTCGGCCATGGTCATGGCCTCGACCTGATCGTGGGTGACGTAAATCATGGTGGCACCCAGGCGGCGGTGCAGTTTGCTGATTTCTGCGCGCATCGCGACGCGCAGTTTGGCGTCCAGGTTGGACAGCGGCTCGTCAAACAGGAACACCTTGGGCTTGCGCACGATGGCGCGTCCCACCGCCACGCGCTGGCGCTGGCCACCGGAGAGTTCCTTGGGCTTGCGCTCCAGCAGATCGGTGAGTCCGAGAATGTCGGCAGCTTCCTGCACCCGGGCGTCGATCTCGGCGTCCGAGAGCTTGCGAATCTTCAGACCGAAGCCCATGTTTTCGCGCACGTTCATGTGCGGGTAAAGGGCGTAATTCTGGAAAACCATGGCGATGTCGCGATCCTTGGGGGCCATGTCGTTGACCCGCGTGTCACCGAAGTAGATTTCGCCCGAAGTGATCGATTCCAGGCCGGCGATCATGCGCAAGGCGGTCGACTTGCCGCAGCCCGAAGAACCCACCAGCACGGCAAATTCCTTGTCCTGAATTTCGATCGACAGATCGTTGACGACGGTGACGGCCCCGTAACGTTTGACCACGTTTTTCAAAGTGACTTTAGCCAAGTGCGATAACTCCTTCTTCAGACGGACTGCAGGTGCAATCTCATCAATTTATCCATTCCACTGGGTGGCGCGTGTCTGGAAACCCTGGGCTTCCAACCACTGCAAGGCCTTGGCGCACAACTCGGACGGCGCCAGCGCACCATCCAGCTGCAGCACCCGCTCTTCGCCGAGCGGTTCTTCCAGGGTCGCAAATTGGCTGGCAACCAGGCTGCTGGGGAATGAATGCCCCCCGGATCGGGCTTGCACCCGCGCATTCGCGAGTTCCTGGGTGACGCTGAGATGCACAAAGATGAGTTGCGGAACCTCTTGGCGCAGGCGCGCCCGATAGGCGCGCTTGAGCGCGGAACAGGCCAGCACCGCCCCATCGGGATGACTCAGCAATTCAGCACCGAGACGCTGCAGCCAGCCTGCGCGGTCCGCGTCGTCCAGGGCGATGCCCTGGCCCATTTTCTGGAGGTTCTCGGGCGGATGAAACTGATCACCTTCGATGAAGCTGAGCTGCAGCGCAGCGGCCAGGTGCTGGGCAAGTGTGGACTTGCCGCAACCCGCGACCCCCATGACGATGATCCACAGACTGTCCCGACCGTGATCGGACGCTGGGACTGGCACGGCGGTTTGAAGCTGAATCATCGAAGCTGCTCAAATTGTGATAGCGCTATCTTAATGATCGATTTGGAAGTATTGAACAGGGTTTACCCTAGGTCGATGGTGCTCGCTTGATGCACATCACTTGGTGGTCGTCAAAGGAGTCGGCAAGGCACGGCTTCGGCAGTTGCACTCGGGCCCACCCGGCAACCAGCTTCTGGCGAGATAGCGATATCTGATAGGATTCCGCCATGGTCAGCAGCAAACGCGAGAACAGGGCTTCAGGGCGGGTCACGCTCGATGACGTGGCGCTGGCCGCAGGTGTGAGCCGGATGACGGTTTCGCGTGCACTGCGGGGCGACATCAAGGTGGCGCAGGAACTGGTGGAGCGTGCCATGCAAGCGGCAGAGCGCCTGGGCTATGTGCCCGACCCGGCCGCTCGCGCTCTGGCATCGAGCAAGAGTTCGCACGTGGCGATCCTGATTCCGTTGTTGTCCAATCAGTTGTTCGTCGATCTGCTGGAGGGCGCGCAGCGCACCCTCTTGCCAGCCGGCTACCAGACGCTGATGGGCATCACACATTACGATGGCGCCGAAGAAGAGCAACTGCTCAAGGGCTTTCTCACGCACCGCCCGGCAGGTTTGCTGGTCACGGGCGCGCAGCGCTCGGAGTCAACCAGACAACTCATTGCCAAGAGCGGTATTCCCTGTGTGCACCTGATGGAGACCCTGGAACAGGAGGGCCTGTACAGCGTGGGATTTTCCCAGCGCGACGCGGCGCGCGCCATGACGCAGCATCTGATTGACACCGGACGCCGCCGTATCGCCTTTGCGGCCGCGCAGCTGGACCCACGCACGCTGCAACGCGCCCAGGGTTACCGCGATTGCCTTGAGATGGCGGGCTTGTACGATGCCACGCTGGAGTGGCATAACCCGGCGCCTTCTTCGATGAAGGTCGGAAACACCATGTTCGAGCAGATCCTCAGCGTTCGCCCTCGCGTGGATGCGATCTTTTTCTGCAATGACGATCTGGCCCAAGGGGGGTTGCTGGCCGCCTTGCGCTTAGGCATCAAGGTGCCGCGCCAGCTTGCCATCGCCGGTTTCAACGATTTGCCTGGCAGCGCGGAATTCCTCCCCAGCCTCACCACGGTCCGAACTCCGCGCTGGGAGATCGGCGTGCGCGCCGCGAAGATACTGCTGCAGTTGATGCGCGGTGAGCCTGTGGCCGAGCCCAATGTCGACTTGGGTTTCGAGTTGCTGGTGCGGCAAAGCACCGCCGCGGCATGACCGCGAATCTGCAATCGACCTATGATGGCTTGAAGCGGAAGCGCCTCCGCAGCAAAAGCAAATCGGCCATGTCGGCGTATTGATGCGATTGGAAATAGCGGCTATGCATTCTCAAATTGGACTCATAGGTGTGGGGGTGATGGGTGAAAACCTGGCCCTCAACATGGCCGGCAAGGGTTTCACCGTGTCAATTTTTGATGCTGCAAAAGAGAAGCTGGAGAAATTTGTCGCTGGCCGAGGAAGAGGAAACGCGATTCACGGATGTTCTTCGATCCAGGAACTGGTCCGATCCCTTGAGCTTCCGAGAAAGATCATGCTGATGGTCCCTGCCGGCAAGCCGGTGGATGAAGTCATTGAAGCGCTCGTCGCTTTTCTGGATGAAGGAGACATCATCATTGACGGTGGCAACTCTCATTTTGCAGATACGTCGCGCAGAGCCAGAATGCTTGAAGAAAAGCATCTGCTGTATGTGGGCGCCGGCGTTTCTGGCGGTGAAGAGGGCGCATTGCTGGGGCCGTCGATCATGCCTGGGGGCTCTGCTGCGGCATGGCCAAGCATCAGACCGATTTTTCAAGCCATCGCCGCCAAGGTCGACGACGGGCTTGCGTGTTGCGACTGGATCGGGGAAGAGGGATCTGGCCATTTCATCAAAATGGTGCACAACGGAATTGAATACGGCGACATGCAGCTGATATGCGAAGTCTATGACGTCATGAGAACGCTATTGGGCATGACAACAGACGAAATGCACGACGTGTTCAAGGCCTGGAGCGAAGGCGAGCTGAAAAGCTATTTGATTGAAATCACCAGGGACATTCTGGCGGCCAAAGATGACGACGGCCTGCCTTTGCTGGACAAGATTCTCGACCGGGCGGGCCAGAAGGGGACCGGGAAGTGGGCGGTAGTGACAGCGCTTGATGTCGCGGCCCCTCTTACCCTGATCACCGAATCGGTATTTTGCAGAATACTCTCTTCCATGAAAGACGAGAGGGTGCTGGCTTCAAAGGTGTTGCCAGGCCCCGAAGTTCATTTTTCGGGCGACAGGAAAGCCTTCATTGATGAGCTCGGGAAAGCCTTGTATGCGGCAAAGATCATTTCCTATACGCAAGGCTATCAACTGATGCGCGCCGCGGCGCTGGATTTCGGCTGGAAATTGAACTACGGCGGTATCGCACTGATGTGGCGTGGCGGGTGCATCATTCGTTCGGTGTTGCTGGCGAAGATAAAAGACGCCTTTGATGCGAATCCCGGGCTGGTGAATCTGCTGCTGGATCCGTTCTTCACCGCCAGCATCGCAGGCGCGCAGCTGTCATTGCGCAACGTTCTTGGTGAAGCCTTAAAGAATGGAATACCAACGCCCGCCATGTCCGCCGCACTGGCCTACTACGATGGCTACCGAAGCGCGAACCTGCCGGCAAATCTCTTGCAGGCGCAGAGAGATTATTTTGGCGCGCACCAGTACGAGCGTGTTGACAGGCCGCGCGGCGCGTATTTTCATACCAATTGGACCGGTCGAGGCGGCAACACGGCGTCTACGGTGTATTCCGCCTAAGGGTAGGTCGACACAGAGGTATCGGAACAAGCTATAAGTGCTTTCCACAGTAGCCCGCCAGAGAACAGGACCCTTCTTTATGCTTGATCTCTTGATTCAAAACGCGACCCTGCCCGACGGGCGCGAGCGCATGGCTGTGGCGGTACAAGAGGGCAAGATCGTTGAAGTCAGCTCATCGCTGACGGCAAGCGCGCACCAGCTCATAGATGCCCAGGGCATGCTTTTGTGTCCGCCATTTGTGGACGCCCACTTTCACATGGATGCCACGCTGAGCTACGGACTGCCGCGCGTCAACCAGTCCGGCACGTTGTTGGAGGGCATCGCGGTGTGGGGCGAACTCAAGCCTGAACTAACACAGCAAGCCCTGGTCGAACGCGCCATGACCTACTGCGACTGGGCGGTCGCGAAAGGCTTGCTGGCGATACGCAGCCACGTCGACGTGTGTGACGAACGCTTGCTTGCCGTCGACGCCCTGCTGGAGGTCAAGCGCAGGGTTTCGCCCTATGTTGACTTGCAACTGGTGGCGTTTCCGCAAGACGGACTGTTGCGTGGCGCGCAAGGACCGCAGCAGCACATGAACAATCTCAAGCGCGCGCTGGACCGGGGCGTTGATGTGGTTGGTGGTATCCCGCATTTCGAACGTACGGCTGAGCAGGGTGCGGCCAGTATCAGGCTGCTGTGCGAGCTGGCCGCTGAGCGTGGGCTGCGGGTCGACATGCATTGTGATGAGTCTGACGACCCGCAGTCGCGCCATGTTGAAACACTGGCCTATGAAACCCAGCGCCTGGGCCTGCAAGGCAGGGTGACCGGGTCACACCTGACTTCCATGCACAGCATGGACAACTATTACGTCAGCAAATTATTGCCTTTACTGGCCGAGGCCCAGTTGCATGTGGTGGCCAATCCATTGATCAATATCACGCTGCAAGGTCGCCAAGACAGCTACCCGAAACGCCGTGGCATGACACGTGTGCCTGAGTTGCTTGCATCCGGTATCAATGTTGCGTTTGGTCACGACTGCGTGATGGACCCCTGGTACGCCTTGGGCAGCGCTGACATGCTCGAAGTTGCTCACATGGGCATGCATGTGGCCCAAATGACCAGTCAGTCTGCCATGCGCGAGTGTTTTGCAGCGGTGAGTGTGAATGCTGCCAAGGCATTGGGATTGCAAGCTTATGGGCTGTCACCTGGCTGCTTTGCTGACTTCGTGCTGTTGCAGGCACGTGACCCGGTCGAGGCGATCCGACTGCGTGCAAATCGCCTCATGGTGTTCCGGCGCGGCAAATTACTGGCGCAAACCCCTGCGACCACCTGCCAGCTGCATCTGGCCAATCGTCCCGAGCAGACTTGCTGGATGGTTTGAACCGCCGACGGCGACCAAGTCGCCCGGCCGTGTGTTCATGCTGTCGGCAATTCCATCGAGCTCTTCCTGGCTGTAGAGGCTGGAACGCCCCGCGCGGTCCGGGCCGAGCCTTTGCAAGCTTCTGCAAGGTTCGACCAAAGCCCTTTGGTACAAACGAGGGCTGACAGTGCCACAGGGCTGCGCCACTCGCAGTCAACGACACCCCCCCGGTAAAAGGATTACAAGATGAAGATATTCTCGCGACGCGCCAACGGTTGGCACAACTTCGCCACCGGCCTGGCGCTGTGCACCGTACTTGCTGCGCCGCCGGCCTGGGCCCAGACCACCTTCACCGGCGTGTCGATGCCGAGCGGGTCAACATGCACGGCCGTCTCTGTCTACGGGACTGACTTGCAGGCGGTGACGACGATCAAATTCGGCCAACTCAGCGCGCGCAAGTGGCTGCTGGTTTCTGCCAACGAGATCCAGGTCTATCCACCCGAGGTGAAGTTCTCGATGACCGCAACGGTCAGGTTGCTGACCGCGAAAGGGTTTCTCCTGACGGGCCCGGAGTTCACCACCACCGTCGCTGCAGGGCATTGTGGCCACCACGAATGATTGGACATTTGAGTTCGGATCGGATCGGATGGGTCGCAAGGCTTGATGCAAGCTTTTGCAAGGTTCGCGCCCACTGACCTGTTACAACCTCGCATCGCCGCCAGCGGCTCCCCTACGCGCAAACGCGCACACGACCATGTGGAACCTGATTTTCATTGTCCTCGTCAATGGCATTGCCCAGCCACCCCAGCACCTTGGACGCTTCGAGTCCGAAGCGGCCTGCAACGATATCGGGCGACGGGTCGGCTCGGCTGGGCGGTACTCGTTCACCTATTTGTGCGTCTCCGACAACGGGAGGTATTGAACATGGCGCAACAATCCCGCAGCGCCACAGCGCAAAAATTCGGACTGTGCCTGTTGCTCGTGATGGCTGCCAGCGCATGGCAAGAGCCTGCCCGCAGCCAGCCGAGCCCCGCCATTGCGGTCAGCTTGCCGAGTTCCGGCGCCACCCCGCCCGCATTCGTGCCAGCCGCCAGCCCGTTGGCGGTGGCACTGCCCGGCGCAGGCGATCCGCTGGCCGTTGCCACCCCGCCCGGTTCGCAGGGTCAGGTGCGCTTCGTTTCGCTGCCCAAACTCAGCGAACAACAGATCAAAAACTTCATCAACGACCTGATACTGGAACTGGAGTTACTCAAAGACTACAAGCGCGCGGGCGTCGATGCACCCGGCTTGTCGGCGCTGCCCGCCAAGATCAGCCAGGGTGCGACGGCCATGCGCAAGCTCGGCGGCCAGGTTGACCTGCTTCAATTCGGCTACATCATGGCCCCGCGGCGCACGGCCAAGCTCTACGTCCGCGGCCTGCGCACCGGCCCGGCAGGACAGCAGCCCAACCCCGACGCCGCCGAAGCCGTGCTCGACCCGCTGATGACGAGGGTGCTGCAGGAGGCCGCCAAGGTGCACTCGCGCCTGCCCCTGAGCGACCTGGAGGCACGGGTCATCAGCCTGTCCTACATCGACGCCGACGGTGCGCTGTTCGGTCTGCGTGCGATGGGCTACTCGGCCATCACCGATGAAGACGCGCTCGCCAAGGATGACTCCTACAAGGGTCTGGACGTCGGGCTGCTCGCCGGTGCGCCGCTCGGTGGAGCGCTGGCGGCGCCCCCGGGCCTGCAGCAGTTGGGCGGCATGGGGCAGCAGGCGGGCGGCTTTGGCCAGCAGATGGGCGGCTTTGGTCAGCAGGCGGGCGGCTTTGGCCAGCAGATGGGCGGCTTTGGGCAGCAGATGGGTGGCATGGGTCAGCAGACGGGCCCCCGCTATCCGTCCATCAAGAATCTACCCACCTCCATCGATTTCGACCGCTTGCCCTTGGTCGTGAAGATGCCGACGCCGGACGGGCAGAGCACCGGGCTGGTCGGTTCGGACGCTGCCGCAGGCGGCTCACAGGGCGGTCAGAGCGGTCAGTTCGGCGGCGGTGGCAGCGGCGGCTCGATGGGCGGGACGGCAGCATCGGGCAGCCCCGGGCGGCTGAGCCCGACCATCGCCGCGGGCACCTCCCAGTTGCTGGTGCTCAGCCACCCTGAAGACCCCGAGCAGTTTGCCAAAATCAAACGGGCCATCGAACAAGTGATCGACAAGCCGGCGCGCCAGGTCTACATCGAGGGCCTGGTGCTGGAAGTCAGCAAGGGCGCGATCGAGGAACTGGGCGTGCAGTGGAACTCCCGCAGCGGCAACAACGCGGTGCAGCTCGGTTCATTGGTGCAACTCACGCCCAACTCGGGCACATCAGCGCTGAGCTTCGCCCGAGCCACGGGTGCGGCCATCTTTGATCCGACGCAGTTCATGGCCAAGGTCAACGCGCTGGTCGACCGCAACAAGGCCGAGATCCTGTCGCGACCGAGCGTCTTGACTCTGGACAACCGCCAGGCCTACATCCGAGTGGGCACCGACATCCCGATCGCCACCAGCAAGGACTCCGGCAGTTCGACCGACGGCAATGGCCGGGTGTCGTTCTCGTTCCAATACCTGCCCACCGGCATCCTGCTGAACGTGCGGCCGCGCATCACTGAAGACGGGCGCGAAATCAGCATGCTGATCGACGCCACGGTGTCAGCCCCGGTGCCGGGGCAGGACCTGCGGCTGATCGACCCGACATCGGGGCGCACGCTGGCCGCCGCGCCCACCATCTCGCAACGCCGCGTGCAGACCTACGCACGCATCACCAACAACACGCCGCTGATCATCGGCGGCCTGGTCTCGCGCGACCAGACCTTGCAGGAGGACAAGGTCCCGGGGATCGCGGATCTGCCCTTGATTGGCAAATTGTTCGGCTATACGAGCAAGGCCGACGCCCGCCGCGAGGTGATCATCGTACTGACACCGTCCGTTCTGACGGAGGAGTTTCGTACCACCAAGGCGCAGCTGCCCAAGGACGACGATCGCTTCGACCAGGCCGGCACCATGCTCTACCGTGAGTCCTACCGCATCCGCGCAGAAGACCTGGTGGACAGCCAGTTTCTGCGCACCAATCGTCGCCTGGCGACCTACCGCGCGCTCGCGCACCGGGTGATCGAGCGCAACCCCGACATGGAACAGGTGGCGCCCTTCTCGCAGTTCGCGGGCACCACGGTGCCGGGCGAGTTCGCCTTCGTCTCCGGGATGATGGGCCGAATGCTCAAGCGACTCAAGGCCGCCGACGAAGTCAACATCGACTTGCTGAACTATTTCGAGGGGGTCGAGGGCGCAGCCTTCAAGACTGAATCGGTCGGCGGACTGCTCAAGCGACTGGGCGACGGCAGCACGAACGAGAGTTTCTTCCGCAACAACCCCGGCAAGGCGGTGACGCTGCGCTTTCAGTTCGGGCGCGGCTCGATGCTCGCCAGAGGCTGGGCGTCCGAGCCACTGGCGACGGTGCGGATCATGGACTGCCCTGACCGCGACGCCTGGCGCAAACTGCTGTGGCAGGAGAACCAGCCCGAAGGCGGCGTGCAGACACACTACACGATCGTGCTCCACGATGCCTCGGACCTGGAGCGCCTGAAGATTGCGATCGCGATGAAAAACACCATCCTGAACAACGGCGCGGAAGCTGGCACCCGGTTCGACAATTGGCTGCCGGGCCGCATGCTGGCGATGCAGGCGGTCACGCCGCAATGGGAGCGCACGCTGGAGGCGTCTGTGGCGCGCTATTTTTATTTTTCCGAGCTCTCCTTCCCGGCTTCAGTCGATGCCATGGAGGCCGCCATCCTGCAGCTCGACACAGCCCTGCGCAAACC
>CAIKVZ010000016.1 GCA_903830985.1 uncultured beta proteobacterium
ACCAACTTCAGCTTTACGAACGGGGAGTGAGCGATGAAATTCACGCTGAAGGACTACCAGACCGACGCAGTGCGTGATACCTTGATCAACTTAAAGAAGGCTCGCAAACGCTGGCATGAGGATGCCGACCGGCACGCTTTCTCACTCACCGCCGTCACTGGTGCAGGCAAGACCGTGATGGCCGCAGCCGCCTTCGAGGCGCTGTTCCACGGGGACGACGAGTACGACTTCGATGCCGACCCGGGCGCAGTGGTCGTCTGGTTCAGCGACGACCCGTCGCTCAACGAGCAGACTCGGTTCAGACTGATGGAGGCCAGTGACCGCATTCGCCATACCGACATGGTGGTGGTTGAAAACACCTTCAATCAGGCCAAGTTCCAGGCCGGCAAGATCTATTTCCTGAACACGCAGAAGCTGGGCAAGAACAGCCTGTTGGTGCGCGGCCACGACCCTAACGAGTTGGAAGCTAAGGCTGGCACGCTACTGCCGGAAACGCGCCCTGACCTGCGCTCCCACACGATCTGGGACACCATTCGCAATACCATCGAAGACCCCAGCCTGACCCTGTACTTGGTGCTGGACGAGGCGCACCGCGGCATGGGCACGCCCAGCACGGCCAACCAGAACGCAAAGAGCACCATCGTGCAGCGACTCATCAACGGCGCGCATGGCGTGCCGGGCATTCCGGCAGTGTGGGGCATTTCCGCTACCGTCGAGCGATTCACCAAGGCGATGGAAGGCGCACAGCAGCGCAGCACATTGCCGGCAGTGGTGGTGGATGCGGCCAAGGTTCAGGAGTCCGGCCTGATCAAGGACACCATCATCCTGGACATGCCCGTTGAAGTGGGCGACTTCGACACTGTCCTAGTGCGCCGTGCGACTGACAAGCTTAAGGCATCCACCGAGGCTTGGGCCGGGTACGCACAGCAGCAGGACGACACGCAGACGGTTCTTCCGCTGATGGTTCTGCAGGTGCCCAACACGCCCGATCCGAACGACGTTGGCCGCGCGCTGGACACCATCTATCAACAATGGCCTGCATTGCCGAGCGGCAGCGTGGCGCATGTGTTGGGCGAGCACAGCACGCAGCAGTTCGGCAACCATCATGTGCCCTACATCGCGCCGGAGCGGGTGCAGGAATCGAGTTGGGTGCGCGTGCTGATCGCGAAAGACGCCATTAGTACCGGGTGGGACTGCCCTCGTGCCGAAGTAATGGTGTCCTTCCGGGCGGCAACCGACCGCACCCATATCACCCAGCTGCTGGGGCGCATGGTGCGCTCACCGCTGGCCCGCCGCATCCCGGGTAATGATCGCCTGAACGCGGTGGATTGCCTGCTGCCCAAGTTCAACGCCAAGACCGTGGGTGAAGTGGTCGATGCCTTGATGAAGGGTGACGAGAGTGCGCCGCCGCCCCCCGGGCGCGTGCTCATCAACCCAGTCGAGATGAAGCCCCATCCGCTGGCACTTCAAGCTGTGTGGGAGAAGTTCGAGTCGCTGCCTTCGCAGACGCGTCCACAGCGCGGGGCCAAACCAGCAAGGCGGCTGACGGCGCTGGCCCACGAGCTAGCTTCGGACGACATCTTGCCGGGGGCGGGGCGGAAGGCGCATGCTGCCATGCACGCCGTGCTGGACAGCTTGCAGTTGAGTGAAAAGGCAAAAATTGATGCCAAACGCAAGGCCGTGATGACAGTAGATGGCAAGACGGTAGTGGCCGACCTGAGAGGCAAGT